>WSNJ01000026.1 GCA_013316045.1 Clostridia bacterium
TCGCTACGCCTATCGGCAACTTAAAAGAAATTACTTACCGCGCCGTCGAAATTTTTTTCAGGTCGAAGTAAAGTTCGCCCGCCTTACCGAACTCGGCTTTATCCGCCCTTTCGGAAACAATCGTCTTTCCGCAGAATTCAACCGACCCGAGCGCGAACGGAACACATTCTTCCGATTTTTCTTTTTGAACCTTTCGGAAAATATTTACCGCGCCGTAAGTCTTTTCGGCTCTTGCTCCGTGCGGCAAATCAACTGCCGCGCCCGTGTTTTTCCGAGCCAAAGCAACGACGGCGTCGATATGTTTGCGCTCCGCGTCGCAGTTTATGCCCAAACTTTCGAGAGCGCGAATCACATAGCGCGGCGCAAGCGCAAGATTACCGAAAGCGCGTAAATCTATGCTCGCAACACCGCCGCTCACGCTTATAAGCGATTTGTCCGCAAGCGAGTCGATAAGCGGTATAACCGCGCCGACTTCGCCGCAAAGAGAGTTAACAGCCCGCACCGCGCCGCCCCACCGCGACACGATAAGCGGCATAATTTCGTTGCGCAGAAAGTTGCGGCTGTACGCGCTGTCCGCGTTGGTTTCGTCCGTTACGAACGGAATATTTCCGCGCTCCGCGTACTCGTCTATTTCGCTCTTTTCGGTAGTCAGAAACGGATGCAAAACGTATCCGCGGCTTAAAATTTCCATACCTTTAAGCCCGCTTATACCGCTGCCGCGAAACAGGTGCATAAGCACGGTTTCCGCGTTGTCGAGCGCGTGGTGAGCCGTTAAAACGAACTTACACGCGCCGCTTTCGGCAAGTCGTGAAAATATCCTATACCGTTCTTCACGCGCCGCCGCTTCGACGCTACGCCCCGTAGCCGCCGCTATCGACGGTATATCCACGCAATATCCGAAAAATTCAACGCCGTTTTTCTCGCAATACGCCTTGACGAACGCACTGTCGCGCTCGGACGTTCCCGCCCGTATTTTGTGGTCTATATTGACTACGCTTACGCTATCTTTTTTCAGAATGCCGCTTTTAAGGCAAAAGTCGAGCAAGCACATCGAATCTTTCCCGCCCGAAACCGCGACGCATACTTTCGCGCCACGTTCAACGTATTCGGTTAAGATTTTTTCCGCTTTTTCGAACATACTGATAGAATAACACTTTTTGACAAAACGGTCAAGATTTTTTAATAAATCAAAAGAGCGACTTTTTTATTTCAAGCCGCTCTTTCTCTCATACGCAATACTTAAATTTTTATTTGACGCCTGTCGTCGGACGGTTGTTCGGGCGAAGTGGCAAGCGTTACCGTTTCGGTAACCGCGCCCGTTTCGGACGTTGAAATCTCTACGGGATAAATGCCTTTGTAGTTCTTCATTCCCGTACCTGCGGGGATAAGTTTACCCAAGATAATATTTTCTTTAAGACCGATTAGCGGGTCGATTTTGTTCTTGATAGCCGCTTCGGTAAGAACTCTCGCCGTTTCCTGGAACGACGACGCCGACAGGAAGCTGTCGGTTGCGAGAGCCGCTTTCGTAATACCGAGCAACGTATGCTTAGCCGACGCGGGTCTGCCGTAGTTCTGCATAGTCTTTGCGTTCGCTTCTTCGAATGCGGACAGGTCGATAAGTTCGCCGGGCAGTAAATCGGTGTCGCCGTTGTCTTCGACCTTAACCTTTTTAAGCATCTGACGGATGATAACTTCGACGTGCTTGTCGTTTATCTGAACGCCCTGACTGCGGTAAACGGACTGAACTTCTTTAAGGATATACTTCTGAACGTCCTGCTTACCCTTAGTACGCAGAATATCCTGCGGGTAAATAGGTCCTACCGTTAGCGGGTCGCCTGCAAGAACTGTCGCGCCCTTAACGATATTCGGCATAAGGCGCGCGGTAAACGGAATAACGTATCTGTCTTCCTTGCCGTTGTCCTGCTTGATAAAGATATATCTTGCGCCGTCTTTTTCTTCTATTCTTACCTTTCCGCCGTACTCGGCGATAACGGCAACGCCTTTCGGGTTGCGCGCTTCAAACAAGTCTTCGACTCGCGGCAAACCGCGCGTTATATCGTCCGCCGCCGCGACGCCGCCCGTGTGGAACGTACGCATCGTAAGCTGAGTACCGGGTTCGCCTATACTCTGAGCCGCTATTATGCCGACAGCTTCGCCGATTTTAACGATAGAACTTCCCGCCATATCTTTACCGTAGCACTTGGCGCAAACGCCGTGCTTGCTCTTACAGGTAAGTACCGAACGGATGGTAACTTCCGAAATACCGGCTTCGGTAATTTTCTTGGCTTGCTCTTCCGAAATCATTTCGTTCGTTGCTACTATGATTTCTTTCGTCTTGGGGTGTTTTACGTCTTCGGCTGCGTAGCGACCTACAAGTCTGTCTTCCAAACTTTCGATTACCTGGTCGCCTTCCATAATTGCCGACGTCTTAACGCCCTTGGGCGCTTCGCCGTGGAAACAGTCGTCTTCTCTTATGATAACGTCCTGCGCAACGTCGACAAGCCTACGCGTAAGGTAACCCGATTCAGCCGTCTTTAACGCCGTATCCGCAAGACCCTTTCTGCCGCCGTGCGAAGAAATGAAGTATTCGAGAACCGACAAACCTTCTCTGAACGACGAGCGAACCGGCGTTTCGAGCGTTTCACCCTGCGGGTTCGTCATAAGTCCGCGCATACCCGAAAGCTGAGCTATCTGCTTCATACTACCGCGCGCACCGGAAACCGCCATCATATTTATGGGGTTAAACTCGTCGAGAGTTTTTTCCAAAGCCGAAGTAACCTTTTTGTTTGCTTCGCTCCACTCGTACACCACGCGCGTATACTTCTCGCGCTCGGTCATATGACCCATATGGTACAGGTTTTCGATTTTTATAACGTTCTGTTCCGCCGCATTCAGAATTTCCTGCTTTTCGGGCGGTATGTGCATATCGAATACGGAAGTCGTGATAGACCCGATAGTCGAATACTTAAAGCCGAGCGCTTTTATGTTGTCGAGCACTTTGCAGGTTTCGGTTGCGCCTTTGAGCTTGAAAGTAGCGTCGACTATCTTTTGGAGCTTGCTCTTGTTAACCTTGAAGTTGATTTCAAGGTCGAACATTCCGTCTTCGGTATCCCTGTTTACAAATCCGAGGTCCTGCGGAACGGCTTCGTTGAATATGATGCGTCCCACCGTTGTTTCGATGCGCTTCGACCTGGTAACGCCGTCGATTTCACGGAACATTCTTACCTGAATTTTACTTTGAAGCTCGATTTCCTTGTTTGCATACGCCATCTTGGCTTCGTCGACGTCCGCGAAAATCTTGCCTTCGCCCTTTGCGCCGGGTTTATCTATCGTAAGATAGTAACAGCCTATGACCATATCCTGCGTAGGCGAGCAAACGGGTCTGCCGTCCGAAAGTTTGAGAATGTTGTTCGACGCGAGCATAAGTATTCTCGCTTCGGTCTGAGCTTCTACCGAAAGCGGAACGTGAACGGCCATCTGGTCGCCGTCGAAGTCTGCGTTGAACGCGCCGCAAGCAAGCGGGTGGAGCTTTATCGCTCTGCCTTCGACTAGTACGGGTTCAAACGCCTGAATACCGAGTCTGTGCAACGTAGGCGCACGGTTCAAAAGCACGGGGTGTTCTTTGATAACGCCTTCCAAAACGCCCCAAACGTCTTTACCCGCCCTTTCTACGATACGTTTCGCGCTCTTAATATTGTGAGTTTTACCCTGAGAAACAAGCTCTTTCATTACGAAGGGCTTGAAAAGCTCCAAAGCCATTTCCTTAGGCAAACCGCATTGATACATTTTGAGTTCGGGTCCTACGACGATAACCGAACGTCCCGAGTAGTCGACGCGCTTTCCGAGCAGGTTCTGACGGAAACGGCCTTGCTTACCGCGAAGAAGTCCCGACAGCGATTTGAGTTCGCGGTTGCCCGCGCCGGACACTGCCTTTCCGCGTCTGCCGTTATCGATAAGCGCGTCTACGGCTTCCTGCAACATACGCTTTTCGTTTCTTACGATAATATCGGGCGCGCCGAGTTCCATAAGTTTCTTCAAGCGGTTGTTTCTGTTTATAACTCTGCGGTAAAGGTCGTTCAAATCGCTCGTCGCGAATCTGCCGCCGTCGAGCTGAACCATAGGACGAAGTTCGGGCGGAAGAACGGGCAAAACGTCCATTACCATCCAGGTTGGGTCGTTACCCGACTTTAAGAACGAATCGATAATATCTAAACGCTTTATCGCCTTGACCTTTTTCGGTCCCGTCGAATTGTCTACTACGCTCTTTATTTTGTCGTATTCCGATTTAAGGTCTATGTGCTGCAAAAGCTCTTTAATAGCTTCCGCGCCCATTCCCACGCGGAACGCGTCGCCCCACTTCTCGCGGGCTTTCATAACTTCCGCGTCGGTTAAAATCTGCTTGTATTCGAGGTCGGTTTCGCCCTTTTCGATAACGATGTAGTTAACAAAGTATACTACCTGTTCCAAGCTCTTGGGCGGCATATCGAGCAAAAGCCCTATTCTGCTCGGAACGCCGCGGAAATACCATATATGCGTTACGGGAGCGGCTAGTTCGATATGACCCATTCTCTCGCGGCGAACCTTGGCGCGCGTTACTTCGACGCCGCACTTATCGCACACAACGCCCTTATAGCGGATTCTCTTGTACTTACCGCAGTGGCATTCCCAGTCCTTTGTGGGTCCGAAAATTCTTTCGCAGAACAGTCCGTCTCTCTCGGGTTTCTGAGTGCGGTAGTTAATGGTTTCGGGCTTCGTAACTTCGCCGTGCGACCATTCGCGGATTTTGTTGGGACCCGCTATCGCTATTTGCATAGAATCGAAATTATTAAGTTCAAACATTTATTCTGATTCTCCTCTTATTCCTTGGAACGCTTACCCTTTTTCTTGGGTTCGGTTTCTTCCGTTTCGTCTTCAAGCAAATCGTCGTCGGTAAGTATTCTGTCGGCAAACGGGTCGTCGAAATCGAAGTCGTCGTTGTCGTCTTCTATAAGGCTGAAACCGTCGGTTTCTATATCGTCTTCGAGCAAATCGTCCTTGAACGCGTTTTCCGTAAGGTCGATTTCGTTATCCAGGAACAGCTCGCCGCCTTCGAAGTGTTTCTTTCTTCTCGTATCGCTCTCGACTTCTTCGCCTTCGTCTTCGATAAGGTCTTTTATGCCTATCTCGACTTTGTCTTCCGTAAGAACTTTTACGTCGAGCGCCAACGCCTGCAATTCCTTGATAAGAACCTTAAACGATTCGGGAACGCCGGGTTCGGAAACGTTAAGACCCTTTACTATGGATTCGTAAGTCTTTACTCTGCCCACAACGTCGTCGGATTTTACGGTCATAATTTCCTGCAAAATGTTCGCCGCGCCGTAAGCGTACAACGCCCAAACTTCCATTTCTCCGAAACGCTGTCCGCCGAACTGAGCTTTACCGCCGAGCGGCTGCTGAGTTACGAGCGAGTAAGGACCCGTCGAACGCGCGTGAATCTTATCGTCTACCAAGTGGATAAGTTTTATCATATACATATAGCCGACGGTCGCGCGGTTTTCAAACGGTTCGCCCGTTCTGCCGTCGAACATCTGAATTTTACCGTCTACTTTGCCGTCGGGAGAAACGAAACCGTTCTGCTCCAACAGCTCTTTGATTCCGCTTTCGACGGCGCCGTCGAATACGGGGGTTGCGACTTTCCAGCCGAGAGCCTTTGCAACGAGTCCCAAGTGGACTTCGAGCACCTGACCTATATTCATACGCGAAGGAACGCCGAGCGGATTGAGCACGATTTGGAGCGGCGTGCCGTCCGCCATAAACGGCATATCTTCTTCGGGAAGTATGCGCGAGATAACGCCCTTGTTACCGTGGCGTCCCGCCATCTTATCGCCGACCGAAATCTTACGCTTCTGAGCAATGTACACGCGGACGAGCTTGTTTACGCCGGGGCTCATTTCGTCGCGGTTTGCGCGCGTAAATACTTTTACGTCTACGACTATACCGCCTTCGCCGTGCGGAACTCTGAGCGACGTATCGCGGACTTCTCTCGCCTTTTCGCCGAATATAGCGCGCAACAGTCTTTCTTCGGGAGTAAGCTCGGTTTCGCCCTTGGGAGTAACCTTACCTACGAGAATATCGCCCGAATCTACTTCCGCGCCTATTCTTATTATACCGTCTTCGTCAAGGTCTTTAAGCGCGTCTTCGCCCACGTTGGGAATATCGCGCGTGATTTCTTCTTCGCCGAGTTTCGTATCGCGGGCTTCGAGTTCGTGCTCGCTTATATGGATAGACGTGAATACGTCGTCTTTAACAATCTTTTCGGATACGAGAATAGCGTCCTCGTAGTTGTAACCTTCCCACGCCATAAAACCGATGAGAACGTTTCTGCCGAGCGCGAGTTCCGCGTTTTCGGTCGAGTGTCCGTCCGCAAGAACCTGACCCTTGGTTATAGCGTCGCCCTTGCTTACTATCGGACGCTGATTTATACAAGTGCCTTGGTTAGAGCCTACGAACTTTCTCAGAGTATAACTGCACTTTTTGCCGTCGGACTCTTTTACGATAATTTCGTCCGCGTCTACGTAATCGACTACGCCGTCCTTGCGCGCTATTACCATAACGCCCGAGTCGTAAGCAATCTTATGCTCTATGCCCGTTCCTACGATAGGAGCTTCGGGCTTTAAGAGCGGAACAGCCTGACGTTGCATATTGGAGCCCATCAGCGCGCGGTTCGTATCGTCGTTTTCAAGGAACGGAATGAGCGCGGTAGCAACCGAAATCATCTGACGCGGGCTTACGTCCACATAGTCTATTTCGTCGCGGCTCTTTTCCGAAATATCGTCGCGGTAGCGCGAGAGCACGCGCTCGTTTCTGAACCAGCCGTTTTCGTCGAGCGGCTCGGTAGCCTGAGCTACGCGGTATCTGTCTTCTTCGTCTGCGGGAAGATAATGAACTTCTTCCGTTACGCGTTTGTTTTCTTTGTCTACTCTGCGGTACGGAGCTTCGATAAAGCCGTACTCGTTGATTCTCGCATAAGCCGACAGCGAGCTTATAAGACCTATGTTCTGACCTTCCGGCGTTTCTATCGGGCACATACGCGAGTAGTGCGTGTAGTGAACGTCTCGGACTTCGAACGACGCGCGTTCGCGGTTAAGTCCGCCGGGACCGAGCGCCGAAAGTTTACGCTTGTGCGTAAGCTCGGCTATTGGGTTCGTTTCGTCCATAAACTGCGACAACTGCGACGAACCGAAGAACTCTTTTATCGCGCTCGATACGGGACGTATGTTGATAAGCGACGTCGGAGTAACTTCCGCTTCGTTCTGAATCTGCATTCTTTCGCGGATAACGCGTTCGAGACGCGCAATACCTATGCGGAACTGATTCTGCAAAAGCTCGCCTACGCTCCTTACGCGGCGGTTACCCAAGTGGTCGATATTGTCGCAATAACCTACGCCGTAACGGAGACCTATTATATAGTTGATAGTAGCCATTACGTCTTCGACGAGAATGTGCTTTACTATAAGTTTTTCGACGTTCTCGGCGCAAAGTTTTTTAAGAACTTCTTTATCGCCCTTTGCGGCTTCGATATAAGCGTTGAGAACGGGATAGTAAACTTTTTCGTTCAAGCCGATTTCTTTCGGGTCGAAATCGAAATAGTTTTTCGCGTCTACGTGATAATTTCCCAGAACCGTAAACTCGCCTTTTTCGCCGTTTACTTTGAGCGCGACTTCGTTTACGCCAGCGTTCTGAATATTCAAGGCAACGGGTTCGGAGATAACTTCGCCCGCTTTTACGTAGCAAACGCCGTCGGCGTCCACAACGTCCTTAGCGGCGGTATGACCCGCTATACGCATAGCAAGGCTCAGCTTTTTGTTGTACTTGTAGCGACCTACGCGGCTCAGGTCGTACTTTCTTCTGTCGAAGAAAAGGTTTTCGATGTAAGTCTTAATCGAATCCACGTTCGGAACTTCGCCGGGGCGCAACTTTCTGTTGAGTTCGATAACGCCTTCGTCCGGAGTTTTGGCAAGGTCCTTATCGGTCGTGTCGACCATAAGTTTTTCGTTGCCGAACAGCGCGTTAATCTGCTCGTCGGTTGCAAAATCTCTGCCCGTGTTTATCCAACTGCGCTTTTCGTTTTCGAGAAATCTCGGGTCGTTGGTTACCGAATACAGCGCGCGCAAAAGAACGGACGCCTGAACCTTTCTCGTTCTGTCCACCTGAACCCACAGAATACCCTTGTCGTCTTCCTGAAATTCGAGCCACGCGCCGCGGGACGGAATATTGGTCGCGCTGTAATGAGCTTGTCCCGTTCTTTGGTCGGCGGTAGAATTGAAGTATACGCCGGGAGAACGAACGAGCTGAGAAACGACGACGCGTTCCGCTCCGTTTATTATAAACGAGCCGTTCGGAGTCATAAGCGGGAAATCGCCCATATAAACTTCCTGCTCGATTACTTCGCCCGTTTCCGTCTTAATCTGACGTACGTTGACTTTGAGCGGCACCGAATACGTTGCGTCGCGGTCCTTACACTCTTTTTCCGTGTACTTGGGCTTCATTTCCAAATGGTGGTCAAGGAAGTGAAGCTCTATACGGTTGGAAAAATCCGTAATAGGCGAAAAGTCCTTGAAAACTTCGGCAATACCGTTATTCAAGAACTCGTCGTAGGAAGACTTCTGTACCTCAATCAAGTACGGCATATCTATTACTTCGTTGATTTGCGCGAAACTGCGGCGTTCCGTGTTTCCGTACCTGACTTTTTTAATGGTTCTCTCGGACATTAAAACTCTCCTAAGATATTTAGTTTTTACATATTTCGATTTTCCCGCGAAAATTCAAACGCGAAAAAATTTTTTATAAATTATTGCTCGAAATCATTGATATTTTTTTCCGAATAGGTTACAATAATTTCATTGAAATGGCTGTTGCCCCTACAAAATTGCCGAGTAAAACATAAAAAACGTGTGTTTTACGCTATTTTTGCGACAATGCAACATTATTTAATAATATCACAAAAAAACAAGTAGTGTCAACTGTTTAGACACTACTTTTTTTTCTAAAATTTTCTGAAATTTTCTCGCGTGCGGATATACGCTTTATTTACAGCACTTTCGAAAGGAACGTTTTGAGCCTGTCGCTTTGCGGATTTCCGAAGATTTCTTTCGGCGGACCCTGCTCGATAATCTTTCCGCCGTCCATAAACATAACGCGCGTTGCGACTTCGCGGGCAAAACCCATTTCGTGAGTAACTATTACCATAGTCATACCCTCGTCGGCAAGTTCGCGGATAACGGCAAGCACTTCGCCGACTATCTCGGGGTCGAGCGCGCTGGTAGGCTCGTCGAAAAGCATAACTTTCGGGTCGAGCGCCAAAGCACGGACAATCGCAATACGCTGTTTCTGCCCGCCCGAAAGCGTAGACGGATAAGAGCTTGCTTTGTCCCTAAGTCCTATCCTGTCGAGCAGAGAATAAGCCTTGCGCTCTACGGACTTATATACTTCTTCTTTAAGAATATACGCAGGCGCAACGGGCGGTTCTGTCTGCCCGCTTACCTTTTCGCCGTTCTTCTCTTTTTTAAGGTTGGCTTTGTATTCGCGCAAGAGCGATTTATATTCGTTCTTTCTGCGTCTGTTTTCGGCTTTTGAATTTTTCCAACCGAGTTTATACGGCGCGAGCATAATGTTTTTCAGTATCGTCATATTGTTGAAAAGATTAAAGTGCTGAAAAACTATGCCTATTTTCTGACGGTGAACGTTTATATCCGTTTCGGGGTCGTTTATGCAAGCCCCTTCGAAATATACTTTGCCGCTCGTGGGTTCTTCGAGCAAGTTAAGACAACGCAGAAAAGTGCTTTTTCCGCTGCCCGACGGACCTATAATCGCAACCTTTTCGCCTTCGTGAATCGTTTCGGTAATATCGTCGAGAACGAGATGGTCGCCGAAGCTCTTTGACAAATTAACTACGTCTATCACTTTTCTTCATTCTCCTTTCTATCGCGCGTATACCGAACGTAAAGCCGATTACGATAACAAGATACACAAGCGCAAGCATAAGGTACGGAATTACGTACTCGTAGTTAGACGATGCAATCGACCTGAACGCTTTCGTTACGTCGAGAACGGCTATAAAACTTACGACCGAAGTTTCCTTAATAAGCACGATAAGCTCGTTGCCCAAAGTCGGAACTATATTTTTGAACGCTTGCGGCAAAACAACGTACCGCATAGAACGCACGTACCCGAAGCCCAAAGAACGCGCCGCTTCCATTTGCCCCGAATCGACGGAATTTATACCGCTGCGGATTATTTCCGAAACGTAAGCGCCGCTGTTCAGCCCGAACGCGATTATAGCGACTACTACGTTGTTTGCGGCTATACCGACTGCGGGCAAAAACACGAAATACATAAGCAGCAACTGCACTACGATAGGCGTTCCGCGCAAAATAGTTACGTATAATTCCGCAATTCCGCGCAACACTGCGGCAAACTTACTCTTAGACGGATATACCTTTACGGCGGCAATAACCACGCCGATAATTATACCGATAATAAGTCCCAGTATTGCGATTAAAAAAGTATTACCCAGACCTTTGAGTACGTCTAGGTAACCTTTATTAGTAATAAAACTTTTGTGAAAAACCTGCCACATATCGTAAAATTACTTATTCGTTTTCTTAACAATCGACCTTGCGGGCATTTCGTCGATAACTACCAAATCTATATTTCCGTTTTTAAGGTCTTGCACAGCCAACGCGCCCGAATCGTAACCTTGCGCAGTTATGTTCGAAAAACCCGCGAAACCGAAATCTTCGCTACCCTTTATATATTCGCCGCCCGTCGTTCCGTTCTGATAGCCTGCTTTTTTACCCGCAAGTCCTTTCAGAACGTTTTCGACTGCTTCGACAGTCGTGCAACCGTCGAAATCATTATTGTCTTCTTTTACGATTATCATCTGACTTGCCTTGTAATAAGACGTAGTAAAATCAACGGACAACTTTCTGTCATCGCTTACGGTAAGACCCGCAACAGCCAAGTCGATATTATTCGAACCTACCGACGTTACGACGGAATCGAAGTCCATATCGACGATAACGAGTTCCATTTCGAGTCTGTCGGCGATAAGTTTAACGACTTCCATATCTATACCCGTGAATTGATTGCCTGCTTTATATTCGAACGGCTCGAAATCAGAGTTGGTTGCAACGACAAGTTGCTTATCTGCCTTAGAACCGTCCACCGAACCGCCGTCAATCTTCAAACGCTCGCTCTCTTTTGAATCGTCGAAATATTTTTCCGCGATATCCCCGAGAGTCCCGTCCGCCATAATTTCTTCCAAAACGGCGTTGATTCTGTTTTTCAAGTCCGTTTGCGCCTTGTCGACGCCGAACGCATATTCTTCGTCCGTAAGTTTAACTTCTACAATTTTTACGTTGTTCTTGTTTGCTCCGCAACCCACGAGCGCAAACGCACAGGCAAGCACGACAGCCAAAACGGCAACTACAATCTTCTTTTTCACTTTTTTATCTCTCCCGTGAAATAATAAATTATGTATAATTATATAAATTACTGTATAATTATACCCCCCCCGCGTGCCTTTGTCAAGAATTTTACGTATATTTTTTCATAGTCGCGCTATAAATCGGGTTGCCATACCCGCGCGGAATATGTTAAAATACTTTTATGAGCAAAAAACTTTCGGAAATGACGCTTCAAGAGCTGTGGCAGCTTTTCCCTATATTTTTAACCGAGCACAATCCGAGTTGGAAAAAACTCTACAAAGAAGAAGCGGCGAAAATCGGAAAACTGTTGCAATGCGGCGCGAAAATAAGCCACATAGGCAGTACAGCCGTAAGCGGAATTATGGCAAAGCCGATAATCGACATACTGATAGAAATGCCGAGCGGCGCGGATATCGGGCAAGCGGCTAAGGCATTGGAGCGCGGCGGATTTACGGTAATGTCCGAAACTGCCGACAGAATTTCGCTGAACAAGGGCTACACCGAGAGCGGCTTTGCCGAAAACGTGTTCCACGTTCATATACGCAAAGCGGGCGACAACGCGGAAATTGCGTTCAGAGATTACCTTATCGCGCACCCGAACGTTGCAAAAGAGTACGAAACGCTTAAACTCGGGCTTTGGAAAAAATACGAGCACGACCGCGACGGCTACACGAACGCCAAAAGCGAATTCGTAAACAAATATACCGCGCTCGCCGCACGCGCCGAAAAATAAAAGGAGTACGGAAATGACCGAAAAAGAGAAAATGATTGCGGGCAAAATCTACGACCCTACCGATAAAGAGCTTGCGGGCATAAGACAGCGCGCGCACGTTTTGTGTTGCGAATACAATAAAACGGACGAAACCGAAACGCAAAAGCGCGACGGAATTTTGAGCGAACTTATTCCGAATAAAGAGCAAAGCGGTTTTTTTCAGGGACCTATTTACTTCGACTACGGAATAAATACTCATATAGGCGAAAATTTTTACGCGAATTTCAATCTTACCGTCCTTGACTGCTCGCCCGTAAAAATCGGAAACAACGTTATGATAGGACCGAACTGCTCGATAGTAACGCCCGTTCACCCGCTTTTGCCGTCGGAACGCAATATGCGCAAACGCGCCGACGGAACTCCGTACAATTACGAGTACGCAAAGCCGATAGAAATCGGCAACGACTGCTGGCTTGCAAGCAACGTAACCGTTATAGGTGGCGTAAAAATCGGCAACGGATGCGTAATAGGCGCGGGCTCGGTAGTTACGAAAGACATACCCGACGGTTCGCTTGCCGTCGGCAATCCGTGCAGAGTATTACGCAAAATAACCGTCGCAGACAAAGTTTTATAACCGCTCCCAAACGAAAAGAGCCGTCGCTTTACGCCGCAACGGTTCTTTTTTTATTTGCTTTTTGTTTTTTCGTTTATTTGTTATATAGCAAACTCTGTTATATAAATACCCAATACTCAAAAAAATTATTTCGTGCCGAAAAGTCTGTCGCCCGCGTCGCCGAGTCCCGGCAGAATATAACCGTTTTCGTTGAGCTGTCTGTCGAGCGTCGAAACGTACACGGGAACGTCCGAATGCGATTTCGCAACCTTTTCGATTCCCTCTGGCGCGGCGATAATCGACATAAGTTTAATCTTTTTGCAACCGCGTTTTTTCAGCGCGTCGAGAGCGTCGCACGCCGAGCCGCCCGTTGCGAGCATAGGGTCGATAAGAAACACCGTCTTATTTTCTATACCCTGCGGCAACTTGCAATAATATTCGTTGGGTTCGAGCGTTTCTTCGTCGCGGTACATACCGATATGACCGACTCTCGCCGTCGGGAAAACCTTATGCACGCCGTTGACCATTCCCAGCCCCGCGCGCAAGATAGGAACAATCGCAACGCTTTCTTCGGGAACGCGGTACTGCGTAGTAACTTCGAGCGGCGTTTCCACCTGCACGGGAACGAGTTCCACGTCGCGCATACTCTCGTAAGTCATCATCGTCGTGATTTCTTCGACGAGCTCTCTGAATTCTTTCATACCCGTCTTTTTATCGCGCAAAATGGAAACCTTATGCTTGATAAGCGGATGGTCGAAAATAAAAACGTTCTTATAATTCTTGTAACTGCTCACCGTAACAAGTCCCCCTTTGTTTTATTCGGTTTTTTCGGTTGCGGTTTCTTCCGCGGTAGCGGCATTCCGATTTACAGCCGCCGTTTCTTCCGCAACAGACTCGTTTTTCTTATCCTTGATATTAGCGCCGATATTTACGAGCAAGTTGACGAGTATACCGAGAATGAGCGCGCAAGCGACTTCCGTAACGGTAACCTTGCCGAATACAAGACTCATTCCGCCCACGCCCGCAATCAGAATAACGGACACTACGAACAGGTTGCGGTTATCGTTAAGGTCGATATGCTGAATCATTTTAAGACCCGAAACCGCGATAAACCCGTAAAGCGCAATGCACACGCCGCCCATAACGCATTTGGGAATACTCGACAGAAACAGCGTAAACGGAGCCAAAAACGCGCTTATTATAGCCATTATCGCGGTTACGAATATCGTTATAACCGACGCGTTACCCGAAATTGCCACGCACCCGACCGACTCGCCGTAGGTAGTGTTGGGGCATCCGCCGAAGAACGCACCGGCGATAGAACCGACGCCGTCGCCGAGCAAAGTGCGGCTGAGCCCCGGGTCTTCCAAAAGGTCGGTTTCTATAATCGAAGAAATGTTCTTATGGTCGGCAATATGTTCCGCGAACACGACGAACGCGACGGGAATATACGCAACGGCTATCGTACCTATGTACGCGCCGATATTCGCGTTTCCGTACCCACCCTTGAACGCTTCGACAAACGCGAAGTCGGGATACCACGCCTTAGCCGTTCCGAGCGTAGTAAACGGCGTAAAATCTATAACGCGCAACGCTTCCGCGCCGGGCAGATAGCTGAATCCCGTAAATATCGCCGCCAAAGCATAACCGGCCATAATTCCGATAATAAACGGTATCATTTTAATCGTCTTTTTGCCGTAAACCGAGCAGATAATAGTAACGGCAAGCGTTACAAGTCCGCAAAGCATAGCTATGAACGTATTCGCATATGTTACCGAGCTTGTAACCTGTTCGATAACGGCTTGTCCGTTGACTATCTTGGCTACTTCGTTAACGACTTCGTAAGCCGCGCTTCCCGACATAAGGTCGCCTATCGCGTTACCCGCGAGCGAAAGCCCTATAATGGCGACCGTAGGTCCTATAACGACCGCGGGCATAATTTTATTTATCCACTTAACGCCCGCGAACTTTACTACGAGCGCGATAACAACGTACACAAGTCCCGCGAACACCGCGCCGAGAATAAGTCCCAAATACCCGAGCGACATCGAAACGCCGCCGGCAAACGCCGCGCCCATACTTCCGAGAAAAGCGAACGAGCTTCCGAGAAACACGGGGCTTCTGAACTTTGTAAACAGCAGGTAAACGAGCGTTCCAACACCTGCGCCGAACAGAGCCGCCGCGGGCGACATTCCGTTCTTTATAATCATAGGAACAGCTATCGTAGCCGCCAGAATGGCGAGCAACTGTTGCAACGAGAACAATACGAGCTGTCCCGCTTTCGGTCTGTCTTTTACACCGTAAGCCAACTTCATAAACGTACTTCCTTTATCTTTTGTCCGCGAAAAATTCCGCTCTTTCTATTCTACCGCATTTTGCTCCGAAACGCAAGCCAAAGACGGCAAATTATCCGAAAAAAAACAGCCGCACGGAATAAATTTCCGAACGACTGTTTTGTTTGCCTGCAATCAAAGAATACTTTCCAACTGTTTAGTCATATTCGCAAGTCTTTCGCGCTTGACTTCTATCTCGGCGGTGTAAGTTCTGAAAAATTGCATTTCGGTTTCGTCGGGGTCTCTCTTGCTGATAAGAGCTTCGATAAGCGACGCCTGCGAACGCGAACGCTTGATTTCGAGTTCCTTAATCTCAGCTTCCAAAATCTGCATTTCCTTAGCCAATTCCTTTTTTAACGACATTTTTTCGCTCTCCTTTATTTATTTGATTTAATGTTATTCTTGATTTTCGTCGGTCGTAGCCGCCGCTTCCCGTTCAGCCGCAACTTCGGCGGAATTTTCGGTTACTTCTTCGGCAGTCGTATCGCTTGCCTTAGCGGCTTCTTCGCGCATACGTTCCGCACGCGCCTGCATAGCTTCGGACTTGGCTCTCATACGTTCGGCGCGTTCCGCCGCCGCCTTTGCCTTGGCTTCCAAAGCCGCCGCTTTTTCTTCCACGGGCAGAGCCTTTTCGGCTTCCGCCGCCGCCCTGCGTTGCTGAGCGCGCTCTTTCGCCTTGGCGTTGGCTACCGAAATCTTTGCTTCTTCGGCAACTTTGCTTGCGCGAACTGCGGCAATCGTAGCGTCTACCGTCGCTTTCGTGCGGATAGCGAGCGTTATTCTGCCCGTAAGCAATTCTATTACGCCTTTCTTCCACAGTATAACGAGAACGCCCGCCGCAATTCCGAGCGCGGCTATTACTATTATCAGAGTTACCCACCAAGCAAGCCCGGGGCGCTTGTAAATCCGGAAGAATATCGAATCGGAAACGCCCGTGTAGTCGGCAGTTTCTTCTATAACCACTCTAAGCCCGTAAGTGCCGACCTTGGCGTCTTTAAGTTTGTTTATACCGTCTACGGAATCGTAAACCACGTTGCCGTTCATATCGGTTATCGTTACGCGTTTTGCGCCGTTGCCGAATTTCGCACTGCCGACAGCCTTGTTTACTTCGGGGTCGTAGCGACCGACTATCCAGTTCTGAATAGACAACTCGCTTACCCAACCGTTCGACGCCTGTTCTATCACGAATTCGAGCGTTATGCTGTCGCTACCCGTTTCGTCGCCCTGCCAACGGTAGCAAGCGGGGTTGCGGAATTTGAGAACGACTTCGTAAGTTCCCGCCGAAACGCCGCCGTCGTTCTTTATGATATAGTAAATATCGTTGGGCTCGATTTCCGCGATTTGCTTTTCGCCGTTGTACCTTTTGGAAGAAATCTGCGGCACAAGTACCGTGCGCACTATTACCACGTTAAAATAATAGTCGTTTCTGTCTTCGTTATCTCCGATAGTATCAATCGACGAAAGATAATTCTTTGAATCAATCTTATAGTAAACGGTGTACTCGTCGGGGTCTATCGTATCTACCGACTCGAAATATTCGTCGGTCTGCGAGCGGCGCAGATTGTACAGTATTTTAACTTCGTCGAAATAAGAGTCGTACTTAGAATCGAGCCATACGGCGGAGCGCGGCGGAATATCGCGCGAAAGACCTTCCAAAGCCTTGGCGATACTTCCGTTCCCGTCGTCTTCGTACAGATGAACTCTGCCGTCGAACGCAGCTTCGAACTTCGCGCCTTTAAGAGCGGAATTTATCGCGTTGACGTAAGCGTCGCGCATTTTCGCCTTTGTAACGGTAAAACTTACGGAAGAATTAAATGCGTCGGCGTTCTTTTGAACCCAAATTATATTTCCGTCGGAATCGTAAGTTTTATAATAACCGCCAACAACTTTACCGACTTCGAAATTCAGCGTATATTCGCCCGCGGGAATACCTGCGTTAAGGTACTCTTCGAACTCCGCTCCGCGGCGGAACGTGCCGCCTATCTGAACGCCGTTATAGAAAAGCGTCATTCTTACGGGGTCCTCGTCTTTACCGAATTCGTCTTCATAAACGTCGCCAGCAAGATACGGTACGGGGAATCTACCCACGCCGTATTCGCGGTCGGCTATTTCGTAAACGTTATAATTCTCGTCAACAACCCAGTTATTGATATCTACGATATACCAATCTTTCGTAACGGTAGCCGTGCCGTCGCTTGCAATCTGAACGGTAACGCCGCGCTTTATAGCGTCTGCGGGCGCATACCTTAATTCGAATTCGTAGTTGTCGGACGGAGTTATAACAGCCGACGACGCATATTTGCCGACTTCGGTTGCCGTTTCGTTTGTATATACAATGCTCTCATACGCTTCGTTAGCCGCAAGTCCTACGGTTACCGTAGTTTCGCGCTTTCTTACTACCGAATAGCGTACGGTCTTTACTTCGTAGCTTACGTATCCGGTCATACTCGAAAGCTCGTTATTCATAGGCACAATGCTGCCGTCTGCTTTCTTATAAAGATAAACTTTCGTATCCGCCGAACTTATAAGGTTTTCGTCGGCAGAGTCATCGCCCAGCCGCGTAACTTTCCAGAAAAGATTTTCGTAAGCCGCGAGATTTATTTTCTTGCGCGCTACGTTAATAGTAAATTCTTCCGTATTGTCGCCGAAAGAAACGCTCATAACGTAAACGCCGGCGTTGCAAACGACAGACGGACGAACGGTTTCGGGTTCTGATGCGCCCGGCTTCGTATAACTTACAACCTCGACGGTCATATCGGAAGTTATTTGGTCGCTTATGGGCATTAAAAGCGTATTCAGCGAATCGAGCCTGTGCTCCGTGCCGTCGTAAACTATATCGTTGCGAGCGATAAATACTTTCTGTTCGTCCGCTTCGGCAAAAGAGTACAAATCAATTACCGTTACGCCTTCTTCGGCAAGCATTCGAGTCATAGCGGACGCAACTACCATATTAGCAGGTATCTGCTCGGCGGTTTCGCTTGCATACCAACGTCTGTTCTTAGTTATAACGGTGCCTACGGGGTCGGTATCGGCAATCGCAACGGTTTTCCACGCGCCGCCGACTTGCGCAAACGAATAAGGTTTTCCGAAAAGTCTTGTTTCGGTGTCGATAACCGTTCCGAGATAATTATATCTTATAGTAACGGGATATGCGACTTTCGCGCCCGCGTCGAGACCGAGCTTTTCGGCTATTCCCGCGCGTACTTCTTCGTTTTCCGATATAAATACGGGAACGTTCCTTTTCGAGAAAGCGTTCTCGTCGTAAGTTGCGTTAAGATTGTTCGGCAAAACAACGTTAAGTTCGCTCGTCGTGTTAACGAACGCGCCTTCCCCTACCGTCAACAGACTGTCGGGAAGCGTTACCGTTTCGAGATTCGAGCAGCTTGCAAACGCGCCTGCTCCTATGCCCGTTACGCCCTCGGGAATAACGACTCCTCTTATCTTCGTATCGCCGAACGCAAAATCGCCTATCGTTTTGAGATTGCCGTTCGCGGCAAAGTTAACGCCCGCAATTCTTTTGTCCGCAAGCGCGCCGCGCTCTATCGTAGTAACTTCTTCGGGAATATCGACTACGACCGTATCGGTTCCGTTGATTTCTATTCCCTGTATTACGTTATTGTATGGGTCGGCATAAATAAGCTCGTACGTACTTGCCGCGCTTACGGGTTTAACCGCCACAGCCACCGCGCCCGTTACGAGCGCAAGCGCTGCGAATATTGCCGCCGCCAACAGATTTTTAATACTTAAAGTTTTCTGTTTCACTTTTCTATTTCTCCCGCTGTTCTATTCTATAACTCGTAACCGTTTATTAAATACAACGTAGTAAATTTGCCGCTCGAAGTACCGACGCAACCGTTAACGGTACCCCCCCCCGCGACTTTTCCGACGTTGCCTACGCCGACGACGGATTTTGCGTCGTTGAATGTAAGTTCGCCGATAGCTCCGCCGCATATACTCGAAACGTCCTTTCCGCCCGTATCCTTTACGGTAGCGTTGTTTACGGTAATATCGCCGTAGTTAAAGCACCCTTTGATTACGTTTTTAACGGTAGCGCTATTAGCGTTCATATAAAGTTTGCCGCAGATACCGCCCGCCGCATAAGCCGTGTCGCAAACGATATTTCCGTAGTTAATGCAGTCCGTCATAGAAAAACTTACCGGGCTCGGGCTGTGCGAATACAGTCTGCCGGCTATACCGCCCGCATAGTGGGAAACTCCGCCGAACCCGCTTGTTACGCCGCCGATTATCTGAACGTATTGATATAAATTTCCGTAGTTTTCGCATCCGTCGAAAGTCATTCTTACGCCGCCGTCCTGAGTGTACGAAATCATACCGCCGATATACGTTCCGTAAATATCGCCGTAGTTTTTGCAATTTATAAGTTGAATTTCGTCAATCCAATAAGCGTAAGCTAAAATGCCGCCCTTTTTGTTGCCGTCGGAAGTAACCGATTCGTCTTTGCAACCGAGATTTACATAGCTCGTGCAGTCTTCTATTATAACAGGCATTTTATTTCCCGAAGTACCGAAAGCATTTCCGTCAACACCGGAATAAGCGCGTCCGATTAAACCCGACGCCGTATCCGCGCCGACTATCCGACTGTCGGCGTCAGGGTTTCCGACCGTACAGTTTTCTACCGTTATCTGTCCGCCCGCAAATCCTATAAGAGCCGCAACGCTGTCGGGCAAAAGAAGTTTTTTCGCCGAACCGTCTGCCGCCTCGTCCCAAATATCTTTATAATTAAAATTAAACGTATCGATATTCAGATTTTTTACGGTAGCGTTACCCGTCGCTCCGAAAAAGCCGTAGTGAAATTCATAGAAATGGAAAGTTGCGTCGTTATTCGAATTGTCGTATGCGGAATAAAGTTCAACGCTTACTCCGTCGGCTTCAATCGCATATTTGTACGCGCTCTCCGTCGTCCCCGTCGAAGTTATCGCATTTAAGAATTTTTCCGCGCTGAAATTATATATCGTATGACCGTTGCCGTCGAAAGTTCCCTTAAAAGCGTGCGGCAAAGATTTACCGGCTTGCTTGCGGTGGTCGAAACCGATAGGTATCCAAAGCCTGTTATTAAGGTCAACGTCGCATTCGAGCGTTACCGTGTAGTCCGCAAAACCGTCGCCGCGCGCATAAACTTCGTGAGCGAAATATGCAAGCGCGTCCGCACTGCTTATAGTTACGGTTTTGGCTGCGTCGTCTACCGCAAAGCCGTCGTAAGTATTTCCGCCCGCAGTACTCGGGTCATTCCAACCCGCATCGGAAAGAGAACCCGTCCAGACGCTTATCTCGCCGACTCTGTTCTCGGCTTGTTCCGTAGCGCCGCTTTCGCCGACCGTTTCCACGATAGGCAAAACGCTTTCGCCCGCCGCGCTCTTAACGACTTCTTCCGTCGTAGAGATTCCGCAAGCCGCGAGCGGCAAACACGTAAGAGCCGCAAGCAAAGCCGCCGCCGTTTTCTTAATCTTTCCGACCATATTCTACCTCCGTAACCAAATACCCGTTACACTTACATTTATACAT
>WSNJ01000119.1 GCA_013316045.1 Clostridia bacterium
GGGCGTGAAGTAAAGCGCGCCGATATTGTCATTATGGACGAAGATCGCCCGCTTGTTCCTTATATCATTATTGAAGTTAAAAAGCCAAAACTGAAAGATGGCAAGGAACAGTTAAAGAGTTATTGTAACAGTACGGGTGCTCCTATCGCTGTATGGTGCAACGGCGAACAGATTGCTTATTATAATCGCAAAGATCCGAACTACTTTGAAGATATACGAGACATTCCGAAAGCTACGCAAACGCTTATGGATGTTATTTCCGAACGTTGGACTATCGAGGACTTGAAGAAAAACGACGTACTGCAAAAGGATAAAATCTCACTTAAAGATAAGATAAAAGATTTAGAAGACGAAGTTTTGGCGAACGCAGGCGTTGACGTTTTTGAAGAATGTTTCAAACTTATTTTCGCAAAGCTGTACGACGAATTTTTAAGCGGACAAAACAAGTCGCGCTATCTCGAATTTACCAACGCGGGACGCACAGAATATAAACTGAAAGAAGCTATACAGGAATTGCTTGATAACGCGAGCGAAAAATGGAAAGGTGTGTTTGAAGAAAACACAAAGATTATGCTTTCGCCTTCGCACCTTTCAATTTGCGTGGCTTCTTTACAAAGTGTCAAACTGTTCAACAGTAACCTTGAAGTGGTTGACGATGCCTTTGAGTATTTGATGAGCAAGTCAAGTAAAGGCGAAAAAGGACAGTATTTTACACCGCGCTATGTAATTGAAATGTGTGTAAAAATGCTGAATCCGAAAGAAAGCGAAAAAATGATAGATACCGCTTGCGGAAGTAGCGGTTTCCCCGTGCATACGATTTTTCACGTTTGGCGTCAAATGGCGATAGACAGGGGCATAGAAGTAAACGAATTGTTTTCCCTTGACGAAAAGCCGTATGATTTTACAAGATACGTTCAGAAAAATATTTTTGGTATTGATTTCGACGAGAAGGCTGTTCGCGTTGCCCGTACTCTCAATCTGATTGCCGGCGACGGACATACAAATGTGTTGCATTTGAATACTCTCGACTATGACCGTTGGAACGAAACGACAGAGCAGGAAGATTGGCGGCATAAGTATTATGAAGGCTTTGATCGGTTTATTCGGTTGCGCCGCGATAAAAAAAATTATAGAGAATTTGATTTCGATATAGTTATGGCGAATCCGCCGTTTGCCGGCGATATAAAAGAAACGCGCATACTCGGAAGATACGATCTTGGGAAAAACGATAAAGACAAAACGCAAACCAAAGTCGGACGCGACGTGCTGTTTATTGAACGTAATATTGACTTCTTAAAGCCCGGCGGGCGAATGGCAATCGTTTTGCCGCAAGGCAGATTTAACAACAGCAGCGATAAATATATCCGCGAGTATATCGCCGAGCGTTGTCGTATTCTTGCCGTAGTGGGCTTGCACGGAAACACTTTCAAGCCGCATACGGGGACGAAAACGAGCGTGCTGTTCGTACAAAAGTGGGGCGGTGAATATATCGACAAAGAAACAAAAGAGAAAAAAACACTTTGCCCGAAAAAGGACGATTACAATATCTTCTTTGCCACGCAACAAAAGCAAGGCAAGGACAACAGCGGCGAAAAGTGTTATTATATCAATCCCGAAACCAAGCAAAAAGCCCTTGACGGACACGGACATCTTGTTGTGGAACACGATTTATATCAACTTACTTATAAACGCGGCGAAAACGATATTGTTTATTTAGAAGAAGGTATTGCCGAAGCCTTTGCCGAATTTGCCAAAAAGGAAGGTTTAAGTTTTTTTCGATAAGCCCGTCCGATAATCCTTTCGATGAAGCGAAATACAAGGCTTTGACGGACGGGCTGGAAATAAGCGAGAAAAGTATATCTTTTGTAAACGCCGCTACCGAAATATTGCGATTGGAAGCCGAATTTTTCAATGCGGCGGTTTTGCATACGGCAAAAACCGTAAAAGGCGCGGATATAGTCGATTTAATTCAATACGGAACATCGGAAGAACTTAACGATGATAAAAACGGCTATCCGATTTTGCGGCTGAACGAATTTGATAATGCGTTTATTAAAGAACCGGCAAGATACTGCGATAAGATTACCGAGCAAGAATATATAGAATTACAGCTAAAACAAGACGACGTTTTGATTTGCCGCACAAATGGAAATCCCGATTTGGTCGGGCGGTCGTCGGTGGTAATGGAAAATGTTCAATACGCGTTTGCCTCTTATTTGTTCCGTGTGCGGACTAATGCTTTGATTTTGCCGCACGTTCTGGTTGCGTATCTGCGTAGTAAATACGGCCGCGCCGAAATAGATAAATATTCTATGAAAGGCAATCAAACGAATTTCAGCCCCGCAAAATTCCGAGAAATAGATGTTCCTGTTTTTGCTCAATCGTTTCAAGAAAAAATTAAAAAGGCGTTTATTGACGCTTATAGTCTGCATATATCTGCAAAAAAGTTATATGCACAAGCCGAAGCTACCTTAAATACATATTTGAATATCCGCGAGTATGACGATAGCGGTAGCGCCGTAAAAGCTTTATCGCAAAGTTTTAAACAATCGGGACGCTTGGACGCAGAGTATTACCAGTCGAAATATAATAGTCTAATCACGCAAATAAATACAACCGAAATTGTAAGTTCGTTATGTAACGTATTTAATGAAAATTTTGTTCCCGACGATAAAGTTGAGTACAAATATATAGAATTGGCAAATGTAGGCGTTTCAGGTGATATATCCAACGTGGAAACAATAATCGGGATTGATTTACCCTCGCGCGCTCGGCGATTGGTGCGTAAAGGACAAGTAATTATCTCATCAATAGAAGGCTCTTTAAGCAGTTGCGCGTTGATTGATGACGAGTACGACGGCGCATTATGTTCTACGGGATTCTATGTTGTAAATTCGGATAAAATCAATTCAGAAACTTTGTTGGTTTTATTCAAATCCGAACCGATACAAGCGTTATTGAAACAGCGTTGCTCGGGTACGATTTTAACGGCAATATCAAAAGACGAGTTTGTGAATATGCCGTTGCCCTCTATCGACTATACTGTGCAAAAAGAAATTGCAGACAAAGTGCAAGAATCATTCCGTTTGCGAAAAGAAGCCAAATGGCTTTTGGATAATGCTATCAAAGCTGTTGAAATGGCAATTGAAACGGACGAAGAAACAGCAAATGGGTGGTTATCTACTAATGGAGTAATTTGATTTCGATATAGTTATGG
>WSNJ01000120.1 GCA_013316045.1 Clostridia bacterium
GGAGAACCCTATAATGAAAATACAGCATAAGGTAGTCAATTCAGTCTTATACGTTAGTATGACGGGCGAACTCGACGAGAGTGCGGCGGCATATACGCGAGATTTTCTCGAAGCCTTATTCGAGAAAAGCCCGATAAAAAAAGTAGTAATGGATATGTCGGAATTGTCTTTTATGGACAGTACGGGTATAGGCGTGCTTATAGGGCGTTTCAAAATTCTTAAAGCCCGCGGAGTACCCATTATGATAGCCAATCCGTCGAAAGTTGTTGATAAAATTCTGACTTTGTCAGGTATATACGAGTTGATGCCGAAAGTAGTTTATTAGGAGAGATTTATGACTAAGTACGATAATTATATGAATTTGCAAATCGAGGCTTTATCGAAAAACGAGTCGTTTGCGCGTTCGGTCGTTGCGGCTTTTTGCGTTGAACTCAATCCGACGCTTGACCAAATCAACGATATTAAAACAGCCGTTTCCGAAGCCGTAACCAACTCCATAGTTCACGGTTACGAAGGCAAAGGCGGCATAATCGATATTTCCGCATATCTCGAAAATAAGACCGTACATATCGAGATTAAAGATTGCGGCGTGGGTATAAGCGACATAGAAACGGCGCGTCAACCGTTTTTTACTACCAAACCCGAGCAAGAACGGTCGGGAATGGGTTTCACCGTAATGGAATCTTTTATGGACGCTTTGGAAGTAAAGGAAACCGACGGCGGCGGCTTAACGGTAAAAATGAGTAAAAATCTTGATGTGAATAAAAATCAAGAGGACTGAAAAATTGTTGGAGCAAAGCGAAGTTCAATTACTTATAAGAAAAGCGCAGAACGGGGACGAAGCTGCTAAATCAAAGCTTGTGGAAGAAAATTCGCCGCTTATTAAAAGCGTTATACGACGCTATAAAAACAAGGGCGTAGAATATGACGATTTGTATCAGTTGGGCTGTATGGGATTCTTAAAAGCCATACGCAATTTTTCGGAAGAATTCGAAGTTAAGTTTTCGACTTACGCCGTGCCTATGATAGCGGGCGAAGTCAAAAGATTTTTGCGCGACGACGGCTATATAAAAATTTCACGCTCAACCAAGACGCTGTCGAACAAGATAGCTTATTTTGTTGAAAACTACAAAAGCGTCAACCATTCTTCGCCTACGGTTGAAGAAATCGCCGCAGAGTTCGGTATAGACGGGCAGGAAGTCGTATTTGCGATGGATTCGGCTAAGTTTCCGCTTTCGCTTTACGAAAAAGCCGACGACGAACACAGTCAATCGCTTATGGACAAAATAGCGTCGAAAGAAAACTCAGACGATAATCTCGATAAGATAGTCTTGAAAGACCTTATAGGCGAATTAAACGAACGTGAAAAGAAAATTATCATATTGCGCTATTATCGGGATAAGACTCAAAGCGAAGTTGCTCGCGTTCTGAAAGTTTCGCAGGTTCAGGTATCGAGACTCGAAACCAAAATACTCGGAAAGATACGCTCGGCATTTAATTAACACAGTATAAAATAATTCTAAAACTTAGCGTAAATCGATTGCAAAATCGAATTATGTAGTTTATAATATAGTGGACTTAGGAGAAACCTAAGTCTATTATTTTATTTGAGAAAACAGGGAGAATACCAATGGAGAAAACCGAGATAAAGACTGTCGGACTTATGCTCGACTGTTCGAGAGACGCCGTATACGGCATCGATACGCTGAAAGATTATATAGATACGCTTTCGGCTATGGGTTACAATATGTTGCAGCTCTATACCGAAGATACGTACGAAGTCGACGGACAGCCGTATTTTGGTTATTTGCGCGGCAGATATACGAAAGAAGAACTGAAAACGATTGACGATTACGCTTTTTCCAAAGGCGTAGAGCTTATGCCGTGCATTCAGACCTTGGCGCATCTCGGCGGATTTGCGCGTTGGAGAGAAGATATGTACGACTTGAACGATATTCTGCTTGCCGACGACGACCGCACTTATGAATTGGTTGACGCTATGTTTAAGACTTGCGCCGAGTGTTTCAGAAGCCGCAGAATAAATATAGGTATGGACGAGGCTCATATGGTAGGACTCGGAAAGTATCTCGATAAGCACGGGTACCAGAACAGAACCGAAATACTCGTAAAGCACTTGGACAGAGTTTGCAAGATTGCCGACAAATACGGTTTTAAGCCTATGATGTGGTCGGATATGTTTTTCCGCCTTGCTTGCCACGGTCTATATTATTCTCCCGAAACAGCCGAATTTCCCAAGAAAATCGTCGATATGGTTCCGAAAAACGTCGAGCTTGTTTATTGGGACTATTATCACGACGAAAAGAGCAACTACGACGCTATGATAAAGGCTCATAAAAAGTTCAATAATAATATAATTTTTGCGGGCGGAGCTTGGTCCTGGAAAGGATTTGTTCCGAATAATGCGGGTAGCATAGTTCGTCATAGCGCGGCTATAAGCGCGTGTTGCGAGAACGGCGTCGAAGAAATTTTTATAACTTCCTGGAAAGACGACGGCGCCGAATGCTCGTTATATTCTACTTTGCCTGCTCTGATGCACGTGGCGGAAGCGGCAAAAGGCAATAACGATATGAAGAGCATTAAAGAAAAATTCGAAAAAATCGTAGGAATAAGTTTTGACGATTTTATGGCGGTAGATTCTCCCGATATACTTGAAGAAGATACTACTTGGACAAATCCTACGAAATACATACTTTATTCCGACCCGTTTCTCGGACTTTTCGACAGAACGGTTGACGAGAAAAAGCGCGTCAAATTTACGGAAGCGAAAGCCAAACTTGCAAAAGCGGCAAAAGACAAAAAGTACGGTTACCTGTTCAAAACTCTTGTTTCGTTGTGCGAAGTAACAGAAGTTAAATATACGCTCGGTGTTCGTACGCGTAAAGCCTATAAAGCGGGCGATAAGACGGCACTGAAAAAGATTATCGAAAACTATAAACTCGCAGTCGAAAAAGTAAAGGCATTTTATGAGAATTTCCGTTATCAATGGTATAAAGAAAATAAGCGGTTCGGATTTGAAAAGCACAGCGCGCGTATCGGCGGCGTTATGTGCAGACTCGACGATTGCCGCAGAATTCTCGAAGATTACGTTAACGGTAAAATAGATAAAATAGATTTGCTCGAAGAAGAAATATTACCGCTGAACGATAACGCCGTTGACGGAAAGACTATTATTTACGGCAATTACACTTCTAT
>WSNJ01000121.1:0-1283 GCA_013316045.1 Clostridia bacterium
CGAAAAATACACGAAAATTATGGAAAAGGTCTGCCCGAACGCCCTTTTGCTTAACTACACAAACCCTATGGCAATGGTTACGGGCTACTTTCAGCAAACGAGTCCCATTCAGACGGTCGGACTTTGCCACAGCGTTCAGGTTATGTTGCCGAGCATTGCTAATTGGTACGACTTCCCCGCTCTTAAAGAAGACGGCGTAACGTTCAAAGCGGCGGGCATAAATCATATGTGCTGGCTTTTGGAAGTAAAAGACAAGCAGGGAAAAGACCTTTATCCCGCTATGAAAAAGCAAATGAACGCAAAACCCTACGACGGCGACCTTGTAAGGCTGGATATGATGAACAGATTCGGATATTACAATTCCGAATCGAGCGAACATACGGCGGAATATCACGCGTTCTACATTAAAAACCGCTATCCCGAACTCATAGAAAAATATAAAATCCCGCTCGACGAATATCCGCGCCGTTGCATAAATCAGATAAAAGAATGGCACGAATGCCGCGAAAACCTTATTAAGGAATCGAAAATCGAGCATAAGCTCAGCCGCGAATATTGTATGAGAATTCTTAAAGCGCACTACACGAACACGCCCGAAAAAATTTACGGCAACGTTATAAACGACGGCGTTATAGAAAACCTGCCGAGAAACGCCTGCGTCGAAGTCCCCGTTTTAGTGGACGGAAACGGTTTTTCAAAGTGCTACGTAGGCAAGTTGCCCGAACAGCTCGCCGCGCTCAACAGGTCGAACATCGGCTGTCAGCTTATGACGATAGAAGCCGCAAAATCGCACAAAAAGGAAGATTTGTATATGGCGGCATATCTCGACCCGCACACCGCCGCGGAGCTTTCTATGGACGACGTCAAATCGCTTTGCGACGATTTGCTCGATGCTCATAAAGATTTTATGCCCGAATATAAATAAACGGCGCTCAATCGGTTGACTTTACAAAAGATTAGGAATATAATAACACCCGTAACACAATGAAGCGTAGGACGTGCGGCTTATTAAAAACAACGTTCAAATTTACAAAGCGCAAAGCGGAGCCGTAACAGGTTCCGCTTTTTTGGTTACAAAGGAGATATAATGCAAGAAGAAAACGTAACCGAAAACGCGGAAAAAGAAATCGCGCTTTCAAAGACTACCGACCGACCCGCGGAAGAAACGCCGACGCCGAAAAAGAAAATTTCCGAAAAAACTTGGCAGGACTGCCGCGGCGGAAAAGAAAAGTTCAAGTGGCTTATGAACTATATTTTCATAGACGGAATGAGCGGTATGGCTC
>WSNJ01000121.1:1293-3206 GCA_013316045.1 Clostridia bacterium
GTATGGCTCTCGGGCTTTTTTCCACGCTGATAGCGGGAACGATTGTCTGGCAACTCGGAAACCTTATCGACAAAGCCGGCAACAATTACTTCGGCTTGTTTTTGGAGAGTCTGGGAAAAATAGCTCAGATTTCTATGGGCGCGGGAATCGGCGCGGGAATTTGCCTTAAAATGAAAAAGACGGCGCCGCTCGTCGTGGCTTCGTCGGTCGCGGCGGGAATGATAGGCTCTTACGCGAAAAACATAATAGCCGCAATGAGCGTATCGGTCGCCGATAAAGCGGCTCTTTCGCTCGCATTCGCCGCCCCCGGCGACCCTATGGGCGCGTTTATAGGCGCAATGACGGCAATGACTCTCGCTTCGCTTGTGAGCGGCAAGACAAAGCTCGACATACTCGTAACGCCGCTTGTAGGGCTTCTGAGCGGCTCGGTTGCGGGCGTTCTGCTCGGCTACCCCATTTCGCTTGCGCTTACGGCGCTCGGAAACTTCATAGCCTGGGCGGCAAGTCTGTCGCAGATTTCGGCGGCTATAACGGGACTTATAGTAGCCGTGGTTATGGGCGTGTGCCTTACACTGCCGATTTCGTCGGCGGCTATCGGAGTGTCGATAGGTCTTTCGGGCGTTGCGGCTGGCGCGGCGGTAGTCGGGTGCTGTTGTCAGATGATAGGCTTTGCCGTAATGAGTTTCCGCGAAAATAAATGGGGCGGACTTTTCGCACAGGGCTTGGGCACTTCGATGCTTCAAATTCCGAATATTTTCAAAAAGCCCGTGTTGTTTCTTCCGCCGATTATCTCGTCTGCTCTGCTCGGAACAATAAGCACTTTCCTGCCCAACGGCACTTCCGTTTTGGGACTGTTCGCCACTAAATCGGGTAGCGGTATGGGTACTGCGGGGCTTGTAGGAGTTATAGATATGCTGTTTGAAATGATAGGCGCGCAAGGTTGCAATCCTTGGCTTACCGTGCTTTGGACGCTCCTGTTCTGCATAGTTCTCCCCGCCGTACTCACGTTCGGCATATACGAAATTTTCCGTAAAACGAAAGTTATCGAAATCGGCGATTTGAAATTAAAACTATAAAACACTTGACAGTTCCCCCCCCCGTGGCGATATAATAATTACATATTATATCGTCGCAAAGAGCGGCAACAAGGAGGAACACTAATGTTAAGGGCAAAGGATTTCAGGCGTCAGGCTTGGGAGAAAAAGACGGGCAAATGGGGTTTGCTTGCGGCAATAACTCTGATTTACTCGTTGATTTTCGGCGCGTGCGGAGGACTGTGTGTGTTTTACGTGGGAGAAATACTCCTGCTTATAGTCAGCGGTCCGCTTACGCTCGGATATACGGTCATAGGGCTGAACGTTATGCGAAGCAAAGAAGTAACCGTCGAAAAGCTGTTTTGCGGTTTTAAGCAATTCACGCGTTCGTTCGTGCTTTATATCACAAACGCGCTTCTGATTGCGGCGTGGACGCTTCTGCTCGTAATACCCGGAATAATCAAAACTTTCTCGTATGCTATGAGCTATCAGATTTTACACGACAATCCCGAAATGTCCGCCAACGAAGCTCGTAAAAAGTCAATGGAGCTTATGAAAGGCAACAAATGGCGTTTGTTCTGTTTGCAATTCAGCTTCATAGGTTGGGTGCTTTTGTCCATACTTACTCTCGGGATTCTTACGTTTTGGGTAATGCCCTATCAACAGGCGGCCGTATCGGCGTTCTACATCAGCCTTCTGCCCGAGCAACCCGCTCAGACCGAAAGCGCGGAAGAACAATCCGCCGAACCTTACGAACAACCCGCCGAATCTTCGCAAGAGTAATTAAAGCAAAAAAACAATAATTAAAAGGCTCTCGGAAACCGACTGATGTGAACCCCAAAAGTTGGATAAATAATATAGTTAGATTTGATGTGAATG
>WSNJ01000027.1 GCA_013316045.1 Clostridia bacterium
TGATTATCGGCAGGGGCATTGAAAAGTTTATAGATATAGTGGGCGAGATTCTCGCTATGGCTACCATAGTTCTGGTTGTCGTGCTGTTTGCGAATGCTAAGTGGGCGTTTATCGGCGCGGAAACGACGACCGTACTCGAAACGGTAAAGAATTTTGCGATTGTAGCCGTTCTCGGCTTAAAGTCGCTCGAATTTGCGTTAAAGAGAAACGTTATATTCTTTATAATCTGCGCGGCTGTTATAGTCGTTGCGTTCGTATTCGTGTTCGTTCCGCTTTTCTGAAACAAAACAATAAAAAAGCCTTTCGGAAGTTACCGTAATTTCCATAGAGAATATTAGGTAAGCCGTAGGCGGTAAAGATTAAGGCGTGGCTTTTTTGCTACGCCTTTTTCCATGCTTTTGCGTGGACGAACGGGCTACTTGTAGCATAGTGAGATATAGATATGTTTTGCTATCTCGATAAAATCGGTTGTGATTTTGTTGTTTTTATATTATAATTACTGTACGGTAAACAATAATTTAGCGGAGAATGTTATGGCTAAAAAGCGTAAATTATCCCCAAAGGAAAAAATCAAGTTATTCATCAATATTTTCTTGATTATTTTAATCGGAATATGTTTTGGTGTAAGCGTTATGTACGGTGTTTCGCAAGATTGGATTGGGTTTGCGATTTACTTTTCCGTTGCAATAGTTATAAGTGCCATAGAAATTCAGTTGTATTATCACGGTACAATTTACGAATGTCCGCATTGTGGCAATAAATTCAAGGTTAACTCTTACAAAGTTTTTTTCACGAACGGCATTTTGGGAATTTTCGGTAGTATTTTAAGCTTTGGCGACGGAAGTGATTCCAAATATGCAAAATTAAAATGTACTAACTGTAAAAAGAAAGATTGGTGTAAAAAACATTATAATTAAAGAATTCAAATTTAAATTTCAATTTAGCGTTGCAAAAAGGAGAACGAAAATGAAAGATAAAGAAATGACTTTTGAAGAAAAGTTGAACGTAATGGAAAAATTCGGTCTGCAAAAAGAATGGGCGAAGTGGGAATTGAAACAGGAAAACGAATATTTTGCCGTTCTTCCCTCTTTCCGCTTTTTGAAGCCGATTAGCGACCACCTTGAATTTCATAGGGGCGGCTTTGCTGATATGATAAAAAAATATCAAGAGCAGGGCGAGCTTGACGAAAGATTTCCCGAAGTATCCGCGCTGATAAAAGAAGGGGCTTCGATAGAAAGCATAGAAAAGTTTGCGTTTGAAAGAGTGCAAGAAGCCGTCGAGTGCATTTTGTACCAACTCGGCGACCAGGAGTGCGCAGAATGCGCAGACGTGTTTGACGAGATAGATTGTTCAAAAATAAAAAAGATGCGCCTTATGGAAATCAATGACGACGGAACGCCGACAGGTCGGCGCGCCGTTGAGCTTCACGGAAAAATTCCGTTTTCCGATATGGAAGATTGACCGTGTTGAAATAATATCACTATATGCAGTAAGAAAAAATTCGACAAATAATATTATGGATTGTATCGAAGTATTCAGACAAGCTGAAAAAGAAATTGCGGAAAGCGGAAAACTCAGTCTGACCGCGACGGCGAATTTATCTTGTGCGAGGGAAATTGTGAACGAGGAAATTGTCTATATGGATTAAGTTTTATGTTTCATTGTAATAGGTTAATAAAACGATTATACTATACATACCCCATGAAAATACTGTTGCAACTTCAAGTTGCGGAAAAGCACGATAAAGTTGGTAGAATATGTTCATAAATTTTTTTATCATAGAGTTATCAAATTATTCAAGGAGGAAGGGTTATGGCATTTGCAGACACTCTACAACAATTAAGAAAAAATAAGGGCTTATCTCAAGAAGATATAGCCGAACGATGCAATGTATCAAGACAATCTGTTTCCAAATGGGAAACGGGCCAAGGTTATCCCGAAACGGAGAAGCTATTGATACTTTGTGATTTATTGGATACGGATTTAGACTATCTTTTACGGGATAAAGCCCAAAAAATGAATGTGGAGCAAATAGGTTCCACCTCGGTTTGTGCTCCGTATTTGGGAAAATGGGTGAAAATATTTTTAAATGATAGAGAATTCCAGGGATTATATTGTATCGCTATCGTTGCCGAAGTAGAGAATTTCTTATTATTTATTGGTGATAAAGGAAAAAGAGGGTTATTAAATATCTCTGCAATTTCAAGTATAACGGATGCAGATAAGGAGAAATATAAGGAACTCCCCAAAATTCCATCTGAGGATGTTACTTTGAATTTGGCAGATTATTTTACCGATATGAAATGCAATCTAAAAAAACGGCAGCAACTACCTTTTTCTGTTGTTAAGCCTATCAGCTTCTGTTCTGTGACCATTGATGAGATTAACACAGAAAAAATAGTCGTCCATGATAAAAAAGGTAAAACCTATACAGTGGCGGCAACTGAGATGCTCTATATTATGGAACAATAAAATATAAAGTTTGCTCACCGAATCCACCGAAGCCCGTACCCGAAGAAGTAACGCTTGAAAGCTTCTGCGAATTTTTGGGTGTCGGCGAATACGTCTACAATATAAAAGGCGAAAGCGAAATTTCATATTACAACAAAAAAACCGACAATTACGACAAAACCGAATATTTTGATATCTACCAAATTACGGCAAGACTGCCGCAAGAATACGGTATTTGCCCTGTTTGTAAAAAACCGATTGATAATATCAAATGCTTTTTTGCAGACAGAGGTCTTGACTGGGACGAGTTTGCTGTCCCGAAAAAATATCCGCAAATTGACATAACGCGTTTATGTTTACAATTTAGATGCCCCGACCACCCCGACGAGTGGATTTATAATATTCCGAACGGTTATCGAAATTATAAAGACGGGGTAAAGCGGTATATAAAGGGAGAAGGCAGGTTGGAGAAACTGCTGGAAGAATTAGAGCGAAGAACTGTAACAAAATACTGTAAGGTTTGGGCGGACGAAATTATCATAAACGGCAAAAATTGCAGGTCGGTTGAAGAAATAGAAAACAAAAAAGAAGAACTCGGTCTTGTCGACACGGGTTGGATTGATAAAGCAAAAGGGATTTACAGGCTTGATTTAAGGCAGTTTTTATCAAATTTTTTTGTTTTCCGCTTTCCTTTTTCGAAGTTTGTGCAATACACTAAAAATATGAATGATGATACCGGCGGCTACAGAGCTGTACTTAAAGAAGATGAAGGCATAGTGGAATTTGAGGTAAGAGATTTCCGATTTAAGTGTTTTATGAAAAACGGACAGCCGATTTATATGCAAATAGAACAGCTGAAAAATAAATCAGTCAAATAAGGAGCGTAAAATGGAAATATGCGAAATAACGCTTGACGCTAAACAATATGACCTGTTGAAGAGTATGCTGAATTGCGACAGAAGGGCGGACTTAATAAGAAAAATACCAATCAACGGAAAAGAGTTGTTTTATGATATGATTCACGAAATATATTCGCCCGTTACAGACGGTTGGAGTACGCGTGAAATCGTGTTGAACGAATCTGCCGATGCGTTAAATCTGTTAAGATTTATGACTAAACAGATATTTCCGAACGATGAAAACTATTTTGTGCGGCAAATAGGAAGAAAATGGGCGAATTTTCGTTTTGAAAAAGATTGCGCACTTATAATATGTAAAAACTGTTAAATTTCAATTTATCTTACTATATATTATAGTTAAAGGCTCTCAAACAGTTTGTTGGAGAGCCTTATTTTGCTTGAAAATGCAAACGATTAAATTGCTTTTTAATCCCTATGGAAACCGCGCTTTTTACCGAAAGGCTTTTTGTTTTGCTTTTTATTATAATTTTTTTCTGAGCGAGCTTAGGTTCGTTATTTTTTTGAAGCTGTCTTTATTGCGCGTCAACAGTTCTTCGGCTAAATCGCGGTAGGCGACCGAACCCGTCGAACGGGGGTCGAACTGCATTATCGGCAAACCGTAGCTCGGAGCTTCGCCGAGACGTACGTTTCGCGGAATGCGCACCGAGAACACTTTTTTGCCGAAGAATTTCAGAATTTCGTCGGTAACGCTGTTCACGAGATTGCTTCTGCCGTCGAACATAGTCATAACTACGCCTTCGACTTCGAGCGCGGGGTTAAGGTATTTTTTGGCGAGCTTGATGGTGTTCATAAGCTGGCTCAGTCCTTCGAGTGCGAAAAATTCGCCCTGAATCGGAATGAGTATCGAGTCCGCCGCCGTAAGAGCGTTTACGGTCAAGAGCGCGAGCGACGGCGGGCAGTCTATCATAATATAGTCAAAGCTGTTGCGCAGTGGCGAAAGCACTTTTTTAAGCACCTTTTCTCTTTCGCTCATATCGACGAGTTCGATTTCCGCGCCGGCAAGGTCGATGTTGGACGGCATTATTTTAAGCCCGTCTACCGTCGTGCCTATTATAGCCGCGCTCGGTTCGCAGTCGCCAACGAGAACGCTGTAAACGGAATATTCCAAACTCTTTTTATCGACGCCGAGTCCGCTCGACGCGTTGCCTTGCGGGTCGATATCGACAACGAGAACTTTCTTGCCCATAAACGCAAGGAATGCGGACAAGTTTACGCAAGTCGTGGTTTTTCCCACGCCGCCTTTTTGATTTGCTACGGCAATTATCTTAGACATTTTCGTTTTTCACTCACAGAATTTCACAACTGTATTTATCACATTATAGCACAGTTTGAAAAATTTTGCAATACATATGTTGACTAATTTGTATATAAGTTATATAATTAGTGGGTACTCAGGAGAAAAATCAATGGATTCGGCTAATTTACGTTCGAGAAAAATGCGGGAGCAGCCTATCGGAAAGCTGCTCCTTAATATGTCTTTGCCTGCAATTTTATCTATGCTTGTTCAGGCTCTTTACAATGTTGTGGATTCAGTGTTCGTAGCGCAGCACAGCGGAAACGCGGGAACTATCGCATTGTCTGCCGTTTTTCCTATGCAAATGCTCGTAATGTCATTGGCGCTGGGTATAGGCGTGGGAACGAACGTTCAGATAGCAAAGCGGCTCGGAGAAGGCAAGAACGACGAAGCAAGCGCGGTTGCGCGCACGGGCGTCTTTATGGCGTTGTGCGGCGCGGTTATCGCCGTAATTATCGGGCTTACGGTAAGTAAGCCTTTCTGTGCGGCGTATTCGCAGGGCAACGAAGCCGTAAAGAATATGTCGTCTACGTATCTTACGATTGTTACCGCCGTATCGGTGGGTATGTTCGTCGAGATAACGCTCAGTAAAATTCTGCAATCGACGGGCAATATGAAAGTGCCTATGATAAGTCAGCTTATAGGCGCGGTTACGAATATAATTCTCGACCCGCTCCTTATTTTCGGTATAGGCTTTTTCCCTGAGCTCGGAGTCCGCGGCGCGGCGATTGCCACCGTTACGGGGCAGATTGCCGCAATGGTTTTCGTTATTGTAATATTCGTTATAAAAAAGCACGACGTGTCTCTTTCGTTCAAGCATTTCAAACTGAAAAAAGACAATATTTTCGCTATTTGCATAGTGGGACTTCCCACTACCGTTATGAACGCCGTAAGCGGTTTTACCACGCTTATACTCAATCTGTTCCTTAATAAGATTTCGCAGGATGGTATGGGTATGGCTATACTCGGCGTATACTTCAAGTTGCAGTCGTTCGTATTTATGCCCGTGTTCGGTCTTATGCAGGGGCTTATGCCGATACTCTCGTACAACTACGGCTACGGCAACAAAAAGCGGTTTATCCGCGCGTTTAAGCTCGCGCAAATCACGTCGCTTATTATTATGGCGGTGGGGCTTGTTTTGTTTCAGACCGCGCCGCGCCCGCTTATGCGTATGTTCTCCGACGGGCAAATGCTCGAAGAAGGCGTTTTCGCGCTGAGAATAATTTCGATAAGTTTTCTGCCCGCGGCGTTCGGTATCTGCCTTACAAACGTTATGCAGGCGTTCGGCAAGGGCGTAACTTCGCTTATTATGTCGCTTATGCGTCAGGTCGTTCTGCTGATTCCGCTCGGCGCACTGCTCGCGTTTACGGTAGGGCTTAACGGCTTTTGGTTCACGTACCCGATTGCCGAAACCGCCGTGTTCGCGGTGTTCCTGCCGTACACGCTCGTAACGATTAACAGGAAGTTCGCAGGCGTAAAACCGCTTGACGAAGAAAGCGCGTCGGAAGAAACCGCGATTGCCGAAACCGCGTCGGAAGAAACCGCGGCAACGGAATAAAAGCTATGTCTGTGTTTCGGGACTTTTACGAAGTCGTAAAGAAGATACCCGCGGGGAAAGTAGCGAGCTACGGATTCGTTTCGCGCGCGGCGGGGCATAAGGGCAAAGCGCGTCAGGTCGGTTGGGCATTGCACGTAAATCCAGAGCCGGGCGTAATCCCCTGCCACAGGGTCGTTAAAATCGACGGCTCGCTGTCGGAAGGGTTTGCTTTCGGCGGAATAAACGTTCAGGAGCAAATGCTTATACGCGAGGGCGTTGCCGTAAAGGACGGCAAAGTCGATATGAAAAAGTATTCGCTAGACTTTGCGTTAGGCGGTTCTACCGACGGCGAAAATAATTGACAATCGCCCCCGTAATAAGTTATAATCATATAGTTAAGAACAGATACAGGAGACGGTAAGCGATGAAACTTATATGTAACGGAAACGATTTGTCCGACGCGGTCGGAAAGGTTTTCAAAGCTGTTTCGACACGCACGACTAACCCTATTTTGGAAGGGATAAAGCTGACTGCCGAGAGCGGCACTCTTACGCTCACCGCTACCGATTTGGAGCTTGCGATAGAGCGCAGTATTGTCGCGGACGTGAAAATCGAGGGCGAAACGGTCGTTCCCGGAAGATTTTTCGCGGAGTTCGTAAAAAAGCTCACGCACGAACAAATCGAGCTGTCTATCGACGACGTTAACAGACTCAAAATCAAGTACACGGATTCCGAAGGGCTTTTGCAATGTATGAACCCCGCGGAGTTTCCCGCTATAAAAGAGCTTAACGAAGCTCAGAAGTTCACCGTTATCAAGAACGAGTTTAAGGACCTTGTAAACAAGATTTCGTTCTCGGTAAGTCTTGACGACGCGCGCCCTATGCTTAAAGGCGTACTGCTCGAAATAAGCGACGTTTCTTTAACGGGCGTTGCGCTCGACGGTTACAGGCTCGCAAAGTGCGTAAAGCCTATCGAAAAGACTTCGGCTATGATGAGCGCGGTCGTTCCCGCAAGATGCCTTAACGAAATTTCCAAACTGCTCGACGACAGCGACGAACCCGTCGAAATCTGCATTCAGAAGAATTACCTTATGGTAAATCTCGACCATACGAAGATAACCACGCGCCTGCTCGACGGCGACTATATCAGCTACAAGCAAATCATCCCGTCGAATTTCGAAACGTTCGTAACCATTCCGAAAGAGCATTTCGAAGCGGGACTCGAAAGAGCGATACTGCTTGCAAAGTCCGACAAAAACAATCTCGTGCGCTTCGACATAAAAGAGAACGTTATGCAGCTTTCGTCGAACAGCGATATAGGTAACATTACCGAGAAAATTCCCGTTGCGCTCAGCGGCAAGGATATTTCGATAGCGTTCAACGCGAGATATTTCACCGAGCTTCTGCGCTATATAGACTGCGAAAACGTAGTGATAAAATTCATAAATTCCGTAAGCCCCTGTATAGTCGTTCCGTCGGGCAGTTTGGAAGACTTTATGTACCTTATTTTGCCCGTAAGAATGATTTCTTAAAAAGCGGACGTTTATAAATAAGAGTTAATGCAATAAGCGCATACCGACGTAATAAAACGGTTGCGCTTTTTGCCTTTTTTATGATATAATGGCGGTGTAAATGAGCCTTATAGAATTCGAACACGTAAATTATTCCTACAACGCGGGAACGGAGAGCGAAACGCTCGCCGTAAAAGACTTTTCTCTGACGATAGAAGAAGGGGAATTTATCGCGCTCGTCGGTCATAACGGTTCGGGCAAAAGCACTGTCGCAAAGCTCGTGAACGGACTTATTCTGCCGAGTAACGGAACGGTCAAGGTGGACGGAATGCGCACCGACGACAAGGACAAGCTGTTCGATATCCGCAAGACCGTGGGCGTAGTGTTTCAGAACCCCGACAATCAGATGATAGCCACGATTATAGAAGACGACATTGCTTTCGGTCCCGAGAACATAGGACTTCCGCCGAAAGAGATTTCCGAGCGCGTCGATTGGGCGCTCGAATGCGTCGGTATGTCGGGGCACAGAAAAGGCACGCCTTTTCGGCTGTCGGGCGGTCAGAAACAGCGCATAGCAATCGCGGGCGTTCTTGCAATCAAGCCGCGCGTTATCGTATTGGACGAATCGACGGCGATGCTCGACCCCGTAGGACGCGACGAAGTTATGAAAGTCGTTAAGCGTCTGCGCGACGAAGAAAAAATGACCGTTATAATGATAACTCATTTTATGGAAGAAACTCTCGACGCGGACAGAATAGTCGTTATGAACGACGGCTGTATCGTGTTGCAGGGCGGAAAGGAAATTTTCGAGCGCGAAACGGAGCTCGAAACGATAGGACTCGACGTGCCGCCGATAAAGCGTATTGCCAACAAACTCAGAGCAAAGGGCGTAAACGTGGCGGACGGCGTTTTGGATGCGGAAACGCTCGCGGGTGAATTATGCCGATAATAATAAAAGACCTGAATTACGTATACAGCCCGAAAAGTCCTTACGAAAAACAAGCCCTTAAAAATATAAATCTTACGATAGAAGACGGCGACTATTTCGGAATAATCGGACACACGGGGTCGGGCAAAAGCACGCTTATAAGCCACCTTAACGCGTTAACGCGCATTCAGAGCGGCTCTATTACCGTTGACGGAATAGACCTGAAACCCAAAAAGCTCGATTACAAGAAGTTGCGCTCGACCGTGGGAATGGTTTTTCAGTACCCCGAATATCAGCTCTTCGACGAAACGGTCGAAAAGGACGTTGCGTTCGGACCCAAGAACATAAAAGTCCCCGAAGACGAAATAAAAGAGCGCGTAAAGCAAGCTATCGAAATGGTAGGGCTTAACTACGAAAAGTTCAAAGACCGTTCGCCGTTCGAGCTGTCGGGCGGACAGAAACGCCGCGTAGCTTTGGCGGGCGTTTTGGCTATGCGCCCGAAAATTCTCGTACTCGACGAACCTACGGCGGGGCTTGACCCGCGCGGCAAACGCGAGATTTTGGAACTTATAGATTCGGTTAAGAGCAGGCTGTGCCACACCGTTATTATGATAAGCCACAATATGGACGAAATAGCGCGCAGCTGCAATAAAATCGGCGTTATGTCCGACGGCGAACTCAAATGCGTTCTGCCGCCGAAAGAGCTTTTTTCGCGCCGCGACCTTTTGCGCGAGCTGAATATAAAAATGCCGATAATCACGGAGTTTGCGAATATGCTCGCGGACAGGGGGCTTGACGTCGACCGCGGCATAGTGTCCGAAGACGAACTCGTCGACGCAATAGTAAAAGCCAAATCGGCGGTCGGGGGGACGCAGGAATGAAAGACGTTTCCATCGGTCAATATTATCCCGCAAATTCGGTAATACACAGGCTCGACCCGCGGCTTAAACTCGTTCTGTGCATAATGTATATCGTAATGATATTCTTTATTCAGACGTTTACGGGCTACGCGCTTACGGCTGTGTTTATTCTCGCGCTCGTGTTTATATCCCGCGTGCCGCTTCTCAAAGTTCTGCGCTCGCTCAAAGCGATAATTTTTCTGGTATTGTTTACGGTAATACTTACCGTACTGTTTTTCCGCGGCAACCCCGAAGACCTGCTTTGGAGCGCGTGGATAATACGCATTTACAAAGCCGCGCTTATCAACGCGGGCAAAATGGCGCTCAGAATAATTCTGCTCGTTCTCGGTCCTACCGTGTTAACGCTTACGACAACGCCCGTAGAGCTTACGGACGCGTTGGAAAGATTATTGAAACCGCTGTCGTATATAAAAATTCCCGTTCACGAGCTTGCGATTATAATGTCGATTGCGCTAAGGCTTATCCCTACGCTCGTGGAAGAAACGGACAAGATAATTTCGGCTCAGAAAGCGCGCGGAGCCGACTTCGAGAGCGGCAACCTTTTCAAGCGCGCAAAGGCAATGCTTCCCGTGCTGATACCTCTTTTCGTTTCGTCGTTCCGCCGTGCCGACGAACTCGCTTACGCTATGGACTCGCGTTGTTACCGCGGCGCAAAGGGCAGGACGCGTATGAAGATTATGCGCCTTACTTTCAAAGATTTCGCGGCGTTCCTTGTGATGGCGGCTTTCTTCTTCTGTATTTTACTGCTCAGATATAATTGGTTTAATATCGGCTTTATCGCCGAAATAATCGCGCGGGGTTTCTGATATGAGAATAAAACTCACGCTCGGATACGACGGGACGGATTTGTGCGGGTTTCAGCGGCAGAACGGCTTGAAAACCGTGCAGGGGTTGCTCGAAGACGCGCTTAAAAGTCTGTACGGCGAAGATATCTGCGTTTCGGCGAGCGGTCGCACAGACGCGGGCGTTCACGCTTTGGCGCAGGTCGTTCACTACGATTGCGGAAAACGGCTATTGACCGAGCGCATAGTCGGCGGTCTGAACTATTATTTGCAGGGCGCGGCTGTTATTTCCAAGGCGGAAGAAGTCGGCGAAGATTTCGACGCGAGAAAGTCGGCGCACAGAAAAACTTATTTCTACGATATGTATTTCGGAGATTGCGAAAACCCCGTGCTTAAAAACCGCGCGTATTTCGCGGGCAAAACGCCCGATACCGACGCTATGCGAGCCGCAGCGGAACTGTTTGTCGGCACGCACGACTTTTTGGCTTTCAGGTGCGAGGGTTCGAGTGCGAAAACTACCGTCCGCACCGTGTTTTCCTGCTCGCTCGACGAAATAAATCTGTACGGCAGTTCAGCCGTGAGAATTACGATAACCTCCGACGGCTTTCTGTATAAAATGGTTCGCATCGTCTGCGGCTTTATTCTGCGCGCGGGACAGGGCAAAATAACAAACGCCCGAATTTCTTCGCTTTTTTCCGACCCCGCCGCCGCGCTCCCGAAAATTCCGTTGCCGCCGCAAGGGCTTTATCTGCAAAAGGTGGAATATTAAACGGTCGTTTTAACGGCTGAAAATAAAAAATAAATTTTTTCGAAAAACAGCGGGAAAATTGTTGCAAACGGTTTAAGAATTTGCTATAATAGTAAAGCTGTGTTTTTGGCGGCATAGCTCAGCTGGCTAGAGTACTCGGTTCATACCCGATTGGTCGTTGGTTCGAATCCAACTGCCGCTACCAACTAATTCGGCCCCATGGTCAAGTGGTCTAAGACATCGCCCTTTCACGGCGGTAACTCGGGTTCGAACCCCGATGGGGTCACCACTTGGGAGCTTAGCTCAGCTGGGAGAGCATCTGCCTTACAAGCAGAGGGTCATAGGTTCGAACCCTATAGCTCCCACCAACAAAAAAGCGTTTACATTCCTTTTCGGAGAGTAGACGCTTTTTTGATTGCGCGGTCAGCCGCTTTGTCGGGCTGAGTAAATCCGCAATAAAAAACGTTCCGACTGAATCGGAACGTTTTTTATTTATACTGCGTTAAGTGAGTTTTCGTGTGCGCGATTCCGCAACTTGCAGATTGCCGCCGAAAGACGGCGCGTTGTGTCTGCTTAAAATCTGATTTGCGTTTTCTTTCATAAGCTCGATAAATTCTTCGATTTCCGCGCCCGTGAATTTTCTGAAATCTATATTTCTTGCGGCGTTTATTACCAAAGTCGTGTTTACGCTGTCGGGATAGTCGGTTTTAACCGTTTTGTCGGTTCCCGCTCCGAGCAGGTATTCGACCGACACGTTGAAAAATTCAGCCAATCTCAAAAGCAATTCCGTGGGCATATCTCTCTCGGAATTTTCGTAATGCGAAACCGTCGTTTTGCCTAAGTCGAATTTAATGCCGAGCTGAGTCTGCGACATTCCTTTCGATAATCTTAATTCTTTCAGGCGGTTATCCATATAAGAATTATAAACCGCTTGCCCCGAAATGTAAACCCCAAAAACAGCCCAAAAAGCCGCATTCCCCGTTTTGTAAACGCTTTTTTGCTTTTCAGCCCGTTTTTTCCGATTTTATTAAGTATTTTCAGATGAACTTAAACACTGAATTAAAACAGAATTTCCGTATTCGTTTTTATACTGCTTTCTATAATATCGGCGAGCTGACGGGCGGCGCGCGGACTGCGGCCGCCTTTTTTTATTGCGTAGCGTTCGGCGTAGAGCGAAAGGGTTTCGTCGTCGAAGCCGTCGATTTTCCTGTCTTGCAGAATGGCTTTGAGTATGCCGCAGAACTCTTTTTTGTCGGGGTTTATAAACGTTACCACAAGACCGAATCTGTCGGACAGCGAGAGCTGTTCCTGCACCGAGTCGTTAACGTGCACTTCGTCGCCCTGACGGTCGGCGTGAGTTTCTTTTATCAGGTGGCGGCGGTTGCTCGTCGCGTAAATCAGAATGTTCGGCGTTTTGCTTATGCTGCCTTCGAGCGCGGCTTTAAGTTGCGCGTAATCGTTTTCGCCGTCGGAGAACGACAAATCGTCTATGAAAATTACGAACTTGAAGCGTTTGGCGGCGGAGATTGCGGCAACCAGCAACGGGAAATCGGTTATTGCGCTTTTGCTCATTTCAACAAGCCGCAAGCCGTCTTTCGCGTACTCGTTGAGTATCGCGTGTACGGTGCTCGACTTGCCCGTTCCGCGGTCGCCGTACAAAAGAACGTTGTTCGCGGGCAGACCTTTAAGGAACGCGAGCGTGTTGTTTATTACGACTTCCTTTTCTTCGGCGTATTCTTTCAGGTCGGACAGCTTTATCGCGTTTACGCTCTTTACGGGCGAGAGCTTTTTGGCGCGCTCGTCCCACGAAAAAGCCGTGCTGTCGTAAAACACGCCGCAACCGTTTTTCCCGTAGGAGTTTATAAGCGCGGAAAACGGCTTCGCGGGCGTTGTTTTCCACACGGGCAGAACCGAAACGAATTCCTGCGAAAACCTGTCCGAAAAATATTCGGGCGTAAGACGAACCAACTCGCAGATATAGCCGTATTCGGTTTCGGCGCGGGACAAAAGCTCGCGGCTCGGTTTGATTCCGCACAGAATCTGCTTGGAAAGCGGGTTTTCGTCGCGCGTGAGTTGCGCGAATATTTTTTCCGACAGCGTCTTGGGTTTTCCGCCGTCGCATATAAGGCGCGAGTACAGCTTAGAGCAAAGCGACGCGAAAGTTTTTTCGTCGGTCGTTTCGGTCATTTTTTCCAAAATGCAGAGCGCGCCGTTTTCGTCTTTCAGCGCCGCCGAAAATACCGAAACCGAGCTGAGTTTTACGGATAAAGGTACGGTGTTTTTCATAAGATTTTCCTTTGAGAATTTCTTGTTTATTATACCACTTATTGCACGCAAAAAGCAAGTTTTGTGAACATTATTATTTATTTGGGGTCAATAAATTGACAACCGCGGACAAACGGGATATAATATTAACGGATAAACTAAATTTTTTATGGGAGACGGTAAAATGGCAAAGATATTTTATCAACAGGATTGTAATCTCGACTACCTGAAAAAAAAGACGGTAGCTATTATAGGTTACGGCTCGCAGGGACACGCTCACGCGCTTAACCTGCACGACAGCGGCGTAAAAGTCGTTGTGGGACTTTACGAAGGCTCGAAGTCGGCGGCAAAAGCAAAAGCCGCAGGTCTTACGGTGCTTCCCGTTAAGGAAGCCGCAAAAACGGCGGACGTTATAATGATGCTTATCCCCGACGAAAAGCAGGCAAAGGTTTACAGAGAAGACGTTGCTCCGTTCCTTACGGCGGGCAAAACTCTTATGTTCGCTCACGGCTTTAACATTCACTTCAAGCAAATCGTTCCGCCCGCGGACGTAGACGTTACTATGATTGCGCCCAAAGGACCCGGACACACCGTCCGCAGCGAATACAAAGAAGGTAAAGGCGTTCCCTGTCTTATCGCCGTTCATCAGAACGCAAGCGGCAAGGCTCAGGAAAACGCTCTCGCTTACGCGCTCGGAATCGGCGGTGCAAGAGCCGGCGTGTTGCAGACCACTTTCCGCGAAGAAACCGAAACCGACTTGTTCGGCGAGCAGGCGGTTCTCTGCGGCGGCGTAACCGCGCTTATGAAAGCAGGTTTCGAAACGCTCGTGGAAGCAGGGTACGAACCCGAGTCCGCTTACTTCGAGTGCATTCACGAAATGAAGCTCATAGTAGACCTTATCTACCGCGGCGGATTCAAGTTTATGCGCTACTCCGTTTCCGATACGGCTGAGTTCGGCGACTACGAAACGGGTAAACGCCTTGTAACCGACGAAACCAAAAAGGAAATGAAAAAAGTTCTCCGCGAAATTCAGGACGGTACTTTCGCCGCTAAATGGATTGCCGAGAACAACGCTAACGGCAGAGCGCACTTCAACGCTACGCGCACCATCGAAGCCAACCACCAACTCGAAAAAGTCGGCGCGGAACTTCGCAAAATGTACGCTTGGGACGAAGACGATAAGTACTCCGAAAGCAAGTAAGAAAATAAAATTATCCGATAATAATAAAAAGTCCACCGTTTAGCGGTGGATTTTTTTTACATTGCGTGTTTTATAAAGTTTAATAAGGCTGTTCTTTGTTCTTCCGACAAGCGGTCGAATTCGCTTAACAGTTCCGTTTTCTGAGCGTCGGCAAGCTCGCTTTCGTTTTTGGCAAAAAGGCGGCTCAGAGAAATTTCGAACACGTCGCAGATTCGGACGAGATTTTTCAGCGACGGCACGGCGTGCGCCGTAAACCACGCCGACGCCGTTCCCGACGACGTGTCGGTTAAATTTATCAGCGTGTTTCTGTTCCAATTTCTTTTTTCTGTTTCGGAATTTATATTAGCGATAACCGTTTCTACGGCTTCGTCGATTAGCCTTTGTATTCTCGGGTCTTTGCAGGGCATTAAGATTCTCCTTTGTTCGGTTCTGATAAAATAATACTATTTTTCGTCGGATAAATCAAGTTAAATAACGGAATTTATTAACGCGGTTATTGACCGACAAAACAACGTAACTCTTTGACAAAATCGGGGCGGGTGTGGTATACTTATTTTTATGAATTATTCCGCGCTTTACCGCAAGTACAGACCGCAAGTGTTTTCCGACGTTATAGGGCAGAGCCACATAACCGAAACGCTTAAAAATCAGATTAAGTCGGGCAGAATAAGCCACGCGTATCTTTTTACGGGCAGCAGGGGAACGGGCAAGACCACCTGCGCCAAGATTTTCGCGCGCGCCGTGAACTGTGCGGAACCGAACGACGGTTCGCCGTGCGGAAAGTGCGACGTTTGCGTATCGCTTGCGGACAGCTCGAATATAGATATAATGGAGATAGACGCGGCGTCGAACAACAAGGTCGACGAAATCCGCGAAATCCGCGAAAAGGTAAAGTTTCTGCCCGTCAAGGGAAAGTACAAAGTCTATATAATAGACGAAGTTCATATGCTCACCGACAGCGCGTTCAACGCGCTTCTCAAAACGCTCGAAGAACCGCCCGCGCACGTTATATTCATTTTGGCGACTACGGAAGTTCACAAGTTGCCCGCGACCATACTTTCGCGCTGTCAGCGGTTCGATTTCAGGCTCGTTTCGGTCGACGAGCTTACAAGCCACCTGAAAAGCGTTTACGACAAGGAAGGCAGAAAGTACGAAGAAGAAGCCGTCGCATACATTGCGCGCGCGGCGGAAGGCTCGGTGCGCGACTGTCTGTCCATTGCGGATATGTGCCTTAATTATGCGGGCGAAAAGCTGACTTACAACGACGTTTTAAGCGTTCTCGGCGCGGCGGACAAGGGAAAAATCCGCGAGTTGTTCGCAAAGATTGCGGGCGGCGACATCGGCGGAATTTTCAAGAGCATTGACGGGTTGGCGTCGAGCGGCAAGGCTATGAGCCTTATCGCGAAAGAGCTTACAAAATACGCGCGCGACCTGCTTGTGTTAAAGACGGCGGACGAATCGCTTCTGACCGACACGAAAGAAAACATCGCGCGAATGAAAGAAGAAATCGGGAATTACTCGGCGGAACTTTTAATCAGCGTTATTCGGATATTTTCGGAAATCGACGCGGAACTCAGGTATTCGGTAAGCCCGCGCATAGTTCTCGAAACCGCGGCTGTCCGCGCGAGCAGACTTCAAACCGACGACTTCACCGCGCTTGCCGAAAGAGTGCGCAGACTCGAACAGGACGGCGTCAAGGTTGTTGCGGCGGCTCAAAGCGTCGGGGGACAGGGCGCGCAAACGGCAGTCGGCGCGGCGGCGGAAAAGCCCACGGACGCAAAGTTCGTTTCGGGCAGGCTTACGACCTGTTTCCGCGAAAACGGCAATATGGGACTTTATACGCTCGTCGGCGGACATCACGATTACGGCATTGTGGGCGATAACTTTATTATCTATGCAATGGACGAAGAATTTCTGCGTTTTTCCGAGCCGAGCGTGATAGATGAAATAAATTCCGCGCTTAAAAAAATGAATATCGCGCTTAAAACAAAGGTCGAAAAGCGCACCGACGTTGTGGATATGGATAAGGAAATAAACAATATAAAAAAGCTAATCGGCAACGCAAAACTGAATATAAATAAATAATATAGAGAGGTATACAAATTATGGCTAAATTCGGCGGTTTCGGCGGCGGTATGAATATGCAGCAGATGATGAAACAGGCTCAGAAAATGCAGGAACAGATGCAGAGAGCGCAAGAAGAACTCGAAGAAACCGAAGTCGAAGGGACTGCGGGCGGCGAACTCGTTACCGTTACGCTCAACGGCAAAAAGAGAATGCTCGGCGTTTCGATTAAGCCCGAAGCGGTAGACCCCGACGATATAGAAATGCTCGAAGACCTTATAATAGCCGCGTATAACGACGCATTCGAGCAGGCGGAAGAGTTGGAGAGAGAGAAGTTGCCTATGGGCGCTCTCGGTTTATAAGGCGTCGTATAAGGCTATGCCTTGGCGTTCGCGCTACGCGCTCTATGCCGCCTTAGCGGTTATATAATACAAGGAAAATTCATATTCAATGAAACAACTCGATTCGATAGCGCGGCTTATAAATAAGTTTACCAAGCTCCCGGGGGTCGGCGCAAAGACGGCTCAGCGTTACGCATACGGCGTAATAGATATGTCGGAAGAAGAAGTCAACGATTTTTGCTCCGCGCTTCAAGACGTTAAAAAGAACGTGCATTATTGCTCCGAGTGCGGTAATTTTACCGAAAACGACGTGTGCGATATTTGCTTGCGCCGCAACAAGGATACAATTATCGTCGTTTCGTACCCGAAAGACGTTTTGAGCATAGAAAAAGCCGCGCCGAATAAGGGCGTTTACCACGTTCTGCACGGAACTCTTTCGCCTATGGACGGCAGGGGTCCCGACGATATTCGCATAAAACAGCTCATTCCGCGCCTTGACGGCGTTAAGGAAGTTATTCTCGCAACCAACCCCGACGTGGAAGGCGAAGCGACCGCTATGTATATAGCAAAGCTGATAAAGCCGTTCGGCATAAAGGTTACGCGTCTTGCCCAAGGCATAAGTATGGGCAGCGATATAGAGTACGCCGACGAAGTTACGCTCGCCCGCGCGCTCGATTCGCGCATAACGCTGTAATTTGCGGCTAAACGCGGCGCATATTTTGTCGAATCTCTTAAATTTCAACTTAGTTAAAAAAATATTGACAAATACGGCGCGCGGCTATATAATATAGATAAGTTAGAAAAGTCAAAAAAGGAGAGATAAGGAAAAATGGACAAGAAAGACACGAAGATGTTTTCGGAAATCGGTCAACAGCCGCAGGTTCTGAAAAATATCGAGGGCGTAAACAAAGAAGTATTAAAGCAGATAGCCGACGAAGTTAAAAAGCGCGGAGTAAAGTCGTTCACGATGGTGGCGCGCGGCTCGTCGGACAACGCCTGCACGTATTTCAAGTACGTGGCGGAAATATATTGCGGATTGCCCGTAACGCTTGCGGCGTGCGGCGTGTACACAATGTACGACGGCGCGCTCGCGCTTAAAGATACTCTCGTAATCGGCGTATCGCAGAGCGGTTGCGCGGAAGACGTTATGGAAGTTATGCGCAGAGCTCGGAAGAACGGTTCGCTTACGGTTGCTATAACGAACAATCCCGAAAGCCCTATGGCAAAGCTCGCCGACAAGCACGTATTCCTTAACGCGAACGGCAAGGAAGAAAGCGTTGCGGCTACGAAAACGTTCACGGCTCAGCTTTATTCGCTGTTGCTCATCGCGTACTACGTAAGCGGAAACAAAAAACTCGCCGAAGCTCTTAAAAATATCCCGAACGGCGTTGCGGAAGTTATAAAGAACGCCGACAAGATAAGCGAAACCGCCGAAAAGCTGAAAGATACGAAAGACGCTTTCGTTTTGGCTCGCGGTATCAATTACGCGGCTTGCTTGGAATCCACTCTCAAAATGCAGGAAACCACGTACGTTAAGGCAAAGGGCTATCCGTCGAGCGATTTCCATCACGGACCGTTTGCAATGATAGACGAAAACGCGACCGTTATTCTTCTTATGCCGCAGGGCGAAAGCTACAAGGATATGTGCGAAATGCTCGACAAGGTAAACGCGGCGGGCGGAAAGACGATAGTGTACACCGACGCCGACAAGAAAGGCACGCTCTCGACCGTTAAAATTCCGTCGGGAAGCGATATAGAAACGCCTTTTTATAACGTTGTAACTACGCAGTTGCTCGTAAACAATCTCGCGGTAATCAAGGGCAATAACCCCGACGCTCCGCGCGGACTCAATAAAATAACCATAACGAAATAATATTTTCGTAAAACGCTTAAACAAAAACTCCCGAAGGTTATGTGCTTTCGGGAGTTTTTTCCCAACAAACGAAAGACGTTTATCATTGACGGGGGGGGTCCTTTATGATATAATAAAGGAAAAGGAAGATAGGAGGAGAATTTTATGCAGTGTAAAAAGTGCGGCGAAGTTCAGGACGACAAATATAAGTTCTGCAAAAAATGCGGTGCGCCTTTGACCAAAGACGGAAACAAGTGCATATCCTGCGGCGAGATTTTAGAATCCGACGCGGAGTTTTGTCCTTTTTGCGGAACGGCTCAGAAGCAAACCGTAGCGGCTGAAAGCAAACCGGAACAGCCTGCGGCGGACGAAAACGCCTTTTACGGCGGCAACGCGTCTGTAAACATATCCGACCGCAAACCGCTCGTTATAGGAAAAAAGGGGCGTTATATCGGGGCAATGGTCAAGGCGTGGGTTATGACCGTTCTGTTCGTGATTATGTTCGGAATGTCTTTTGCGAGCTTTATGAAAGTCGACGTTTCCGATTACGTGCGGGTTAATGAGCCCGTCAAGATTTCGGCTGTCGACGTTCTGGAAGCGGCTTTTGCGAAAAAGCTGTCTAAGGAAGAAGTTTTGCGTCAATTCGCCAAGGCGGTTGCTGGCGCAAAGGACGAAGCCGCCGTTATCCGCGCGCTGAATAAGTTCAACGCTCTGAAATTCGTTTACAACAAAGACGTTATGGAAGCTATGCCGTTCACGGCGAATTTATCGCTTGTTCTGCAAACCGTTCTCGTGCTTGCGCTTATGCTCGGCAGTCTTACGTTTGCCGTACTGTTCTTTACCGAAGCTCTTATGCTTACCGTAAAGGGCAAATCGTTCTTAAAAAAGGATATAGCGGGCGTTTCGCTCGGAATTATGACGGCTCTTGCGCTGTTTATTCTGTGCACTACTGTGGGCGCAATCGGCGCGGGACCGCTTGCGGCAATGATTATCGGGCTTAGCGCGCTTGCCTTGAATACGGCTTACAACGCCGTTATCGAGAATAAAAGACCCGATTCGGCAAAACAACTCGTAAGCAGAATAGTATCGCTCGCGCTCGGTATCACGCTGTTGTTTACGCTTAATTGCAACGCGATATTTGCGCGGGTTGACATCGGCAGAGAAACTCAGAGCGGCAAAAAGTATACCGAAACGCTCAGCGAAGGCACGTCCGTCGACGGACTGATGTTCGGCGTCGATTTGTTCATTGCGGATAAAGACAACCCTATATATATGAAAGATTATTCGTTCGATGATTTGGTGGGCGGTTCCGACGCCGAATGGGAATCCGGCGAAAGACTTCCCGAAATATTGCCGCCTCTGCTGTATTTCTACGCCGAAATGAATTCGGGCTTTAACGCGGTGGGTCTTATGCTCGGCATTTTGTCGTTTATAACCTACTTGCTGTCGGGTATCTCGCTCGCCGTTCTGCTCGCGTTTATTATGGTTTCGCTTACGGACCATAAGCGAAAACCGACGTTTGCCGCGCACTTGCTGTCGCTTATAGGGCTTGTCGGAATGCTCGTAACGGCGATAATCGGCACCGCCACCGCGTCGAGTATTCTCACTCAGCTTGACGTAAGCAATTATTTGCACATAGTTATCGGCGCGGCTCCGGTAATAAATACCGTTCTCGCAACGGGACTGTTCGTGCAGAATTGCATTCTCGCGGGAAAGAAGAAAAAGCAATAAAAGGCAAATAAAAAAAAGCGCAGGTTATGAAATGCACCCCAAAAGTTAGACACTTTTGGAGGTGCATTTTTTATGGCAAGAG
>WSNJ01000028.1 GCA_013316045.1 Clostridia bacterium
GTAAAAGCATTATACCATATTGTGCGGTGTAATGACAACTTAATTTTTTAACAAGAGGTAATTTAGAATGGGTACTTTGTTGGAAGAAATCAAGAAAAAAGCGGTCAAGGCGCAAAAAACAATCGTTTTGCCCGAAGGTAACGATTTGAGAGTGGTTAAAGCCGCTCGTATTATTACCGACGAAAAAATTGCAAAAGTAATTTTGCTCGGAGACGAAAAAGAGATAAAGAAACTTTGTCCCGATTTCAATTCCGACGGAATTATTATCCGCAACCCCAAAACGGAAGACGTTTCGGAATACGCGAATATTTTGTATGAACTCAGAAAAAACAAGGGTATGGAATTGGCAAAAGCCGAACAGCTCTGCCGCGACGAAATGTATTTCGGTGTTATGCTTGTAAAGTGCGGAGAAGCCGACGGAATGGTCGGCGGCGCAATTCATTCGACCGGAGATATGTTGCGTCCGGGTTTGCAGATAATCAAGACGGCGCCCGGAATAAGCACGGTAAGCAGTTGCTTTGTTATGGTGTTGCCTAAGGGATGTGAATACGGCGATAACGGCGTAATGATTTTCGGAGATTGCGCGGTAAATCCCAATCCTACGGCGGCGCAACTTGCCGATATAGCCGTAGCGTCTGCCGATTCGGCAAAGCGGATTGCGGGCATTAAAGAACCTAAGGTCGCTATGCTGTCGTTTTCCACAATGGGGTCGGCGTCGCACGAACTCGTCGATAAAGTCAAAGAAGCCACTGCGCTTGCCAAATCGCTTGCTCCCGACGTTATGATTGACGGCGAACTTCAACTCGATGCGGCAATCGTCGAAAGAGTAGGAAAGCTCAAAGCCCCGAACAGTCCCGTCGCGGGGAAGGCAAACGTTCTTATTTTCCCCGATTTGCAAGCGGGCAATATAGGTTATAAGCTCGTCGAGCGTCTTGCGGGCGCGGAAGCGGTCGGACCGATTTGTCAGGGTTTCAATAAGCCGCTTAACGATTTGTCGCGCGGTTGTTGCGTGGAAGACGTTGTAAACGTAACGGCCATAACGGTTATGCAGGCGTCGAAGTAAATCATAAAACAAATAATTAATAAGGAATATAAACGAAAATGAAAATACTTGTTATAAATGCGGGCAGTTCGTCTATCAAATATCAACTTATCGAAATGGATAACGAAAGCGTTCTTGCAAAGGGCGTTTGTGAAAGAATAGGGCAAAAAAGCTCTACGCTTAAACACGAAGGTAAGAAAAAAGTAGTAATCGACGATTTGAAAATGCCTACACATATAGAAGGAATGAAGTACGTGCTTGACGCGCTCGTTAATAAAGAGTACGGCGTAATTTCGAGTATGTCCGATATTGCCGCAGTGGGGCACAGAGTTTTGCTCAGCGGCGAAGATTACGATTCGAGCGTTAAAATCGATGACACGGTAAAAGCCGTTATCGAAAAGAATAAAAATTTGGGACCCTTGCATATGCCCGCAAACCTTATGGGTATAAACGCTTGTCAGGAGGTTATGCCCGACGTTCCTATGGTTGCGGTGTTCGATAATACGTTCCACTCTACAATGCCCGATTATGCGTATATGTATGCGATACCGTATGACGATTATAAAAAGTATCAGATTCGCAAATACGGTTTCCACGGCACGAGTCATATGTTTATAGCTTCCGAAACGGAAAAAATTCTCGGAAAAAAAGAATACAAGCTGATAGTTTGCCATCTCGGAAACGGTGCGAGCGTAAGCGCGGTTAAAAACGGTAAATGCGTCGATACGTCTATGGGCTTGACGCCGCTCGAAGGCCTTGTTATGGGAACGAGAAGCGGAGATATAGACCCTGCCGTTATCGAGTATCTTATGGATAAAACGGGAATGAACGTACACGAAGCTACCGAATATCTGAATAAGAAGTGCGGTGTTCTCGGAATAAGCGGAGTAAGTTCCGACTTCCGTGATTTGACTGCGGCTATGGAAGCAGGCAACGACAGGGCAAGGCTTGCTATCGATATGTTTGCTTACAGAGTTAAAAAATATATCGGTTCGTATGCGGCGGCAATGGGCGGAGTCGATTGCATAGCTTTTACGGGCGGAATAGGCGAACACGTTTCGGTAGTCCGCGAAAAAGTGCTTGAAGGGCTTGAATTTCTCGGCGTTACGTTTGATAAAGCGAAAAATAACGACCCGAAAGGCGATATAGTCGAATTGTCTACCGGAAAAACGAAAGTTTATATTATACCCACGAATGAAGAGCTTGTTATTGCGAGAGAAACTCTTCGCCTTAAATAAAAGGGGAATATGGCAAAGGAAAGGGTGATTTCCGAATTGTTTTATCCCGACGGGATAAAGTGTATCGTGTGCGATGCGGAACTTCCGTCTGAAACGCGCTACTGCGTTTGCGATTCGTGTAAACTGCCTTTCAATGTTGATTACTGCAAAATTTGCGGACGCGGTAAAAAGAGCCACGCGGCATATTGCGACGATTGCAAGCACGGGAAGTGGGAATTTTCCGTTGCGCGCTCGTCTTTTGAGTTTGCCGGCGAAGTGAAAAATCTGATTTACAGGTTCAAGTATGGTAACGAGAGATATCTATCCGATTATCTCGGCGAGTTTATGGCGGACACGTATTTTGAGTCGGAGCTTTCCGTAGACGCCATAACTTATGTTCCGCTCCATAAAAAGCGCTTGCGTTTGCGCGGATACAATCAGTCGGAATTGCTTGCGCGGCGCATAGGCGAGCTGATATCTTTGCCTACGTTTGGTTTGCTCGATAAGGTTTCGGCAACCAAAAATCTTGCCAAATTAAATAAGAAAATGCGGCAAGACGTTATAAGCGGCAGTTTTGGGTTGAACAGTGGCGAATTAGCACGTTTTTTGACTACTATGCGTGGCATAAATGACGATTTCAGGTTTGAAGACGCAAAAATTTTGCTCATAGACGACATTTTCACCACGGGTGCAACTTCAAACGAATGCGCTAAAATGCTTAAAGGCGTCGGGATTGGCGAAGTATTCGTGCTGTGTTGTGCGTCGGTGCCTATGTTGCCCGAACTCATAAAATAATAAAATTATAGTTCAAATCATTGACAATATAATAATTTTGTTTTATAATTTCATAACAATCGGAATTTTCCGTAAAGCAGACAAGTAGCGTAAGGAAAATCGCATTGCAGAGAGCGTTTCCCGTTCGGGCTGAAAGAAACGTATGCGGACTTTACGGCGAAACCGCTGCTCAGGAAAGCGGTTCGGCGTAATCCGAAAAAAAATAAGGCTGCCACGCGGCGGTGAATTAAGGTGGAACCACGGTAATATAATCGTCCTTAAAGAATGTCTATTCTCGGGGCGATTTTTATTTTACCCGAATTATAAGGAGAAAGAGTATGAAAGTTACATTAAAAGACGGCGCCGTAAAAGAATTCGATTCTGCGCTTAAAGCGTCTGAAATCGCGCTTTCGATAAGCGAAGGTTTGGCGCGCGTTGCGCTTGCGGCAAAAGTGGACGGTAAAGTCGTGGACTTAAATACCGTTATCGATTCGGATTGCACGTTTGAAGTTCTGACTTTTAAGGATAGAGAGGGGCAGGACGTTTACCGTCATACGGCGGCTCATATTCTTGCGCAGGCCGTTAAAAATATTTTTCCGACGGTTCAGCTTGCTATCGGACCTACCATTAAGAACGGTTTTTATTACGATTTCGATTTTTCGTCGCCTATTACGCAGGACGACTTTGAACTGATTGAAAAGGAAATGCAGTCTATAATCAAAGCGGATTTTCCGATAGTCCGTATTCCCGTTACAAAAAAGCAAGCCATTACGCAAATGAAAGGCTTTAACGAAAATTATAAGCTCGAATTGATAGAAGAGCTTCCAAAGGGCGAAGAGATTACCTTGTATAAGCAGGGAAATTTTGTTGATTTATGCCGCGGACCGCACCTTGTGAGCACGGGAAAAGTCAAGTTCTTCAAACTGACGCAACTTGCCGGCGCATATTGGCGCGGTAACGAGCACAATAAAATGCTTACGCGCATTTACGGTACTGCGTTCGATAAGAAAGCGGACCTTACCGAATATTTGGAAAAAGCGGAAGAAGCGAAGAAACGCGACCATAACAAACTCGGGCGTGATTTGGGTATTTTTATGACGAGCGATATTGTAGGTCAGGGTTTGCCTATTCTTATGCCCAAGGGCGCTAAAATTTTGCAGATTTTGCAACGTTTCGTGGAAGACGAAGAAGCTAAGCGCGGTTTTATGATTACAAGAACGCCGAATATGGCAAAATCCGACCTTTATAAGGTTTCGGGACACTGGTCGCATTACCGTGATAAGATGTTTATTTTGGGTGAAATAGACGAGAACGGCGAAGGCGTGAACAAAGACGAAGAAATTATGGCTTTGCGTCCGATGACTTGTCCGTTCCAATATCAGATATTCAAAAACGGTTTGAAATCGTACCGCGATTTGCCGTGCAGATACAGCGAAACCGCATACGAATACAGAAAGGAAGCGTCGGGCGAAATGCACGGACTTATCCGCGTGCGTCAGTTCACGCTTTCGGACGGTCATATTATCTGCACGAAAGAGCAGGTTGAAGAAGAATTTAAGAATTGTCTTGATTTGAGTTACTATTTGCTTGATTGTCTGGGATTGCGCGGCGACGTAACTTTCCGTTTTTCCAAACGCGGCGCGTCAAAGTCGGATAAATATATCGACAACGACGAAGCGTGGAAAAGCACCGAAGCTCTTATGAAGAAGATTCTCGACGATTTGAAACTCGACTATGTGGAGGCGGACGACGAAGCGGCGTTTTACGGTCCCAAACTCGATATACAGACTACTAACGTTTACGGAAAGGAAGATACGCTCATTACAATTCAAATCGACTTTGCGGCGGGCGAGAGTTTCGATATGCAATACGTGGACGAAGACGGGGTTAAAAAGACGCCGTTTGTAATTCACCGCAGCTCTATCGGTTGCTACGAGCGCACGCTTGCTATACTTATCGAAAAGTATGCGGGCGCGTTCCCGTTGTGGTTCAGTCCTACGCAAGTGCGCGTTCTGTCATTGACCGACCGCACTGCCGAAAAGGCGAACGAAACGGTTATAGAATTGCAAAAACTCGGTATCCGCGCGGAAGTTGACAATCGCAACGAGAAAATAGGATATAAAATCCGAGAAGCTCAGATTGAAAAGATTCCGTATATGCTTATTATAGGCGATAAAGAAGCGGAGAGCGGAGTTGTTTCCGTTCGTGCGCGTTTCGAAGGCGACTTGGGGCAAATGCCGCTTGATGCGTTCATTGCAAAGATTAAAGAAGAAATCGACAATAAAGTCTGTAAATTATAGGCTTTTGGCTTAAATTGCTTGACAATTTTTTCACAATAGGTTATATTATTAACGTTAGAAGAGATTACATCTCACCGCACGGGTTGCTTTTGCGGTAACGCTTATTGAACAAAGTCGAAGATTTATGTTTTAATTATGCGGTTGAGTTGTATCTCGACCGCTTTATTTTTAATTAAATTCCGGAGGAAACTATTATCAATAAGGATATCGAGATTAATGAGCGTATCAGAGACCGTGAAGTTCGTGTAATCGATGAAGACGGAACGCAGCTCGGAATAATGAGCGCGGCGGAAGCAAACGGGATAGCTGACAGAAAAAATTTGGACTTGGTAAAAATAAGTCCGAACGTAACGCCGCCCGTGTGCAAGATTATGGATTACGGTAAGTATAAATTCGACGCCGCAAAGCGCGAAAAGGACGCTCGTAAGAATCAGAAGGTCAGCGAACTGAAAGAAGTTTGGTTGTCTATGACGATAGATACGCACGACCTTGAAACGAAAGCCAAAAGCGCGGTCAAATTTCTTTCCGCAGGCGATAAGGTTAAAGTTTCCATAAGAATGCGCGGTCGTCAACAGGCGCACGCCGATATCGGTGTTGACGTTATGAACCGTTTTTACGCTTTGTGTGAAAACATATCGGTTATGGATAAAAAGCCTACTACCGAAGGGCGCAATATTCTTATGATACTTACGCCCAAAAAACAGTAGCGGTAAAATTACAAAACAGAATAACAATTTCGGAGGGATATAATTATGCCAAAAATGAGAAGCCATAGCGGCGCAAAAAAACGCTTTCGCGTTACGGGTTCGGGAAAAATCAAACGCGGACAACAGGGTAAGAGCCACATTCTTACAAAGAAGAGCAGAAAGCGTAAGGTAGCATTGAGACAAACCGAATATATGGGTTCGGACAAGCAGGAAAGGGCTATGAAGACCCTTATCCAAAAGTAGGAGGTTGTTGAATTATGAGAATTAAGAGAGCTGTAAACGCAGTTAAGAAACGCAGAAAGATTTTCAGACTTTCCAAGGGATATTTCGGTTCTAAGTCTCGCTCTTACCGTATAGCGAGAGAAGCTGTTATGAAATCTCAGATGTATGCTTTTGTCGGCAGACGTCTTAAAAAGAGAGATTTCAGAAAATTGTGGATAGCAAGAATAAATGCGGCTGCAAGAATTAACGGTCTTTCGTACAGTAAGTTTATGTACGGCTTGAAGTTGTCGGGTATTACTCTTAACAGGAAGATACTTGCCGACATCGCCGTGAACGACGCTAATACGTTTAAGTCGCTTGCCGACAAGGCGCGCGTTGCGATTGCGAAATAAAGAAAATATAAGGACATCTGTTTAAGCTGTCCTTTTTTTCTATCGACAGGGTAGATATGGAAGTAATTCGTTCTTATGAGAATAAAAAAGTAAAGCACGTATCGAAGCTGAAAGATAAAAGCTATCGTTTTGAAACGGAGCAGTATTTTGCCGAAGGTTTGAAATGGGTATCCGATGCGTTAAAATCGGATACTTCGTCTGACATAATAGACTATATTCTCGTAAAAGAAACGAAAATTTCCGAATATATGACGGTTCTGGGCGATTTCGAGCGTATCTACGCCGTTGCCGATAATATATTTGATAGAATAAGCGAAACGCAAAACAATCAGGGGATTTTGGCTGTTTTGCGCGTTAAAAAGAACAGCGGTATGCCGATAGGCAACAGAATTTTGTACCTTGACCGCATACGCGACCCCGGGAATATGGGGACTATAATCAGAACTGCCTGCGCGGCGGGTTATTCGGAGATTGTTTGCGACGACTGCGTTGATTCGTATAATCCGAAAGTGGTTCGCAGTTGTATGAGTGCAATTTTGCACGTCAATATATATTCGGCTGAAAGTACTACGTTGAAGTCGCTTAAAAAATGCGGATATGCCGTTATTGCGGCGGATGCGGACGGTGAAAGCGTTTTTGAGCTGAGAGAGCTTCCCGAAAAACTTGCGCTTGTTATAGGGAACGAAGCGGAAGGCGTGAGTAAGGAAATTTCAGCGCATACCGATAAGTTTGTTGCAATTCCGATGAGCGGTAATATAGAATCGCTGAATGCGGCTGTAAGCGCGGCGGTGCTGATGTACAACTTAAAAAATAATAAAGGAGAATAAATATTTATGTCCGGACATAGTAAATGGGCAACGATTAAAAGGGCTAAGGGCAAGACTGACGCTGCCCGTGCAAAAGTGTTTACGAAATTAGGCAGAGAAATTGCCGTAGCCGTAAAGCAGGGCGGACCCGACCCTGCGTCCAATTCAAAACTGCGCGACGTTGTAAGCAAGGCAAAAGCGGCTAATATGCCTAACGATAATATTTCGAGAAGTATCAAAAAGGCAAGCGGTGAGCTTAACGCTATAAATTACGACACGGTTGTTTACGAAGGGTACGGACCTAACGGACTTGCCGTAATAGTGGAAACGCTTACGGATAACAAAAACAGAACGGCGGGCGAAGTCCGTCATATTTTCGATAAGTGCGGCGGCGCAATGGGAACGAACGGTTGCGTTTCTTATATGTTTGAAACGAAAGGCGTTTTACTTATCGAGAAGAAAGCGGGCGACGACGAAGACGAAATAATGCTCAATGCGATAGATTGCGGGGCGGAAGATTTTTCTTCCGACGAAGAATACTACGAGATTTTAACGTCGGCTACCGATTTTTCCGCAGTGCGCGATGCTTTGGAAGCGAAAGGTTATGCGTTTGTGCAAAGTCAGATAGACAAAATTCCTACTAATACGGTAACGGTAACCGATACCGATAAATTTTACCGTATGATGGATATGTTTGACGATAACGACGACGTGCAACAAGTTTATCATAACGGCGAAATAGAGGGATAAGTTAGTATTATGTCAGACGTAGAACTTGTTTGTAGCTTAGCAAAGCAAAATTCTTCGTATATTGCCGAGCTGAATGCAGAAGACAGAAATAAGATTTTGAAAATTATTTCTTCTGCGCTTAAAGAAAAAGCAGACGAAATTTTGTGTGCGAACAAAGCGGATTTAGCAGCGAACGCCGACAAACCCGCGCATATGCTCGATAGACTTGCTCTGAACGAAAAGCGTATAGACGGAATAGCGGCAGGACTTGACGATTTGTGCTCTTTGGCTACTCCCGTCGGCGAAGTTATCGAAGAATGGTCGGTAAAGAGCGGACTTAACATAAAAAAAGTTCGCGTGCCTTTGGGCGTTATAGCGATAATTTACGAAGCGCGTCCGAACGTTACGGTTGACGTTATAGGTTTGGTGGTAAAATCGGGTAACGCCGTAGTTTTGCGCGGCAGTAAAGATGCAATCAATTCCAATAAAGCGCTTGTTGGAGTGATTAAAGGCGCTTTGAAGAAAAACGGATATAACCCCGAGTTCATACAACTGATTACGGATACGACGCGGGAAAGCTCCGAAGAACTTATGACCTGCCGCAAGTATGTGGACGTTCTTATTCCGCGCGGTTCTGCGGGGCTTATACGCACTGTTGTCGAAAAGGCGTCCGTGCCCGTAATCGAAACGGGAACGGGGAATTGCCACGCTTATGTGGAGAAAACCGCCGATTTGCAAATGGCGAAAAATATAGTTCTTAACGGAAAACTTTCGCGTCCTAGCGTATGTAACGCTCTTGAAAATCTTATTGTCGACAGGGCGATAGCGAAAGACTTTTTGCCCGATATGATTTCCGAGCTTGAAAAAAACGGCGTGGAAGTTGTCGGTTGCGACGAAACGGTCGCAATTTGTCCTAGCGTTAAAAAGGCTTCGGACGAAGATTTTTATACGGAATTTTTGGGACTTAAAATCTCCGTTAAGATTGTGGAGAATTGTGAAGAAGCGATTGCGCATATTAACAAATACAGCAGCTCTCACAGCGAAACGATTATTACCCGCGACGAAAAAGCGGCGAAGAGATTCTCCGAGCTTATTGACAGCGCCGCGGTGTACGTTAACGCGTCTACGAGATTTACGGACGGTTTTGAATTCGGATTCGGCGCGGAAATGGGAATTTCCACTCAGAAAATACACGCGCGCGGTCCGATGGGACTTAAAGAACTTACAAGTATCAAATATGTCATAAACGGAAACGGGCAGGTGCGTTGACGCTTATGGACACGAAAGACGATTTTCTGAAACAGTTAGACGATATTTTTACCGAAGTCGAAGCCGAAATGAATGCAAGAGTTTCGGATTCGGAAGCGAAGAGCGATTCCGCTGTTGCGGATAAGAAAGCCGAAAAAGTCGTTAAAATGCCATCTGCAAAGAGAAATATTCACGAAGGGCATCGGAAAAGAGTCAGAAGTTCTGTCGATACCGACCCGGATTTTACTACTTTTTCCGACCACGAAATTTTGGAGTATTTGCTTTATGCCACGCTTCCGCGCATAGATACGAATCCGACTGCTCACGAATTGATTGACAACTTCGGTTCGTTTTCGGGTGTTCTGAACGCGACGGTAAACGAACTCGTGAAAATTCCGCGCATAAGTGAAACTACGGCGCGTATGCTTACGGCGATTATTCCCGCTGCGCGTCGTGCCGAAATATCGCGGCTCAGAAACAACATATATCTCGATACGGCGAAGAAAGCCGTTGAATATATTCAACCGTTTTTTATGAACCGTAACAGAGAATATGTTTATCTTGTCAGTCTTGATATTTCCGATAGAGCGCTTTGCGTAAATCTGATAGCAAGCGGCGACGTAAATTTTTCGAGTTTCGATATTAAAAAAGTTATCGAGTGCGCTTGTCGTAACAGTGCGGCGAAAGTAATTCTTGCGCATAACCATCCTGCGGGTTCGCTTGTTCCGTCGACGGCGGACATTGACGTTACCAAGAAACTCGGCGTAGCGTTGACCGCAATGGGCATAATGCTTATGGACCATCTGATTTTTACGGCAAACGGCTATTTCAGTTTTTATGCGAGCGGAAAAATAGAAGAAATTTATGCAACTTGCGACAGTATGCTTAGAACTCCGCTTGTAAAAGAAATGAGACTCAGAAAGCTAAATAAGCCCGACGGCAAATATATTTTCGAGAAAGAAAGCGTATTTTTCGAAAAAGACCCAAGACAAAAAGGGGACGAGTAACTTGAACGACGATAATTTTATTACACCGCCCGGACATAGCGGTTTTTCGGCTAAAAAACTTTTCGACGAACACGGAAAAATCAAATGGGGCGCGATTGCCTATATAGAAAGAAACGGCGGCGGACCCAAAGGTAATCATACGCATAGCGAAAATCATATCTTTATCGTGGCGGACGGCGAAGCGCGCGTTGTTCTCGGCGACAGGGAAGTTATAGTAAAAAAGAATGAGTCGTTGTTTGTTGACGGAACAACGCCTCATTCGATTTGGAATAATTCTGATAAAATTTGTCAGGTGATAAAAATTTCGGTCCAATAAAACTATTCTTGCGGAAATTTTTTTGCGAGAATTTTGCGGATATTTTTGATTTCCGCTAAAACCGTTTTCGGAGCGGGTCCGCCGACGAGATTTCTGTTTTTGATTACGTTTTCGAGTTTAACGGCGGTCAGAATGTCCGTTTCAAACAGTTCAGAGAATTTTTTGTATTCTTCTACCGATAGCTCGTCGAGTTTTTTGCCGTTTTCGGTACAATACAACACAAGCGAACCGATTACTTCGTGGGCTTGTCTGAACGGCATTCCTTTTTTAGCGAGATAATCGGCGCAATCGGTTGCCACCGTATATCCGCCGCTTGCTCCCGCATACAGCTTTTCTTTATTGTATTTCAGAGTAGGAAGCATAGCTGTAAAAATAGATAGGCAGCTTTTTACGGTGTCTTCCGTGTCAAAAAGTACTTCCTTGTCTTCTTGCATATCTTTATTGTAAGCGAGCGGTAGTCCTTTCATTGTAGTTAAAAGCGAGATAAGGTTTCCGTAGCAACGTCCCGTTTTGCCGCGAATAAGTTCGCTCATATCGGGATTTTTCTTTTGCGGCATAATGCTCGAACCCGTGGAAAAACGGTCGTCGAGCGATATATAACCGAATTCGTCGCTTGCCCAATAGATAATTTCTTCGTTGAAGCGCGACAGATGCGTCATAATAAGCGCGCACGCAGAAAGAAATTCGACGGCAAAATCTCTGTCGGACACTCCGTCCATAGAATTTTTCGTAACGTCGTCAAAGCCGAGAAGTTCGGCGACGCGAGCGCGGTTTATGGGGTAGGTAGTGCCCGTAAGCGCGGAACTGCCGAGCGGCATTACGTTTATGCGCGCTCTGCAATCTCTCAGCCTGTCGCAATCGCGCAAAAACATTTCGCAGTACGCGATAAAATGATGGGCGAGCGTGGTGGGTTGTGCTTTCTGCATATGCGTATATGCGGGGATAATCGTTTCGAGATTTTCTTCCGCCATTTCGCAAAGCGTTAGAATAAGTTCTTTGAGTAAAAGGTTTATTTCGTCAACGGTATCGCGCAGATAAAGCCGAATATCGAGCGCGACTTGGTCGTTGCGTGAACGCGCCGTATGTAATTTCTTGCCGATTGTTCCTATGCGCTTTGTCAATTCTTCTTCAACAAACATATGAATATCTTCGGCATTTTGTATTTCGAGCTTTTCCGAAGTTATATCGTCGCAAATGGTGTTCAGGCACGCTATAATCGCTTCGGCTTCGGATTTTGTTATAATTCCGCATTCTCCGAGCATAGTACAGTGCGCAACGCTGCCCGTAATGTCGTGTTTATAAAGCCTTTTATCGAATCCGAGCGAACTGTTGAACGCGTCGGCGGCGCTGTCGGTAGCGTCCTTAAAACGCCCAGACCACATTTTCATAAATTTTATTTATCCTTTTTGTTTCTTTTAAGCATCTGAGCGCGCACTTTAAGCGGCAATCCGAATAAGTTGATAAAGCCTTCCGAATCTTTCTGATTGTAGACTTCGTCCGCGCTGAAAGTCGCTATATCTTCGTCGTAGAGCGAATAGGGAGATTTTACGCCTGCGCCCGAAATTCTGCCCTTAAAGAGTTTGAGTCGAACCGTGCCCGTAACGGTCTGTTGTGTCGAATCTACGAATGCGCTCAACGCTTCTCTGAGCGGAGTAAACCAATTTCCGTCGTACACAAGTTCGGCAAATCTTATGGCGAGCATTTCTTTCTGATGGCTTGTCGTTCTGTCAAGCGTAATTTCTTCGAGATTTCTGTGCGCCGCATAGAGAATTTCTCCGCCGGGGGTTTCGTATACGCCGCGCGACTTCATACCGACAAGTCTGTTCTCGACCATATCCGTAACGCCTACGCCGTGTTTTGCGCCGATTTTATTGAGTTCTTCGAGTAAAGCGACGGGTTTGAGTTTTTTGCCGTTAACGGCAACGGGAACGCCTTTCTCGAATTCGATTTCTACGTATTCGGCTTTATCGGGCGTTTTGGATATAGGATTGCTTATAAGAAGCAAATCGTCTTTGGGTTCGTTCCAAGGGTCTTCGAGGTCGCAACCCTCGTGTGATAAGTGCCATATATTTCTATCCATCGAGTAGGGGCTTTTCTTGGAAATCGAAATCGGAAGACCGCGTTTTTCCGCGTATTCGATTTCTTCTTCGCGCGATTTAATGTTCCATATTCTCCAAGGCGCGATAATCTTCATATCGGGGTCGAGAGCTTTAACGGATAACTCGAAACGCACTTGGTCGTTTCCTTTTCCCGTGCAGCCGTGGCAAATTGCCGTTGCGCCTTCGCGGTGAGCTATTTCAACCAATCTCTTTGCTATTACGGGGCGAGCGAAAGACGTGCCGAGAAGATATTTGCCTTCGTATACCGCGCCCGCTTTAATCGTGGGGAAGATAAAGTTTTCCACAAATTCGTCTTTAAGGTCTTCGATAAATATTTTCGAAGCGCCGCTTTTGATTGCTTTTTCGTTTAAGGGTGCAAGTTCTTCTCCTTGACCTACGTCGGCTGCAACCGCGATAACTTCGCAGTCGTAGTTTTCTTTCAGCCACGGAATGATAATGGTGGTATCAAGTCCGCCTGAATATGCCAAAACAATCTTCATTTTACTCATTTACGTTCTCCTTGTTTGCCAATTACTTGACTTTTTGTCGCTTAGAATTTATTATAGTATAGTCGTTATAAAATTCCGACTTTTATATAATAATACTTTTTCGGATTTTTATCAACAATTTTTCGCGTCTATTTTGCAATAATCGGAGAAATCTTATTGATGGTAATATTGGGCATCGACCCCGGGTATGCGACAATCGGGTACGGAGTAATCGAAAAAAGGACGAACGGTCTTGTTCCTATTGATTACGGCGTTGTTACTACGCCTAAGACGGAAGGACTTCCAGTGCGCCTTGCGATGATAGACGAGCAGATAACCGCACTTATAAAAAAATATAAGCCCGACTCGATTGCGGTGGAAGAATTGTTTTTCAATACGAATATAACGACGGGTATAAAAGTTGCTCAGGCGCGCGGAGTAATAATGGTCTGCGCCGTAAAAGAATGCGGAAAACTGTACGAGTATACGCCTTTGCAAATCAAGCAGGCGCTTACGGGGAACGGCAGAGCGGAAAAGGCGCAGATTCAGTTTATGGTTCGCGCATTGCTCGGCTTGAAAGAAACGCCCAAGCCCGACGACGCCGCAGACGCGCTTGCCGCCGCAATATGCCACGCGAATACAAATTCGTACAGTCAGAGAATTATGGAGTAATCGGATGATAGGATATGTTATCGGAAAAGTAACCGAAGTGGGCGAAAATAGCCTTGTCGTAGAAGCTAACGGAATAGGATATGAGTTGACCGTAAGTTCGTTTTGCTTGTCCGAAATCGAAAAAACGGACGGCGAAGTAAAAGTGTATACGCATCTGAACGTGCGCGAAGACGGCGTAACGCTTTACGGATTTTGTAACAAAGCCGAAAGGAATATGTTTTTGCGGCTTATATCGGTGTCGGGCGTAGGTCCTAAAATGGCTGTAAGCATACTCAGCGGAATATCTATAAGTAATCTTGCGGCGGGCGTTGCGTCTGCGGACGCTAAGTTGCTGAATGCGGTTAAGGGTGTGGGTAAAAAGACAGCCGAGCGCATAATTTTAGAGCTTAAAGACAAAATTTCCGCGGAATTTGAATCCGAATTGCCAAAATCGGATATTATGTCCGGCATAGTTTATGAAGATGACGATGCAGTGGAAGCATTGATTTCGCTCGGCTACAAGAAATCGGAAGCTGTAATTGCCGTAAGTAAGTTGAAGAAAGAGAATTTGTCTACGGAAGAAATAATACTGAGAGCGCTTAAAGGCTGAGAGCGATATACGGGAATAGAAAGATGGAAGAAGAAAGATTTTTAACTGCCGACAAATTGCTCGGCGAAAACGAACTTGACGTTACGCTCAGACCGAAAACGTTTGAAGAGTACGTGGGACAAGACCGAATGAAATCGAATTTGCGCGTTTTTATCGAAGCGAGTAAAAAGCGCGGCGAGGCGCTTGACCACGTGCTTTTGTACGGACCGCCGGGGCTGGGTAAAACGACTATGTCGCATATAATAGCCAACGAACTTAACGTCAATCTGAAAGTAACGAGCGGACCGGCAATAGAGCGTGCCGCCGACCTTGTTTCGATATTGACGAATCTCAACGAAAACGACGTTCTGTTTATCGACGAAATTCATAGGCTTAACAGGTCGGTCGAAGAAATTTTATATCCTGCAATGGAAGATTATAATTTGGATATAATTATCGGTAAAGGTCCTGCGGCGAGAAGTATGCGTCTTAATTTGCCGAAATTTACGCTTATAGGCGCTACTACGCGAGCGGGTATGCTCACGGGGCCGCTCAGAGACCGTTTCGGCGTTATATGCAGATTGGAAATGTACACTCCCGAAGAGTTGTCGATAATAGTGCGCCGTTCGGCAAATATTCTTAAACTTAAAATGACCGAAGACGCTTGCAAAGAAATTTCGCGCCGCTCTCGCGGAACTCCCAGAATAGCTAACAGGTTGTTAAAGCGCGTCCGTGATTTTGCGGAAGTCGACGGCAACGGCACGGTTGATATTAAACTTGCAAAACATGCGCTTAATCTATTGGATATAGACGATTTGGGGCTTGACGCGCTCGACAGAAAGTTGCTTGACGCCATTATAACAAAGTTCGGTGGCGGACCCGTGGGGCTTGATACGCTTTCGTCTGCGATAAACGAAGATTCGACCACTATTGAAGACGTAATAGAGCCGTATCTTATGCAACTCGGTTTTATTTCGAGAATACCGCGCGGCAGAATTTGCACTAAACTTGCCTATAATCATATTGGCGTTAAATACCCGGGGGATACGGTTGCAAAGCAAATGAGTTTTAGCGACGGTGGGGCGCAAAACGATGAATAAAAGCGATTTTTTCTATGATTTGCCCGAAAGGCTAATTGCTCAAACTCCGATTTATCCCCGTGATTCGTCAAAATTATTGATTTATGACAGGCATAGTTCTAAAATCGAAGATAAAAAATTTACCGATATAACGGATTATCTGCGCAAGGGCGACGTTTTGGTCGTAAATAAAACGCGCGTTATTCCCGCAAGAATTTACGGACAAAAGGCGAGCGGCGCGCGTTTGGAGTTTTTGTTGCACAAACGTATCGATTATACGACTTGGGAAACGTTGGCAAAACCCGCGAAAAGAGCGAGAATCGGGGATGTATTTGTATTTTCGGAAAGGTTGAAATGCGAAATAATCGGTTCGGGCGAAGAAGGCGTTCGGACGGTAAGGTTTGTTTTCGACGGTGTATTCGAAGATATTTTATCGGAAATAGGTACGATGCCGTTACCGCACTACATTCACGATAAGCTTGACGACCCCGAGCGTTATCAGACCGTATATGCAAAAGAAAGCGGTTCTTCGGCGGCTCCTACGGCAGGTTTGCATTTTACACCCGAGCTGCTTGAAAAAATAAAGAATATGGGTGTGGAGATAGCGGAAGTTTTGCTTCACGTGGGTTTGGGGACGTTTCGTCCCGTAAAAACCGAAAATATTTTAGACCACAAAATGCACAGCGAATATTATTCCGTCAGCGAAGAGTGCGCTTCCGTGGTGAACTCGGCGGTAAAAGACGGAAGAAGAATAGTCGCGGTAGGTACTACGTCTGTAAGAGTACTTGAAAGTGTGGCGAATATCGACGGAACAATACGGGCGAAAAGCGGCTTTACGGATATTTTTATTTATCCGCCGTATAAATTCAAGACCGTCGGGGCGCTTGTTACGAATTTTCACTTGCCCGAGTCAACGCTTATTATGCTTGTTTCGGCGTTTGCGGGCAGAGAAAACGTTCTTAACTTTTATAAACACGCCGTTGATAGCGAATACAGATTTTTCAGCTTCGGCGACGCGTGTCTGATTTTGTAATATTATTAAGGGAAAAGCAAATGAGTAAATTCGAATATAAAGTTTTGCATACTTGTAAACAGAGCGGTGCGCGTATCGGAGAGTTAAAAACACCGCACGGAACCATAACAACTCCCGTATTTATGCCGGTAGGCACGCAGGCAACCGTTAAATCGCTTACGCCGGAAGACCTGAAAAACGTAGGAGCGGAAATAATTCTCTCAAATACGTATCATTTATATATGCGACCGGGGCACGATATAGTAAAAAGAGCCGGCGGGCTTCATAAATTTATGGCGTGGGACAAACCTATTCTGACGGACAGCGGCGGATTTCAGGTTTTTTCGCTTTCCGATTTGCGGAAAATCACGGACGACGGGGTGAGTTTTTCGTCGCATCTGGACGGTAGCAAACATACATTTACGCCCGAATATGCTATGGACGTAGAGAACGCATTGGGCGCGGATATAATTATGGCGTTTGACGAATGCTCGGCGGCGGGCGCGTCGTATGAGTATGCGAAGTCGGCTATGGAACGCACTTTATCTTGGTTAAAACGGTGTTATGACAGGCATAGTAACGAAAATCAGATGCTTTTCCCGATAGTTCAGGGCAATATGTATGCGGATTTGCGGTTGCAGTCGCTTAAAGAGTCTATCCCTTATGCGCGTTGCGGTATTGCAATCGGCGGACTGTCTGTCGGCGAACCCAAAGAAACAATGTATGAAATGCTCGACGTAATGCGCCCGCACTATCCCGAAAATATGCCAAGATACCTTATGGGCGTGGGCAGTCCCGATTGTTTGGTCGAAGGCGTGCTCCGCGGTATAGATATGTTTGACTGCGTTATTCCCACGCGTATTGCCCGCAACGGTACGGCGTACACTTCGAAAGGCAAAGTCGTAGTGCGTAACGGCGCGTATAAAGAAGATTTTACTCCTCTTGACGAAAATTGCGATTGTTATTGCTGTAAGAACTTTACGAAAGCATATTTAAGGCATCTTATAAACGCCGAGGAAATTTTGGCGGCAAGACTTTTAAGCCTACACAATATTTATTATCTCATAAATCTTATGAAGAAAATCAGAGAAGCGATATTAAGCGATTCGCTGATTGATTTTTACAAAGAGTTCAAAAACAGTCCGCAATATCAATAAATTACAATCGGAGAAATTTCAATGGAAGAAAAAGAAAATTTAAGCCGAAGCGCAGAAAACGCAGACGAAGCGCGGGTAGGCGAAGAAACTCCGAAAAAGCATTCGGGCTTTACGAGTAAAATAGGTTTCGTGCTTGCCGCCGCTGGGTCGGCTGTCGGACTCGGAAATATATGGCGGTTTCCGTATCTTGCGGCTCAATACGGCGGCGGTATTTTTCTTTTAACGTATATAGTTTTCGCGCTGACTTTCGGATTCGTTCTTATGATAGCCGAAATTGCGATTGGTCGCAAAACGGGCAAAAGCGCAGTGGGAGCTTTCCGCGCTTTGAACAAGAAGTTTGCGTTTATAGGTATTTTGTGTTCGCTCGTTCCTATTTTGATTATGCCGTATTATTCGGTAATCGGCGGTTGGGTCGGTAAATATCTGGCGGCATTCGTTTCGGGTAACGGCGCGGCGGCTGCTACCGACGGATATTTCAACGCATTCATTTCGTCGTCGTGGCAACCGCTCGTATTCTTTTTCGCGTTCGTTACCGTAACTTTCGTAATCGTTTTGCTCGGCGTCGAAAAGGGCGTCGAAAAATCGAGTAAAATTCTTATGCCCATTCTCGTGGTTCTGACGATAGGCGTGGCTATATACGTTATGACGGTACCCGGTGCGGGCGCGGGGATAAAATATTATCTGTTGCCCGATTTCCGAAAGTTTTCGATTAAAACCGTGTTTGCCGCGCTCGGTCAACTGTTTTATTCGATGTCGCTTGCTATGGGCATAATGATAACCTACGGTTCGTATATGAAAAAAGACGCCAAAATCGAATCGTCGGTGCATCAAATCGAAATATTCGATACGGGTATAGCTTTATTTGCGGGTCTTATGGTCATTCCCGCAACGTTTGCTTTTTCGGGCGGCAGTCCCGAACAGCTCGGGCAGGGACCGGGGCTTATGTTTGTTGCGCTTCCTAAGGTGTTCGAGAGTTTCGGTTCGGTCGCTGGCGGCGTTATGGGCAGTTTTTTCTTCGCGCTCGTTTTGTTTGCCGCACTTACTTCCGCAATCTCGCTTATGGAAACGGTCGTATCGATTGTAATCGACTTTGCGAAATTATCGCGCCGCAAAGCATGCGTGGTAACTTATGCGGGAACGCTTGTTCTCGGTTTGCCGTCGTTATTCGGTTTCAGCATTTGGAGCGGTTTTACGGTCGGCGGAATGACTATATTGGATATGTTTGATTTTATAAGCAACTCCGTGCTTATGCCGGTAGTCGCTCTGTTGACCTGCGTTTTCGTAGGGTATATCGTAAACAGTCAGACTGTTATTGACGAAATCGAGCTTAACGGTCCGTTCCGCAAAAAGAGATTTTTCAACGTTATGATAAAATACGTTTGTCCTATCTGTATAGCGGTAATTCTTATTACTTCTGTATTAAATGTTTTCGGTATCTTCAAATTATAAATTTTATGCGTTAAAACGCTTGCGTATTACGGCAAATTATGTTAAAATATTTTAGTTAACTCGTGTGTTCCGCTGCTTATTGGATAAAATATCCGGTATTGAACGCATTGTAAAAGGAGGTTGAGTTATGGCAGGTATAATCGAAGCTATCGAAAAGGAATATATGAAGAAAGAGGTTCCCGTTTTCGACGTAGGCGACGTTGTAAAGGTTTTCGTTAAGGTCGTAGAAGGAAACAGAGAAAGACTTCAAGCATTCGAAGGCACCGTCATTGCCAAGAAAAACGGTAGCGTAAGAGAAACGTTTACGGTAAGACGCGTTTCGTTCGGCGTAGGAATCGAAAGAAGTTTCCCTTTGCATTCGCCGCGTATCGAGCGCATCGAAGTTGTCAGAAAGGGTAAAGTACGCCGCGCTAAATTGTATTATTTGCGCAATCTTTCCGGTAAAGCCGCTAAAATCAAAGAAGAAATCGGCAAGAAATAAAACTTGTTTACGGAAAAAGGAGTTCGCTTTGCGGACTCTTTTTTCTTTGCCTTGATTGTAAAATCTTGTAATAAATCATTGCCTTATGGGAAATTATTTGATATAATCACAATAGAAAACTGTGTTAGCGCCGCTGAAAAACCGAATCGGCGCGAAAATAACGGGAGAAAATTTTTATGAATTACACTTTGTCAGGTCTTGCCGGAGTAAGTCGCACGTCGCTCGACGTACTGTTTATAGTTTTGTTTTTGCTGTTTTCGGTCGCCGTGCTGTTGCTTGCCGTATATTTGCTGTCGAATGTAATAAACAGGGCGCCCGCGTCCGAAGCGACGGCGGCGGACGGTTCGAAGAACTTTAATTTTACGGGCGTGCTTCTTATGCTGTTGGCGATAGGTTTTGTCGTGCGACTTGTTTTCGTATTCGTGGTAAAAGGCTACCGCGACGAATTCCGAACGTATACGGCATTTTTCGAAGCTCTCGGTTCGGGTTCGATAGCGACTTATTATAAGAGTAACGGCGTTACCCTTTATCCCGTAACGGCATATATAATGGGTTTGTTCGGCGCGATAGCGAACGCTTGCGGTATAAATTCCGCGTCCGCCGCAATGCCTTTAATGGTAAAACTTCCGTTTGTAATTTGCGATATTTTAACCGCGTGGCTGTTGTACAGAGCGGCAAAAAAATATATCAACGAATATGTCGGTCTTATCGTTGCGGGGCTTGTGTGCCTTTTTCCGCCGTTTATATTCGCGTCTTCGGTTTGGGGAAGCGTATATTCGCTCTTGGGTTTCTTTATAGTTTTGACTTTT
>WSNJ01000122.1 GCA_013316045.1 Clostridia bacterium
GGGCGGGCATATTCGGTGAAATCATTCCGTCGTTTACTGGCGACAATCTCGAAAAGTATGCCGACGAAGTTATCGGAAGATTTTTCAATCCGTTCCTTAATCATAAATTGCTCTCTATTGCGCTCAACTCGGTTTCAAAGTTCAAAGCGCGCGTGTTGCCGAGCATCAAGGACTACGCCGAGAAATTCGGCAAAGCTCCGAACGTGCTTTCGTTCTCGCTTGCGGCTTTGTATGCGTTCTATAAGACGGCGGGCGATAAGGTGAGCGACGAACTGTCGTACCTGAACGAAATAGCCGCTACGGACAATATTTCGGCGTTTATGAAGAATAAAAATCTCTGGGGCGAAGACTTAACGGGAATAGCGGGATTCCAAAAAGCCGTTGTCGCGCACGATAAGGCGATAACCGAAAAGGGCGTTAAAAAGGCGTTGGAGGAACTTGTGAATGACTGATAACCGCTATAAAATTCATTCGGCGGACAACGTGGAAGTAAGTCTTAACGACAATATGAAATACGCCGTGCGCGATATTTCCGCGGGCGAAAAGATTATTAAATACGGTTTTCCGATTGGCGTTGCCAAGGATAATATCAAGGTCGGCGAGCTTGTGCATACGCATAATATCCGCTCGCTTCTGGACGGCAAGAGCGGCTATATTGAATTCAAGCCGTTTGAAGACGGACTCCATAAGCAGGGCGGCGGCACTTTTATGGGCTATAAGCGCAAGAACGGCAAAGTCGGCGTAAGGAACGATATCGTGATTATTCCGACTGTCGGTTGCGTAAACGGGATATGCGAGAGTCTTTCGCGCAAGACGGGCGCGGTTGCGTATACTCATCCTTACGGCTGTTCTCAGCTCGGCGACGACCACGAAAGCACTCGGAAAATTCTTCGCGGTCTTGCGCTTCATCCTAACGTAGGCGGCGCGCTTATAGTGTCGCTCGGGTGTGAGAACAATACGCCCGAGAGCTTTGAAAAACTGCTTGCCGAATGGGGATACGACAAAGAGCGCGTAAAATTTATGACGGTGCAGAAAGAGAACGACGAACTTAAAAAAGGCGAAGAACTTATTGTCGAACTCAAAGCCGCGGCGTCGCGCGATAAACGCGTCGAATGCCCCGTGTCCGAACTGATTATCGGCTTGAAGTGCGGCGGTTCGGACGCGCTCTCGGGCATAACGGCTAATCCGCTCGTCGGCAGAGTAAGCGATAAACTTGCGGAAAAAGGCGCGAGCAGCGTGCTCACCGAAATTCCCGAATCGTTCGGCGCGGAAAACGTGTTGCTCGCTCGGTGCAAAAACAAGGAAGTTTACGACGGCTTGGCGCGCGTTATGGACGATTTCAAGGCGTACTATATTGCGCACGGCGAGAGAATAGACGAAAATCCGTCTCCCGGCAATAAGGCGGGCGGCATATCGACTTTGGCGGAAAAGTCGCTCGGATGCGTTCAGAAAGGCGGCTCGTCGGCTGTTTGCGGCGTAGTGGCTTACGGCGAACGCGTTACCGAAAAGGGGCTGTCGGTTCTTAACGGGCCCGGAAACGATATTGTAGCCTGTACGGCTCTGTCGGCGGCGGGCGCGCACATTATTTTATTTACCACGGGCAGGGGTACTCCGCTCGGAAGCGCCGTTCCCGTTATAAAGATTTCCACTAATTCCGCGCTAATGAAAAGCAAACCTAATTGGATAGATTTCGACGCGGGAGAGCTTTTAAGTCCGAGTGCGGACGCAGACGCCGCGGCGGATAAATTGCTTAGGCTTATTTTACAGACAGCGGAAGGAAAGCTAACGGCTTCCGAAAGAAGCGGTTTTCACGAAATAGCCGTATGGAAAAACGGCGTAACGTTATAGTATGCGTGAAATAACAATATAGTTTAGGTGTAAAAGAATGGGTTATATAGAAAATTTCGAAAAACTCGGAATGGGTATGTTTGTTCATTTCGGTATATACAGCGTGTTCGGAAAAGGCGAATGGGCGAGAAGTTTTTCGGATATAGAAAAAGAAGATTACGAAAAACTTGCGTATAAATTCAATCCCGCGAAAAATTGGGCTGATAATCTCGTCGCTACGGCAAAGCGCGCGGGCGCAAAGTACATAACTCTTACTACGCGTCATCACGACGGCTTTTCGCTTTTTGATACGAAAGGGTTAAGCGATTTCGACGTGCTTCACTATCCTTGCGGCAGAGACCTTGTCGCCGAGTTTACCGATGCGTGTAATAAGAGCGGAATCGTGCCGTTCTTTTATCATACGCTGTTGGATTGGCATAACCCCGACTACTACTCGGATTTTTCCGCTTACGTAGATTATCTGATTAAGAGCGTGGAAATGCTTTGCGTGAATTACGGTAAAATCGGCGGGCTATGGTTCGACGGAATGTGGGACAAACCCGACGAAGACTGGCAGGAAGACAGACTGTATGCTACGATAAGAAAGTATCAGCCCGAAGCTATGATTATAAATAATACGGGACTGTCCGAGCTCGGTAAGGTCGGACACCCCGAAATCGACAGCGTTACGTTCGAGCGCGGAAAACCCGCATTCGTCGATTGCTCGGACAAGCACCGCGCGGGCGAAATGTGTCAGATTCTCAACGACCACTGGGGATATGCCGCAAACGATTGCAACTATAAGTCGGTCGGCGAACTTATCGAAAACCTTGTGGATTGCAGATATTACAACTGTAATTTTTTGCTTAACGTAGGGCTTGTGGGCAACGGCTCCGTAAAAGCACTTGATAAAGCCGTCTTGGCGGAAATAGGCAAGTGGATAAAGATAAACAAGAACTTTATTTACGGTTGTAAGTCGGCGGGTATCGAAGCCGAAAACGCCGATATATTGACAGACGGAAAGTATTATTATGCGGTTGTCAAAAAAGTGCCTATGAATGCAAGTCCCAACGTTACGCACATTTCGGAAACCGACGGGGTAACTGTTAAGTCGGACAAAAAAGTCGAAAACGCCGTCTGGCTCGACAGCGGAGAAAGCGCAAACGCCGAGAATAACCGCTTTAAGATATTGCCGTTTCGGTACGGCACGAGTCTTGCTGTTCGCGTCGCAAAATTCGAGCTTAAATAAAAAGCAAATACAAATATAAATAGAAAAGAGCTTTTCTTATTGAAATGCACCCCAAAAGTTAGACACTTTTGGAGGTGCATTTTTTATGGCAA
>WSNJ01000029.1:0-8271 GCA_013316045.1 Clostridia bacterium
GAAAAGAAAAGAAAAAGCGGAGCAGACTTTGTTTGAAAAAGTGCGCGGTAAAATAGGGCTGTTTTTATACAACGTAAAAGTCGCCGTATACACCGTGCTTACAAAGAACAAAAAGCCTTCGTTAAAGAAAAAGAAACCGTCGAATCGGCGGCTTAAAGACGGAATATTCGTTTATTTAATACTTCTGTTCCCGCTCGTACAGTTCGGCGTGTTCTATATAGGCGTAAATCTGAACTCGATTATAATGACGTTCCAACGCTACGACGTGAACGAACAGGCGTATATATTCGCCGGCGCGGCAAACTTCCGCGCGGTAGGCGAGTTCGTCAAATCGTCGCAGTTCATTACGTGCCTGAAAAACTCTCTGCTCAGCTTTTTATTCGTACAGCTTATGTCGCCGATAGTTTTGTTCTTCACGTTCTTTATATACAAAAAATTCGTCGGCTACCGCTTTTTCAAGGTCGCGCTGTTCCTGCCCACGATAATATCCACGCTGATAACCGTAACCGTATATAAATACTTTTGCAACATAGGCATTCCCTGGGCGGTAGAAGCGGTATTCCACAAGCAAATCGGCGGACTTTTAAGCGAGTCGTCTACGCAGTTCGCCGCGGTAATGTTCTTTTATATGTGGCTCTCGTTCGGTACTCTTATGCTTATGTACCTGGGCTGTATGAACGGAATATCCGAGTCGATAGTAGAGTCGGCGAAGCTCGAAGGCGCAACGTCGATGCAGGAATTTATTCATATAACTTTCCCGATGATTTATCCTACGTTCGCAACGCTGTTTTATACGAGCATAGCCGCGATATTCACGAACCAAATCAATCTCTATTCGATTTGGGGAGCCGACGCGCCGACTTCGCTGTGGACGTTCGGTTACTATATGTACAGAGAAGTAAGCATAGCCGAGATTTCGGGGTATCCGTACCTTGCGACGCTCGGACTAATTATGACGGTCGTCGTCGCGCCGCTCACATTCTTTTTCAAGTGGGCGCTCAACAAAATCGGACCGTCGGCGGAGTGAGAAATATGGCAAACGCAAAATCGAAAAAATTTCATATTTCGCCGTTTCGGATAATCATATTCGTTTTGCTCGCGGTTTACGTTTTCACGCTGTTTCTGCCGCTTTTGTGGGGCGTTAATATCTCGCTGAAAACGAATCTCGACGCGGTGGCGTACCCGTTTTCGGTCAAGTGGCCGTTTATATTCGGGAACTACAAAACGGTGTTCAACGAGTTTTACGTAGGTATAAACATATACGACAAGCTCGGCGCGTTCTTGCGGACGGACTACTACTTTATGGAACATATGCTGTGGTTTACGTTCCTGTACGCCGTTTGCTGTTCGTTTGCGAATATTGCGGTAGTGTGCATAGTCGCATATATAACGGCGCGGTTCGACTTTAAGATATGCAGGATAGTGGACGCGATTGTTATAGTGGCTATGATACTCCCGATAGTCGGCTCTATGGCGTCCGAGCTTCGCATAATGCGCGCGCTGGGATTCTATAATTCGCTTGTCGGTATGATGATTATGAAAGCCAACTTTTTGGGCGGAACGAATTTTCTTATATTCAACGCCACGTTCAAGGGAATGCCGAAAGACTTTACCGAAGCCGCGCAGATAGACGGCGCAAGTCATCTTACGGTTATGCTCAGAATAATATTGCCGCTTGCGAAAAATATGTTTTTCACGCTGTGGCTGCTTATGTTCATACAGTTCTGGAACGACTATCAGACGCCGCTTCTGTACTTTCCGAGCAAGCCGACGCTTTCATACGGGCTTTACCGCTTTACGCAAGCCACTACGGGCGCGGGCAAGGAACTTCCCATTAAAATGGCGGCGTGCTTTATACTGATGATACCTATTCTCGTTATATTCCTTTTTACGTCCGAAAAACTTATCGGAAACGTGTCGATGGGCGGACTTAAAGAGTAGAAATATAAAAATCCGGAGGAAAATAAAAATGAAAAAAGCATTTAAAAGAATGATTATGTTCGCGCTTAGCGGAATAATGTCGTTTGCTTTTATTGCGTGCGACGCGTCGAAAAGACCGTCCCGTCCGAGCGAACCTGCCGACTTGCCTGCGCTTGCGGCTCCCGTTGCAAGCATAGACGTATACGACGGAACGGTAACCTGGACGGAAGTCGTCGGCGCGGCGGGCTACGCGTACAGGGTAGACGGCGGCGCCGCGGTGAATGTCGAAGCGGGCGCGAAAAGCATTATGCTCGAAGCGGGGCATTCCGCGCAGATAAAGGCTCTCGGCAACGGTACGACTAATACCGACAGCGAGTGGAGCAACACGGTCGATTACGTTTTTTCGTATCTTTTGAATAACGTGGGCGAAGCAACGAGCGGAATAAACATCTACACGGTCGACGGCGAATCGGTACTCGATACGTTTTTCGGTAGTAAACCGCACGGCGACTTGCTTAAAACGGATACCGATTACATATTCCAATTCGACGCCACTATGGGTTCTTATCCTTCGGGATTGCTTTTCACGGGCGTGGAAAACGCGGTTATATCCGACGTTGTCTGGTCGGACAGTCCGTACGAATACCGCGACGGCGAAGAAGCCGAACCCGACGTTTTGAAAGAAGTACTTTATAAGGATATGAGCGCGTATTATCCGAGCTATCACCGTGTGGATTGGGCTGCCGGATATTGGGGCATAGAAACCTACGGCTGGAATTACGGTCCCGAAGCCAAAAACGTAGACGGCGTTTACGACACGTCGGCGCAGGATTTCTGGACTGAGCCCGCAAACGAATGCGGAACGTTCTTTGAAAAGCATTGGCTCGCAACCGAAAAATCCACGAACTTAATGCCGGGAAAAGAGTTTCTGCGCTTTAAGATAAACTTCAAGTCGTTCGATAAAATCTGGACGCCTAACTACAACGGACTTCTTACCGACGGTAAAGCGATAGATTCGCTTTCGGGCAGGACCGGCTTTAATTTCTTTGCAACGCTCAGGTCGGCTCACTACTATCTGTTCGGCGACGGCTACGTAGAACCGAAAATCAAGGGCGCGACCGAAAGCTATGCGAAAAACGAAGTCGGCGAAAAGTCGGACGGCGTAAATGTCTACGACAAGGCGAGCGGCGAACTCGTTCTCAACGCTATGGACGCGGCGAACAGCGGCAACGTTCTCGAAAGCGACAAGGAATACGTGTTCGAGTTCAAAGTAAACAATAACGTTGCGACTCCGCTGCTTATGGCGGGACTTGCGCGCGCGGTAGTTACCGATATTTTCTGGACGGACAGTCTGTACGGCGCGTCGGAGCAGGACGAAGCGGCTATATCCGACGACGTGTATCTTGCAAATCACGCCGTAAGCACGGGCGACAATCAAAAGTTGTTCCACACTCTTACTTGGGATAGCGTAAACAACCGCTACACGGCGGGACTCGGCGTTAAGCGTACGGGAACGGTCCACGAATATCAGTGGAGCAGCGGCGGAAAATGCACGTCGCTGAACGGAATGTATATTTACGTTACGGGCAAGAGAACTGACGAAACGAATAAGAACTATTTCCGTATGACGGTTAAATTCGTTTCCGACGAAAGCAAAACGTTTGCGAGAAAAGGATTTATGCACATAGGCGCGGGCGCGGTAATAACCGACCCCGACAGCGAGAATTACGGTAACTGGTCTGCAAAGGACTTCAACCTGTTCCTTTACTACGGCGCAGGAAGCTATTCGGTTTACCTTGCGGACGCGCTGACGCCGTTCGAGCCGTTTGTTCCGGACCCCGACGCGACCGAAAGCGTAGGCTGACAGGACAGGAAACACAAAACATATAGGAAGAAAACGAAAATGGAAAAAACAATGTCCTTTATAGGACTCGGCAACCGCGGGCTTATATATGCAAAACTCGTCAAAGACAGCGGCAGGGTTAAGATTACCGCGCTGTGCGACTCGGACGAAAACACTCTACACGGCGCGGCGAAAGAGCTGGGCGTACCGCTTGAAAACTGCTTTTTAAGCGTTTGCGACTTTTTCGCCAAGGGTAAGCTCGCGGAAGTCGTGGCTATAAGCACGCCCGACGCCGTTCACTGCGAGCAGTGTCTAAGCGCGATGAAGCTCGGCTATAACGTATTACTCGAAAAACCCGTAGCCATAACCGAAAAAGACTGTCTTGCGATAAGCGATTGCGCGAAAAAGCTCGGCAGAAAAGTAGTCGTGTGCCACGTATTGCGCTATACCGACTTCTACCGCAAAATAAAGGACATAATAGACAGCGGCGAGATAGGCGAAATAATTCACATAAGCCAATCGGAAAACGTGGGCTGGTGGCACTACTCGCAGAGCTTTATCCGCGGCAAGTGGCGCAACTCGAACACTTCGAGCCCTATGATACTCGCAAAGTGTTGCCACGACTTCGATATGATAAACTGGCTTATGGGCGACCGGTGCACGACGGTTAGTTCGTTCGGCGAGCTGAGCGTGTTCAACAAGAGCCACGCGCCGAAAGAGAGCGACAGCTATTGCTATAAATGCGAGCTGAAAGACACTTGCCTTTACAGCGCGATAAGGCGTTCCGAAGAAATGCCGTTTACTATGAACGTTCCTTTCGGCTTCGACTATAAGCCCGAGAGTATACGCAAGTATCTCGAAGACGAGAAGAACAGCTACGGAAAATGCGTTTACCGAAGCGACAACAACGTGGTAGACCATCAGTCGGTAATAATGCAATACGAAAAGGGCGCGACGGCAAATCTGAATATGCACGCGTTTGCGCAAAGCACTTACCGCCGCACCGTAGTAGTGGGTACGAAGGGCGAGATAGTCGGCTTGTTCGACGACGAACGCGACAAGACAATAAGCGTAAATATTTTCTCGCCTGTTGACAAGTTCGCGCCGAAGGAGTATAATTTCGGTGAGGAAAGCAGCGGACACGGCGGCGGCGACGGCGGACTTATAACCAGCTTTATAGACTATATGTACGACGGCAAGCAAAATTCCGACGTGAGCGGAATAGAAGTAAGCGTTGCAAGTCATCAGATGGCGTTTGCGGCGGAGAAATCAAGGTTAAACGGCGGAAAGCCTGTCGAAATAGCGGCAATATAAAAGTTCATACGACCGCGCACCCGAACAGAACGCAAAAGAAATTTCAACCCCAAACGGGGGGGGGGACTTCAAAATAGAATCGAACGTATTTCCGATACTGCAAAAGCATTTCGATTTGAACCACAGAAATATATACGTCGGCTACGAAAACCCGCTCAGGGCGGGTCATATAATAGACGACGCAAAGCCTATGGATATTTTGCAATTCGTGCTGTCGGGCAAGGGCGGGTATTCGCTCGAAGAACACGGATACTTTTCGCTTTGCGCGAATTCTGTTTTCTGGTTGCCGAAAGGCAAAAAAGTAAGCTATTGGCCGGACATAAACAACCGCTACGAATATTTTTACTTAGCTGTTGACGTACTCGATTCGGAAGCGTTTTTTTCGCAACTCGGTTTTACGTATGACCGACCCGTAATGCAGGTTGGGAACAAGCGCATTTTCGACGCAGTTAAAGAGCTTTACGAGAGCTTTTCCAAACAGACCGTCGAAGACAACTTCAAGGGGCTGTCGCTTATATACGAAGTTTTCGGACTTTTCGCGCGTGAAAATCCGTCGGATAACAATCTGTCTTTCGGCATAAATCCGAGCGTCGAGCGCGCGCTTACGTTTATCAACAACAACTACACGGCGGACATAACGTTCGACGAAGTGGCGAATATGGTGCATCTCAACCGCAGTTATTTCTGTATACTGTTCAAGGAGTATACGGGACTTTCGCCGCTTCAATACCTTATAAGCCTGCGCATATCGCAAGCCTGCAAACTGCTCGGCACGGACAAAACCGTAACCGACGTAGCGACGGCGACGGGCTTTAATTCGGTAACGAATTTCGGCGTGCATTTTAAGCGGATTATGAAAATGTCGCCGCTCGAATACAAGAAATATCTGATTGCCGCGCGCTCGCCGCGCAACTACCGCCCGCAGGACGTCGCGGGGGAAAAGGAAAACAGGAATGACCGATAAAAATTTTTTCCCGATAGGGTTTTGGAATTACGTGCCGTGCGGTAAGATTGACGAGAAGCAGGCGGCTTCGGACTGGGCGGAGCTCGGAATGAATCTCGCTATGAGTTTCGATTATTTTTCGCCCGCCGACAAAGACTATATGCTTAAAAGCCTTGACGCGGCGCACGAAAACGGCATTAAAGTAATAGTGTGCGATTGCCGCACGAATTGGAAGAACTATGCGGCTAAGGGCGAAAAAGAGTTTCGGCGCGACGTAGAGCAGGCGAAAAACGACTTCGGTACGCACCCTGCGTTCTATGCTTTTCACGTGGGCGACGAGCCCGATAAAAACTCCTGGAAAGATATGCTTGCGGCTACGAAAATCGTCGCGGGAATCAGCAATCCGTTCGTCAATCACTTCCCGTACTTCGACGAAGATTTCGTCGAGCGCGTAGGCGTAAACCACGCCGGGTTTACCGAGCTTTTACGCGGCGCCGTAAACGCTACGGGCATAAAAGTACTGTGTTACGACTGCTATACGCAATGCTTTATCCACGGCAGAGAAGAAGGCGTGGACAATTACTTCAAGAACCTGAACAACTTTTATTCGGTGGCGAAAAGTTGCGGCGTGCCTATGTGGACGACGCTGTTGTCGGTCGGGCATTGGAGCTTTGCCGTGCCTACCGAAGACGAGTTAAGATGGCAGATTTCCACGGCAGTTGCGCACGGAGCCAAGGGGCTTTTGTGGTTCTACGTGTACGGCAGATTTTTGGAATCTTCGTACAGGCAGTCGCCGTTCGACCAATACTACCGCCGCACGGCTACTTTTGAAAGTCTGGCGCGTCAGAACAAACTTTTTACGGACTATTTTGCGCCGCGTATGGCGGAAGCCGAGCTGCTCGATACTTTTCACGCGGGGCGCGCTTACGGCGGCTCACGGCTTTACTACGACGGCTGTATAAAAGATTTCAAGCTTAGCTCGCGGCAATACGGCAATCCGCTTATACTTTCGCGCTTTGTCGGCAAGGACGGGAAAGAATTTATATTCGCCGTAAACAACTCACAAAACGACGTTGAAAGAATTAAAGGCTCTTACCGCGGCAAACGGTTCGACAACTGGTTCGCGCCCGGTCAGTCGGTAATTATCGACGGTTAAGGAAGTACGGTTTTATGAATTTGAAATTTTTGGGCGGAGGCTCGGCGGAAGGAATTCCCGCGCTGTTCTGCCGTTGCGGTTTGTGCCGCGAAGCGCGCGAAAAAAACAAATATTTCACGCGCAGTCAGCTTCTTGTAAACAACGATTTACTGATAGATTTTCCGCCCGACAGCTACTATCGCGCCGTTTGCGCAGGCGTTGATTTGGCGGATATAAAGCATATTCTTATTACCCATTCGCATTCGGACCATTTCTATCCCGAAGACTTTTTTATGCGCGGACTCGCTTCGTCGTACGGGCTTGACGCCGAGCCGCTTTGCATATACGGAAGCGAAGCCGTTGCGTCTGCGCTGAGCCGCCTTGCAAACGCAGTTCCGTATGAAGAATACCGCCATAAGCCGAAAGAAACGTTTTACGGAACGACGATTTATCCGCAGAGCGCGACGTATAAAAAGGTGCGCCCTTTCGAGATTTTTTCGGCGGGCGAGTATACCGTCGCGGCTTTGCCGTCGGAGCATATGCAGTCCGAGCCGAGCTACGTTTACGCCGTTTCGCACAAGGGCAAGAGCTTTTTTTACGCGACCGACACCGCGCCGCTTTCCGAAAAGGTTTACGACTTTCTGCAATACGGCGGCTATAAATTCGATTGCGTGATTTGCGACGGCACTTACGGAAATCTCGATTTCGACGAAGGGCATATGAATTTTGCGGACTGCGCCGAAACGCTGAAAATTCTTTTGAGCCGCGGCTTGCTCTCGCGGAATTGCAAGAGTTTTATAACGCACGTTTCGCATAACGCGGCGCTCTCTCTTGCGCAGCTCGAAAGCAGTATTCCCGAATGCTTTTCTTTGGCTTACGACGGTTTGACGGTAGCGTTATAGGCGTTAAACGCAAACAAATCAAAGAAAAATCTAAACAAACTCTGTGGAAAATTCCGCCGAATAATGATAAAGTTAACTTGGGAAAACTTTTGTAAAAAAACCGACGGTTAACAAGGAGAATGAAATGAGAAGAAGAACGACTGCAATACTTTGCATATTATTAGCCGTGCTTTTTTCCGCGTTTGCGCTTGCGGCTTGTAACGCGGGGGGGGGC
>WSNJ01000029.1:8369-20336 GCA_013316045.1 Clostridia bacterium
TTATTAGCCGTGCTTTTTTCCGCGTTTGCGCTTGCGGCTTGTAACGCGGGGGGGGGCGCTCCTGAAATTCCCGACGGCGGCGTAAACACTCCGCCCGGCGGCGAACAGGGCGGCGATACGGATAACAACGGCGGCGGCGAAGTAAATAAGGATAATTATACGCTTTCGCTCGCAAACAGGAACATAAGTATTTCGCTTGCGAAAAACGCGTCGCAAACAGCCGAAATAGGCATAACCGTAAAAAAGAACGGCGAAGCGTTTTCGGGAGCCGTTATTACGTGCAAATCGCTTAACGAAAGCGTTGCAACGGTTACAAGCGGCGGTACCGTTACGGGCGTGTCGGACGGCAACACGCAAATATCGGTAAGAGCCGAAGCAGACGGCGCAAACCCGATAAGCGGCTTGGTAAACGTATCCGTTTTCACTCCCGAAACTTCTGTTTCGCTCGTTAGTTCTTCAAAGAGCGTCGAAAGCGCCGACAAGATATGGCTTGACGACTTTTGGAACGCGGACGGCGAAGTTTACGAGTTGTCGGGCTATACCAAGCTCACGCCGACGAATCGCAGTGCGTCAAAGGGAATGGATAAAAGGTTCGCCGAAGGCTATCGGTATCTTTCGTTCGATATTATGTTTGCCGAAGAAGTGGCAAAAGAGATAGAAGTGCGTTGCGGCAGTACCAAAACCTTTTACCGTAACGCCGACGAGCGGAAATGCGTTATCGCAAACAATAACGCGAGCGTGTCGGAAGCGGGATTTGTAATCTACGACGAAAATAAAAACCTTGTTTTCGATAAGTGCTATCTCGAAACTCAGAACGCCGAAATAGGCGGAGTTGCCGACGGCAAGATGGAAGCGGGGCGGTGGTATTCCGTCGTAATTCCGCTCGGCAATAAAACAAAGGCTATGCACAGCGGCGGTTTTGCGATTTTATTCAACGGCGATTGCTCCGTTAAAAACTTCGATATGTACAAGTACGACCCGTATGCGAGCGAAAAAGCTCGAAGCGGCGACCTTTACGAAGTTTACTGCGACGAAAGACCTTACGGCGACGGCGGCGCGTATTGGCTGAACCGCTTATATTGGGGAACGCCCGAATGGGGAGATACCGAAACTTACTATTGCGTTCAAGCCGAACAGTTGCAAGGCAGCGACGGAACGTATAATCTGAGCGGATACGAGTTCGCTCAGCCCGCCGCGCAGGAGAGCGAGCCTTTCGGCGGCGCACACTTCTTAACGCTCGACAACGTAACCGAGAAAATGGCGCAGGGCGCGACGCTCGTCCGCTTTAACGCGAATTTCTCTGCGCTTCAATCGTTTACCGCGGGACATTCGGAGCACAACCTTGAAAGTCCGTTTAATATGTTTGTTTACGCGAACGACAAATATTCGTATCTCACGTTTAACAACGAATACGAAAGCGGCGAAACCACCGCGCACGGCGCGCTGTTGCAGAACGGCGTGGGAATAACGGTTTACGACGCGGAAACGAAAGCGGTTATTCTCAACGGTTGGAACGGCGCGGTTCAGGCGGCCGAAGTTATGACTGCGGGCAAGACTTACACGTTTGAAATAAATCTTATGGCGGGCAGTCGCAAAAACAATATTATGCTTTGCGGACTTGACGGCGCGACGGTATCCGATATAACTTGGAGCGCAAAGCGCTACGGCGAAAACGCAGAGTGGGCGGTGTTGAGAGCGCTTAACTATACGCCCGAAAAGGACAGAGATTACATTAAAGAAATGTCCGTTCAGACGACCGTCGGCACGGCGGACGCTATGGCTTCGGCTTACGCGTCGGGCTATAAATACGTGGCTGTTCCCGTAACGCTCGGGTCTGCCGTTCCCAACGGCTTTACCGTGTCGGTATACGGCGAAGCATATACGGTTGATTCCGAGAATTTCGGCGGCGAAGTTGTAAAGTGCTATGACGCGGAGCAGGACAAATGGACGGAAGTCGGAAGTTTTTCGGCTCTTACGGCAGGAAAGCAATATGTGTTCGTTATGGATTTGTCGGCGGCGATTCCGCAAGACGAAACGCCCGATTTCACGGGAAAAACGGTCGTAATGCAATTCGGTTTCAACGACTGTACGATAGGCGACGCGCTTATGCTCAACGACGACTACCCGAAGCTCTCGACCTAACAAACCGAAGAAAATCGGTAACAAATACTATTGAGAAATACAACAAAATAATGATAAACTTAAAGTAACGATAAAACTTTTTTATGGAGGGAAAGACAGAATGAAGAGAAAATTAGCGTTGATATTAGGCGTAATATTCGCGGTAATTCTTTCGGCGTTCGCGTTTACGGCGTGCGATGCAGGGGTAAAACCCAAAGACCCCGATAACGGCGGCATTACCGACGGCGACAATCAAGGCGGCGATAATAGCGGCGACAATCAAGGCGGCACCCAAACTCCGACCGACACCTACACGCTTACGCTTGCAAAATCGAATATAAATATAGTTCTTTCAAAAAACGGCGATAATACCGACTCAATCGGCATAACCGTAAAAAAGAACGGTGAAAATTTCGACGGCGCAACCGTAACCTGCACGTCCAAGAACACCGACGTTGCCGAAGTTACGGACGCGGGCGTAGTTACGGGCAAAGCGCAGGGCAATACCGAAATAACGGTAAAAGCGGAAATAGACGGGCAGACCCCGCTCACCAAATTGGTCAACGTTTCCGTAAGCGTTCCGCCGACTTCGCGCAATCTCGATAATTCCGTTAAGACGGTTATGGGCAGACCCAATAATCTTGCTTTATCGACCGTCGACGGCGAAGAAGACCAAGTATATCAGGTAAACGGCGGCGCCGTTTCGTTTACTTCGGAACAGCTTGCCGCAATGGATACGAATTTTGCCGCAGGTTATACATACCTTACTTTCGATATTAAATTCCCGACCGCGGTTTCGGAAAAAATTACGGCAAATCTCGGCGGCACGGAGCTTATTTTCAGAAACGATTGCGTACCTTCGGGCGGTTATTACTATACGGAATACGAGTGCACTTTCGGCGGCAACGGTTTGTCGCTTGCAAACCTGCCTAAAAGTTACGTCGATAAAAAAGACGCAACAGAACCCGCATTCCTGATTTACGACGCAGACGGAAACGCAGTTGTGAACGTAGGATGCCGTAACGCTATGACAAATGGCGGACGTTGTTATGGGCAAATCGGTGGTGTGCGCGACGGAAAAATGAATGCTGGCGAATGGTATACGGTTATAGTACCGCTTGCAAACAGAACGGAAGCTTTTGCAACGGCGGGACTTTCTTTTGACGGTTTTAACGGCGATTATATCAAAAATATTAAAACTCAAAACGCCAATCCCTACAATAGCACTATTGTTGAACTTAAAGGCACTCTGTTCGAAGCACAGCATTCGAGTAACGCGGATTTGGGCGGCAAAACTTTATATGAAAATATAGAGCGTTTGGTTTGGTATGAAAACGGTAGTTCGTATCCCGACGTTCCGGAATGGGCTTCTTCTTGGGGCGCATCGAGCACATATATGACTAAGCCGATTAGTATCGATAACGGAAACTCCGACAGCTATGATATTGCGGCTTTGATTGCAAACGGAAAAATAAAAGAGCCGACTAACCAAGAAGGTTGTTTTGCGGGACAACATTTCTTCCAACTCGATATAGTTCCCGAAATGTTAAATCAGGGTACGACCGTTGTTCGTTTCGATATCGTATTCAATAGCGTAACAAAGCTTACTCAGGGTTATTCTGGTCATACAGTTCCTACTTCCAAAACGGGATATAACTTTTTTGCTTATGTGAACGGTTCCTGGTCGTATTTGAATATAAATACAGGGGGGTCTTATAATAGAGCGAAAATATGGAATGCAGGTAATTTGGTTATATATGATGGTGAAAATCAGATTATTTTGGATGCTTGGGGGAGCAGTTTGGACAATAAAGATAATACCATCAATGGCGTTAGTCAAAAAGGTATTAAGTTAGGCAGTAAATATACGTTTGAGTTTAATGTATCCGCCGGTAACAGTGCAAAAAATCACCTTTTGTTCTGCGGAGTCGACGGCGCGGTCATCTCGAACATAGTTTGGTCTAACAAACGCTTAAACGAAAGCGCCGACGAAGTTCAAACCGAAAGCGTTTCGAATCTTACGGTTGCTTATCCCGTAGAGCATACGGTTGTAGGCACGGCAAGTCAGTTTGCAAACGCTTACGAAGCGGGATACGGGTACGTCGTTATTCCCGTAACGCTCGGAACTTCCGTTCCCGAAGACCTTAGAATTTCGGTTTACGGCAAAGAAATGTCTCTCAAAGATAAATGGAACGAATACGTCGTATGCGTCAAATCGGTAGACGGCGTATGGCAACCCGTTGAAGCATATTCGTCGCTCGAAGCGGACGGGGAATATATCTTTATTGTAGCTCTCGGCGCAATGCTTAGCGAAGAAGAATCGGTCGACTTCGAAGTAAACGGCACTGTCGAATTGCAAGACGGCTTTACGGACGCAACGATAGGCAGTTCGCTTATCGTAAACGAAGATTACCCGCCGCTCAAAGCGCTTATCGAAAGTTTGCCGAGCGAACCCGACCCCGAACCTGCCGAATAAAAACAAAATCAACTATTAAAAAAGCGTAGCTTAATCAGCTACGCTTTTTTTCAATTCTTTTTCCGCTGTTTTTACTTCATTGCTTCTTCCACGGCAACCGCCACCGCGCCCGTTTCGCCGACCGTGTATAAAATCGGAAAAACAGACCTAATATCAAAAAATGGGATATAAAACACATAAAAAAGTATTTATTTTTGAGTGTGTATGTTTTATGCTATGTTTATACAGGAGAAAATGATATATTACAGGAGGAAATGATAATCAATGAAACAAAAATTCGCAAAGAAAATTTTGTTGCTTGTCTTGGCTGTCTGTCTGAGCCTTGCGGCGTTCGCGCTTACGGCTTGTAAAAAAGACGACGGCAAGACGGACGGCGACGACGGAACGGCTCCCGAGACCGTTACTTATACGGTAACTTGCGTAGATTGTACGGCGAGCGTAACAAAAGCCGAAAAGGGACAGACGGTTACTCTTACGCCCGCAACCAAAGACGGAAAAACTTTCACGGGCTATACGACGAACGTCGAGAGCGTTACGGTAACGGACAACAAGTTTACGATGCCGGAATCGGATATAACGGTTACGGCACAGTACGAAACAAACAAATATACGATTGTCTGGAAAGACGAAAGCGGAACGGTTCTCGAAACGGACGAGAACGTCGAGTACGGCGCAACGCCCACTTACGACGGTTCAACCCCGACGAAAGACGAAACGGTTGCGGCAACGTTTGCTTTCGACGGTTGGACGCCTGCCGTCGCTACCGTTACCGGCAATGCCGAGTATACGGCTCATTTCACCGAAACCGCAAAGACTTACACCGTTGTTTGGAAGAATTACGACGGCACGACGTTAAAGACCGAACAGGTGGCTTACGGCTCGGTTCCGTCGTATACGGGTGAAACGCCTACGCAGGCAAGCAGTGCGCAATACGAGTACACTTTCAGCGGTTGGGATACCGAACCCGTTGCCGTTGACGAAAACGGCGCGGAATATACGGCTCAGTTCAGTCAAGCGTTAAGGAAATATACGATTACGTTTGTGAACAGCGACGGCACGAGCGTTTTGCAGACAAAGGAAGTCGAATACGGCACGGTTCCCACATACGACAGACGCAATTTAGGCGGCGAGATTACTTGGGACGAAACGCTTTCGGCGGTAGACGGCGAAAAGACTTACCGTGCGACTGCTACCGTTGCGCTTTACGACAAAAAGATGACGGAAGGCGAAACGGACGGCGAATACGTTGTTACCGATAACGTACCCGTATCCGACGAGGCTTATTATTATTTCGAAGGAAAGAGCGATACGGTAGTGTTTTCTACCGATATAAGCGTTCCGAATATGACGAGTCCGCTTGTCGGAATAACGATTACGAACGGCGCCGTTCTGAACGGAAAATACGACAACAACAATAATATGGAATCCGAAATCGGCGCGTTTATGTCGACGCAGATTATGATAAACGGTACGGGTATCTATACTTGTTTGAATCATAACGGTTTTATCAAAAGAGGCGCAAGCGGAAACGACGCGGATTACAGTGCGGATAAAGGAGCAATCGAATTCCGCGGCACAACGCATAAGCTCGGAGTCGTTTTATATAGCGATACTCTCTATTTCTATATCGACGGCGAGTATATAACAAGCCGCGCCATAACGCACGACAATATTTCGAGAGAAAGCGGCGCTACCCATAAGTACGCAAGCGGCGACGAATTTATGTTCGGTCTTGTAGCTCGCGAAACGGGCGACGCAACAGTTACTTTCGGTAATATAGTAAAGTATTACGGCGATGACGCAACAGCGTATATAAACGCACATTGTCCCGATGTTACGACGTTCAGAAGAGAAGGTATGTCGAGAGCTAACGGAGTTTATACGAGCGTGGGCGGCGGATACAGACAAAGCGCATATTTCTACACAAGTCCCGATACTTACGACAGAACGGCTGTATACAGCGTAAAATTCAGCATAACCACGTTGAGCGGAGAAGAAAGAGTTGAATTAGGTAACTTGGGCGGACAAACGCCCGTTATCGGCATAACTGTAACCGACGGCAAGACGGTTATGGGCAAGCAAGTTGATAACAGACCTTTCAACGTAGGTAAATTGTATTCGGTACAATTAGGTTTGAGTACGACTACAAGTTTCAGAAGCGTAACGGCGCTTGTCGCTGCAAAAGGTCGTAATTTCGGCACGGTTACTGCACTTGGCGCAGGACATATGACCGATAGAACAGTAACCGCAGTATTGTATAACGATAAGTTGTATTTGTATGCCGACGGACAGTTTGTTGTTTCGAAAGCAATGACAGACCCCGACTTTACGCAAGCGTCCAACCCGTCAGGCGATAATTATGCTTTTGCCGCAAACGGCGAATATACTTTCGGTGTCGTCGCAACTAATTTGGACAACGGAGTAAACAGAGCCGTAATGCAAGTAGTTACGGAAAAATACGGCGATGAAGCGCTTGCCGAAATTCAGGCTAATTATACCGATATTACGGTAGCGGCGTAAGAAAATATGATAACAAAATAATTTCAGGTGAGTATAGGGGAGTCGGCTACGGCTTCCCTTATGCTTACCGTAACGGAGATTACTATGATTTCAAGAAACGAGTATCCGCGCCCGAATTTCAGGCGTAAAGAGTGGTTTACGCTTAACGGCGAATGGGAATTCGAATTCGACGACGGCAACGACGGCATAGCGCGTAATCTGCCGAGCGGCAACGTAAAACTTAAAAAGAAAATCAACGTGCCGTTTGCGTATCAGTGCAAAGCGAGCGGAATAGGCGATGAATCGGTTCACGAAACCGTTTGGTACAAGCGCAATTTCCGTGTAGATAAACAAAGCGGGAGCGGCGTTCTGCTTTGCTTTAACGGCAGTGATTATAAAACGGATGTGTGGGTAAACGGTTCTTACGTTTTATCTCATATCGGTGCTTATACGCCTTTTAAGGCGGACGTCGCAAAATTCGTTCATAACGGCGATAATACGGTTGTAGTGCGTTGCAGCGACCCGCAGGACAACACAAACCCGCGCGGCAAACAGAGCTGGACGGGCGAAAAATTTGCCTGTTGGTACGAAGCGGCTACGGGAATATGGCAGAGCGTTTGGATAGAATATTTCGGTTCGGACTGCATAGACGAATATTCGCTTACGACAGATATAGACGCCTGCGAAATTTACGGCGATTTGCGCACGCTTTACGGCAAAGCGGACGAGATAGAAATAACCGTTTCGCTGAACGGGCACACGGTAAACCGCGGGCGCTTTTCGGCTCGGAAAGGCGTTACAAAATATTCGCTGTCCGTCAAAGACCCGAACGCGCTCGACAAGGTCTTGCTTTGGTGGCCGCACAAGCCTACGCTTTACGATATAGAATACAGACTTTTTGCGAGCGGCAAAGAGCAGGACTTTGCAAAGTCGCGCTTCGGAATGCGCAAAGTTTCGGTTGACGGAAACGGTATGTTCTGCATCAACGATTGCCCTTTTTATCAAAGGCTTATACTCGACCAGGGTTATTGGAAAGACAGCGGTATAACTCCGCCGAGCGCCGACGCGTTAAAAGACGATATTATGCTTGCAAAATCGATGGGCTTTAACGGCGCGCGCAAGCATCAGAAAACGGAAGACCCGTATTTTAACTATTATGCCGACGAGATAGGATTTATAACTTGGTGCGAAATGCCGTCGGCTTACGATTTCTGCGACAAAGAGATTAAAGCCGTAGCGGGCGAGTGGGCGGAAATCGTTTCCGTGCATAAAAATCATACGAGCGTTGTGGCGTATGTTCCGCTTAACGAAAGCTGGGGCGTAAAGGAAATTTTAACCGATAAAAAGCAGCAGGATTTCGCCGCGTCGCTGTATTACCTGACAAAGGCGCTGGACGGCACCAGACCCGTGTCGGTAAACGACGGGTGGGAGAATACCGACGAAACGGATTTAGTAACTGTTCACGATTATGCGCCCGACAGCTCGAATTTCGATAAGCTGTACGTAAACGGAAATATAGACGAGATTTATCCCGTCGGAAAAAAACTTATGATTAACGGCGCAAAATACCGCTCTCAGCCGATAATTTTCAGCGAGTTCGGCGGCATTTCTATGGCGGAAGAAACAGAAGACGGCGCTTGGGTTTACAACAGCGGCGCGAATAACAGTGAAGAACTTTATTCAAGGCTCGAAAATCTTTTGCGCGGAATAAGAAAATGCAATTTTCAGGGCTTTTGCTATACTCAGTTGACGGACGTTCGGCAAGAGATGAACGGGCTTCTGAGTGAAGGTCATAAGCCGAAATTCGATAACGGCAGACTTAAAAAAATATTCGAAATCTGAAATTGTTTTATAACAGGGAGTAGTTGCAATGAAAAAAGAAATTTATCCTACTATGATAACGCCGTATAATGCGGACGGTTCGGTAGATTATGACGGCGTGAAGCGTATAGTGGACTTTTATTGGAAAAAAGGAATGGACGGAATTTTCGCCGTATGTCAGTCGAGCGAAATTTTCAAGCTTAGCCTGGACGAACGGGTGAAAATCGCCGAAACGGTGATTTCGCGCGCAAAGGAACTCGGTAAGAAAGATAAGTCGAGAGCGCCTATGAAGATAGTTGCGTCGGGTCATATCTCGGACGACTACGCAAAGCAGACGGAAGAACTTAACGCAATAGCCGCAACGGGTGCGGACGCCGTTATTCTGATTACGAACAGGCTCGACGTTGAAAACACGTCCGATGAAAAATGGATAGACGATTTGTATAAAACCGTTGACGCTTTGCCGCAAAATATCGAACTCGGCGTTTACGAATGCCCGCGTCCTTATAAAAGGCTTCTGACGGAAAAAATGCTCGAAGCAGTCGGAAAAATGCGCAGATTCGGCTTTATAAAAGACACCGTTTGCGACGCGCAGATTATAGCGAAACGGTGCGGGATATTAAAGCCTTATAACGTAAGACTTTATAATGCGAATGCGCAGACGTTTTTGGATACGTTGCGTAGCGGCGCCGCAGGATATTGCGGCATTATGACCCATTTCCATCCAGAGCTTTACAAATGGCTTGCGGATAATCTTTTTCACCCTATGAGCGAAAAAGTTCAGGCGTATCTCTGCCTTGCGGCGTTTACCGAATATCTGGCGTATCCCGCCACCGCAAAGTGGTATCTTAAAGAGTTCGAGAAAGTTGATATTTTACCGCTCAGCAGAGTAGTCGATTGCGCCGAAGTTACGGAATATCAGAAAAGCTGTTTAAGACAAATGAAATTGTTGGGCGACAGCATAAAACAAGAGTTGGGTATATAAAAAAAGGAGCAAAAGCTCCTTTTTTATATTACAGAGTATTGAGTTTCGGCGGGTAAGCTGATGCTTACTTTCTGTTTCAATTTTATATCCGTACACGACGCGCCTACCATAATTAAGAATTCGCCGTTCTCCACGTATTTGCCGCCGCTTATAACGTTATAGTGCGCAAACGCGTTTTTGTCGAGATTAACCGTTATTCTCTTGCTTTCACCGGCTTTTATAAAGTCTTTCGAAAACGCTTTCAGTTCTTTGTTGGGTTTGAATACCGAGCTTACTACGTCTTTTACGTAGATTTGCGAAATTTCTTTTCCGTCTACTGCCGACGTGTTGGTTACGGTGTACGAAACGGTAAAGTCTGTATCGCCGTTTTTCTCGATTTCGAGCGCGGAATAGTCGAATGACGCATAGCTGAGTCCGTAGCCGAACGGGAACAGCACGGGAACGTTTTCTGTGTCGTAGTATCTGTAACCCACGAGCAATCCGTCGCGGTAAACCTCTACGCCGCCTTTGCCCGTGTCGGTTTTGCAATAAGTGTTTTCGACCGAAAGCGGGAACGTTTCGGACAGTTTTCCGCTCGGGGTAACTTTACCCGTCAGAATATCGGCTATCGCTTCGTTGGCGTTGTCGCCGAGATAACCTGCGAAAACCACGGCTTGAACGTCGTTAATCCAGGGGGTCATATCTATCGCAGAGCCCGCTTCAATCACTACGACCGTTTTGCTTCCCGTAGCGGCTACGTCTTTTATAAGGCGTTCTTCCTTATTCGAAAGCCTGATTGTTTCTCTGTCGTGTCCCTCGATTTCCGTGGCGGGGCTGTTGCCGACAAGCACTATCGAAACGTCGTTTTTGCTTGCGAGCAGAATTCCCTCGCGGTCGTTGTGGCTCGGGTCGAGACAGTCGAGTTTTACTTTGTCGGTACAGATTACGCTTTCGCTGAGAATTTCGCCTATAAGCGAGTTAAGTGGGATTTGAACGAATTCGGTCGTTACTGCCGCCGCGCCGCCGCCGCCGATATAAGGTCTGCGGTTAAGCTCTCCGATTACGCATACCGAACTTCCGCCGAGCGGCAAAACTCCGTCGTTTTTAAGCAGAACTATGCTCTCTTCCGCAACCGCCAATGCGGCTTTCCTGCGCCCCATTACGTCTTTGGTAATCTTGCTCTTGCCGCGCATCGTTTGCAGTTTATTCGCCGTTTCGAGAATTTTATTCACGGCGTTGTTTATTTCCTTGTCGGTAATAAGGTTTTTGTCGTATGCGTCTTTAAGCTCGTCATACGCCGTTTCGGAGTAGGGCATACGCAAGTCAAGACCCGCGCCGAGCGACTTTCCGCCGTTCTTTACGCTTGCCCAATCGGAAATAATAAGTCCCTGATACGAAAACTCTTTGCGCAGAATATCCGTAAGCAGTTTTTTGTTTTCGGAAGCGTAAACGCCGTTAACGGGGTTGTAGCTGCACATTACGGCAACGGGGTTCGACGTAAGAGCGATTTCAAACGCCGTCATATATATTTCGTGCATAGTTCTGTCGTCGATTTCGCTCGATTGAAAATATCTGCCTATTTCGCGGTTGTTCACGCAGAAATGTTTCAGGCACGCGCCGACGCCGTATTTCTGCACGCCGTCCGTAAAGTTTTTTGCGAGAATGCCCGAAAGATACGGGTCTTCCGAAAAGTATTCGAAATTTCTTCCGCACAGCGGCGTTCTCTTAATATTGACGCCGGGAGCAAGTAAGACGTCCACGCCGTTTTCCACGCAGTCCTCGGCAATCAGCTTTCCCGTTTCGTAAGCGCAGGAGGTGTTCCAGGTGTTGGCAATATTCACGAGATTAGGGTACGCGATAGACGGGATATTTTCGTAATATCCGTGTGCGTTTTTCTTCATTTTGCGCAATCCGTGCGGACCGTCTGCAAAAAATATGCTGTTTACTTTACCGTCTAAGTCTTCTGTCTGCCAGAGATTTTTCCCCGTAAGCAGTTTGAGTTTTTCTTCTAATGTAAGTGATTTGGCGGTTATCATATAACTCTTATCCTTGTTGTAATTCTTGATTTATTATACAATATATTACG
>WSNJ01000123.1 GCA_013316045.1 Clostridia bacterium
ATTAACTATATAGCAAAGACGGTTACGGCGGCGGGGAGTTCGATTCAGCGCGACGCGGCGGAGCTTCTTATTGAATACTGCGATTCGTTTATGACGCGCATAGCTACCGAAACCGAAAAGCTCGCTCTGTATAAGCTCGGCGGCGTTATAACGAAAGACGACGTTAAAAATCTCGTAAAGCCCGAAACGGACTACAAGATTTTCGAGCTGTCCGAGGCAGTGGCAAACAAGCAGAACGTCAAGGCGGCAAAGGTGCTGTATACTATGCTCGAAGATAAGCTCGCGCCGTCGGCGATTCTCGGAATGATTTATTCGCACTTCCGCAGACTGTTATACTGCGCGATAACGCCGAAAGACGACAATTTATCTCAGCTTCTCGGCATAAAGGAATACGCGGTTAAAAAAGCCGCGGAGCAGGCGGGCAAATACACGCCGAAGCGTCTTATGAAAATATGCGACGGGTTTCACAAGGCGGACGCCGATTTCAAAGCAGGCAAGATGAACGACCTTACGGCTCTCGAAGTTACCGTTATGGGAATACTCAACGAAAGATGAAGTTTTTATCCGAAAAGAAAATAAATCCCGTTATGGCGGGAATTGCGCTTTACCTGTCGTTCTGCGCGGCGAATTTCTATTTTGCCCGCGGCGATTGGGCGTTTATGCTGTCTAAAACGGGCGCGCTGTATCAGACGGCATTTATATCCAACCCGATATTCGCGTTTCTGGCGGGCGGGGCGTTGGGTTATATTCTGTACGAACTCGTTACGCTTTTTCTGTTCAGGTCGATGCGTCCCAGGCTCGGTTTTGTCGTCGAAGATATGAAGTACGAGCTGAGATTTTTCTATTTTGCGGCTAATTGCGTTGCGGCGCTCTTGTCGCTTCTGTACTTAATTTCGCCTATAATTTCGATATACGGCGGAGTTGTATTCCCGTTTTTGGCGACTTCCGCGTTTGCCGTTTTATATCTGATTTACGTTCAGCGCGCGCATAGCATAAAGTCGCTTTTCGGGTTTGTCCTTATAAGATTGGGCGGCGCGTACATAGGTATATACGCGTTTCTTACCGTACTTAAAATATTAGGGGTGGCGTAATGAAAAAGATTATTTTGTTGTTTTTTATTACAGTCGCTTTATTTGCGCTTACCGCGTGCGGCGGAAAAGAAAAAGCGTTTTCTTACGCCGCGCCGACCGACGGAGTACTCGGAACGGACAATATGGACGCTATGCTCAGAAAGGTGCTGAATATTTCCGACGAACACCCCAACGGGGATATGGGCGAACGCCGCCCTTTTTCCGAATCTGAGAAAAGAATGGCGGAGCATATCGAAAGTATAGCCGTCGAAATCGCGGACGGCGACGACAGCTTCGGAATAGATATTATTCCGTACGGCGTATCGGGCTACGGCGAAACGCGCAACGTTATAATAAAGAAAAGCGGTTACGGCGAAGAACCGCGTAAGCTCGTTGTCGTTTGCGCGAATTACGACGGACTGATATTACAGTCGGGCAGTCTTATGGGCAATAATAACCAAACGGTCAGCGAGTCGATAGGCGCGCTCGAAAACGGCACGGGAACGGCGGCGACGCTTGCGCTTATGCAATACGTTAAGGGCAAAACTTACGAGTTCGATATAGAATTCGCGCTGTTCGGCGACGGCAGTTACGGCAACACGGGCGCGAGCCGTTACGTTTCGGAAATGCCGTCTTACCGCAAGGAAAATATTTTAACCGTGTATTCGCTCAAACGTTTCGGCGGCGATAACCTGTATATGTACAACGAAGAAGTCGCAACGGACTACGGCGATTATTTGTTCTCGGTTGCAAACGACAACGCTTTCGGAATAGTACCGTTGCCGAAACATATGCCCGTTATCAATGCTCGGGCTTTCCCGCGCTTGCCTTACGCGCATTGGGCAATGGCGGGCGTTCACTCTCCCTTTATGAACGAACATATACCCGTTGCCGCCGTTTTCTCGGGTAACTATGAAACGTTGAATCTGAGCGATATAGAATCGGCTTCGTCCCAGATAGTTTCCTATACGCGCGAAGATACGTATACGCGGCTCAGGCGCGACTTCCCTATGTACGACGAACAGATGTCTGCGGCGGCTTCGTTCGCGGCGAAATCTTTTGAAAGTCCCGACTTCGTTTCGGCTATGACTGCCGCGAAGTCCGCTTATAAAAATTACGATTGGGCGACGAAAAAACTCATTGTGCAACTTGCGGTTATCGCATTGCTTATAGCGGCGGGCGTCGCGGTGATACTGATTGCCAAAAAATTTGAAAAGAAATATCCTTACGTTCCGCCGAGATTGAAATTGAAAATCGCCGTATTCGGTGCCGAGTACGAAGATAAAGACGCGGACGTAATAGTAGACGTAAAGCGACCGGGCGACCCGTTCGGCGGATATTAAAAAAAATCGCGGTAATTTTTTACCGCGATTTTTGATTGTCATAACGTTAGGGGAGCAGAGTCAGAAGTACCGACAGCGTCCAGCCTTTACCCGTAAACAGATTGCCGAGTCTACGGAAGAAGTTCGTAAACGCCTGCGTGATTCCGAAGTCGCTGAGCATATCCTTTGCCACGTAGCCGAAGTCGAACTTATCTACTCTGAATATCCATATAAACAGGAACGTAGCAACTATCGTAAGCAGGATAAGGAACAACAGGTTCAAAAGAATACTTCTCAGATTCAGCGGACTTCTGAGCTTTTTCAGCTTCATAGCCGGGTTCGAGCTTTCCTTGATTGCTTCTTCGAGTTGCATCTGGCTAAGCTGTTCGGGGGAAAGCTGAGAAATATCGGGGCCGGCGAGAGTTTGAAGCGCGTCCGCACCTTTTTTACCTTTTTTCTTTTTCTTCTTTCCCGTTTCGATAGGCGCTATCGGCGGAACGGGCGCGGAAAAAGATTGTCCCGCCGCTCCTGCCGCCGCAGGGTTGGGCGTTCCTGCCGCCGCTCCGGGAATTTCGGTTTTATTTTTCTTTTTCTTGTCTTTTGCCATAGCGTCCTCTGAAAAAACGGGATTTTTTCACTATTGTGCATATATTATATAC
>WSNJ01000124.1 GCA_013316045.1 Clostridia bacterium
CTGAATGTATTGTGCGACTAAAAAATAATTTTTTATATCTGTTTCGTCTAATCCTCTGAACAGAAAAAGGTCATCGTAAATTTCCGCCACTCTATTAATATCTTTTCCTTCAATATGGAAAAACCCCGTAACTAAATCAATCCCGACTAAAACAGATGAATCTTTAGCTTTATATGCAACAATTTGCGGTACTGCACCTTGCGGTAATTTCTCTCTATTAGATTCATTTTTCATAATGTTGAATTCTACGACATCATGAAAAGATAAAGAATCTAATTTTTCAAAACGATATTTGTTGCAAAAATAATCATTTATTTCTGCTCCGCTTTTCCGATTCGGTTTCAACTTATCACGATTTTCGTTATATATGCATTTCCACTCCTGAATCATTTCAATAGTTGGCTCTGTTGTAAGCATATTAAAATCTCCGCTAAATTACTGTTTATTATTCTATTATACAACAAGTAAATGAGCAAGTAAAGCAAAAGCGCACTGCCCTGCTTGCAAGGTATAGTGCGCTATACTTATCTATTTATGTGAAAAAAAATCCCTATGGGAACTACGGTAATGTTGCCGCATTTTTCTATTTCTCGGATTTGGAAATTTCGGTTTTGTTTTTTCCCTTTCGACTCTTAACCTTTTCAGCTCTTTTTTTTTCGTTTTTTTCGCCCGATTTGTCCGTCTTTTTTTCTTCTATTATTTTCTTTATTCTGCCGAATATAAGGAACAAAATCACAAACAGCGCAAAGATAGCTATCCATACCGGTATTCCCCATCCGCTGAACGGAATTATCGAGCCTTCTACGAAATAGCACATAAACGCAATCATTACGGGTCGCGTAAGCGTTACCACAAGCAAGAAATAGCCGTAACTCATAGCCGTTATTCCCGCGACAAGGCACAGCATATCGTCGGGAAAGAATGGCAAAAGCATCATTATTATAAACAGGAAGCGCCCTTTGCGATTTAGAAGTTCGGCATATTTCTCGGTCTTTTCTTTGCCTATCATCCATATGACTAGCTTTTTGCCGAATACCTTACCGAGCACGAACGCAATCAGCGAACCCAAAATCGTACCTATCGTTATATATATAAACGCCCAGGTCGGTCCGTAGAGCTTACTGCCTATAAACGCCGTAACGGCAGTAGGAAGCGGCAAAAATATTACCTGAAATATTACGAGAAGTATAAATACCAATATGCCCCAATGGCGCGTTCCGCGTATAAACGCAATTATTGCGTCTGCGTCTTTCAGTTTTTCCAATAAATTGGTTTTATCGAAAATTATAAAGCAAACGAGTGCAAGAGCTCCCGTTATAAACGCTACTAAGAGCACTTTGAACAATGATTCGTGTGCGTGGTAATCAAGACTTGTTATTATTACGGTGAGCGACGAAAAAAGAATTATCGAAAGCAAAAGGATATATTTCGGCAGTCCCATAAGGAAAATGCAAGATAACGCAAGCATTGCCGCTCCGACCAACGTTACGGCAAGTTTGAGAATTATTTGCTTGGAAATCTTCTTTTTCATTCCTAATATAGTTTATGTTTTATAAACTGTTAATATTATCCGCCGCAGGATAAATCGCCTTGAATTTATTGTAAAATTTCCTGACAGCTTTTTATTGCCGCGCGGGCAAGTTCGTCGCAACGGTTATTATACTCGTTGTCGCTATGCCCCTTTACTTTTACGAATTTTACTTCGTGCTTTGATATTCGGATAAGTAAATCGTTCCACAAATCACGGTTTTTGACTTCTTTTTTATCCGCGGTTTTCCAATTATTGCGTTTCCACGAATCTATCCACTTCTGATTGAACGCTTCGACCGCATAAGCCGAGTCGCTGTAAACGGTTACGTCGCAAGGCTCTTTCAACTGCCCTATTCCCTGAATTATCGCAAATAACTCCATTCTGTTATTCGTCGTGCTTTTATCGTATCCGCTGAGCTCTTTTTTATGCCCGTTGTACATAAGTATCGCCGCCCAACCGCCTGCTCCGGGATTGCCGCTGCACGCTCCGTCCGTATATATATCTACTTTTTTCATTCTATTTGCCCAACTCTTCCGCGCGCTTTATCGCTCTTTCTATCGCTTCTTCCGTAACCGAAACAAAATCTTTTTCGCGCAGAAAATTCACGCCCTCGATTGTCGTTCCGCCCTTACTGCATACGGAATCAATCATTCTATCTATATCGACCGAAACGTCGGCAGCCAGATTCTGCGCGCTCGACGAAATAACGCTCTCCGCGGCTTGCAACGCTTCCGCGCGTGAAAATCCGTTTTTTTCGGCGACTTCGACAAACGCTTTGAAAAACATAAAAACAAACGCTGGACCGCTTCCCGTAAGTCCCGTAACGGCGTTAATTCGCTTCTCGGGCACTTCGACGGCTATGCCGAAACTCGACAGCAAGGCGCGCGCAAACGCCTTTTCGGGCGCACCGAGCCCGTCCGAACAGTACGCATTGTAGGACTTTAATATTTTTGCATTGAGATTCGGCATAACGCGCACTACTTTCTGCGCCCCGAGATTTTCCCTGAGTTTTGCGACGGGAACGCCCGCCATAATAGAAATTACCGTTTTGCCCGAAAAAGAAATTCCTTTGAGCGCATCGGAATAGACCTGCGGTTTTACGGCAAGCAAAATATATTCGCAAGTTTCAACCAACTCGGCGTTATCTTTTGCGGCGCGTAGTCCTCCGAATTTTTTCAAAACGGCGGATACCTTTCCGCAGTCGGGGTCGCTTACAAATACGTTCACCTTAATTTCGGACGCCTGCTCGTATGCCCGCATTCCGCCCGCCGAAATGCTTTCGATAACGGCTTGCGCCATATTGCCGCAACCTATTATGCCGAGATTGCAATTTTTCATAAATTTTCTCCTGATTATTATTGACTTAAATTCAAATTTTGTATATAATAGATAAGCAAAGGGGAGTGGCTCAACGGTAGAGTAGCGGTCTCCAAAACCGTAGGTTGCGTGTTCGAATCGCGTCTCCCCTGCCACAGTCTGTTGCGCG
>WSNJ01000125.1 GCA_013316045.1 Clostridia bacterium
TCAAGAGCGCAAACGACGAGATAACGACGGCGCGCGGAAATCACGTTTATATTGCAAGTATGACCGTTATGTGAAAACTTATTGGTTTTATTCTTCCGTAACTATCTTCGACGCGCCCGCTTCGAGCAGCTTATGCAGCCGCTTGTCGGCGATACGAACCATACAGTCGAGTTCGTCGTCGCCCATTACGGTTATTCTGCCGTTTTGGTATTCCGCGTCGACGAGAGCCTTGACTTTTTCTACGATAGAGTCGGTCTTTTTGATTTGGTCGTCGCCGAAAAGCTCGTAATAAGAGTTCATCCAATACGTAATTCCCGCAAGTCCCGAAGTGTTGTTAATGGCAACGACGGGCTTTCTGCCGAGAATTTTTTCCGTGTTGAAAATATTGTAGATTTCGGGGTCTTTCAGCATACCGTCCGCGTGAATGCCCGCGCGGGTCGCGTTGAAACTCCTGCCGACGAAAGGCGTGCGCGGCGGTATCGTGTAGCCTATCTCGTGTTCGAAATAGTCCGACAGCTCCGTTATAATCGACAAATCCATTCCGTCGGTCGTGCCTTTTAATTGCGCGTATTCTATGCACATAGCTTCCGTCGGGCAGTTACCCGTTCTTTCGCCTATGCCGAGCACCGAGCAGTTTACGCTGCTGCAACCGTACAGCCAAGCCGTGGCGGCGTTCGTAACAACCTTGTAAAAGTCGTTGTGTCCGTGCCATTCGAGCTGAGCGCTCGGAACGTCCGCGTAGTAATTCAAGCCGTAAATAATTCCCTGAACCGACCGCGGCAACGACGTACCGGGGTAAGAAACGCCGTAACCGAGCGTATCGCACGCGCGTATTTTAATCGGTATGCCGCTCTCTTTCGACAAATCCATAAGAGCCTGCGCAAACGGAATAACAAAGCCGTAAAAATCGGCGCGCGTAATGTCTTCAAAGTGGCAGCGCGGAACTATATTATGATTTAACGCTTCTTTAACTATGCCGAGATACTTGTCGAGCGCCTGCGGACGCGTGAGCTTCATTTTATTGAAAATGTGGTAGTCAGAACAGCTTACGAGTATGCCCGTTTCGACAATATCGAACCGCTTTACAAGTTCGAAGTCCTTGGGGTTCGCGCGTATCCAGCTCGTAATTTCGGGGAACTTCAAATTCAGCGAACGGCACTTTTCGACGGCTTCTCGGTCTTTTTCGGAGTAAAGGAAGAATTCCGATTGCCGTATTATGCCCTTCTTGCCGCCGAGCTTGGAAAGCATTTTGAAAACCTTTACTATCTGCTCGACCGTAAACGGCGCAGTCGATTGCTGTCCGTCGCGGAACGTAGTGTCGGTTATCCATATTTTATCGGGCGTATTCTGCGGAACGCGCCTGTCGTTGAATACGATTTTGGGTACTTCGTCATAATCGAATATTCCGCGAAAAAGCTCGGGAGTCGAAACGTCTTCGAGCATAAAGTCGTGCTCTTTGGCTTCCAATAATCCCGTGTGCTTGTTCTTTGTAAGTTCGTGATTGTTGTGATTGTTCTTGTTGTCCATACTATCCTATTCCAACATATCGGTAAACTTCTTTATTCTCTCCAACCCCTTTTTGATGTTCTCGTCGGAGATTGCGTAACTGAGCCTTATATAATCGGGCGCGCCGAACGATTCGCACGGAATAGCAACCACGTTGACCGCGTCGATAAGCGCGTTTGCAAAATCCGCCGCCGTCTTTATGATTTTTCCGTAAACGCTCTTTCCCTTAACTGCGGCAATGCCGACCATAATGTAAAACGCGCCTTTCGGTTCCACGTAGGTAAGCGGCTGCATTTCTTTAAGCATAGAAATCGCAAGATTTCTTCTTCTGTCGAACGTTCGGTTCATTTCCTTTAAGAACGTTTCGCCGTGCTTGTCTTCTATCGCGGCAACCGAAGCGTATTGCGCTATCGAGTTCGGGTTAGACGCCGTATGGCTCTGAATGTTGCCCATAGCTTTGGCAAGCGTCTTGTTCGACGCGGTGTATCCTATGCGCCACCCGGTCATCGAGTAAGTTTTACTCAGTCCGTTAACTACTATTGTGTTGTTCTTCATTTTCTCGGATACCTGAGCTATCGAGAAAAACTCCACGCCGTAGCAAAGTTTTTCGTAAATCTCGTCGGATATAACGTATATATCGGCTTTTTCGAGTACGGCGGCAAGCGCGCGTATTTCGCTCTCGCCGTAAACCGTTCCCGTCGGGTTAGACGGATTATTGAAAATTATCGCTTTCGTCTTTTTCGTTATCGCCTTTGTAAGCTGTTCGGGCGTCATCTTGAAATCGTTCTCGGGCTTTGTTTCCAAAATTTTAACAACGCCGCCGCAAAGTTTTATCAGCTCGGGATAAGTAAGCCAATACGGCGCGGGAAGTATAACTTCGTCGCCGGGGTTAACGGTAGCCATCAGCGCGTTATAAAGCGCGTGCTTTCCGCCGTTGGATATAACTATATCGGTAAAATCGTAAGAAAGATTGTTGTCGCGTTGCAACTTGTCGCAAACGGCTTTTCTGAGCTCCACCGTGCCGCTCGCGGGCGTGTATTTCGTAAAGCCTCTGTCAATGGCTTCCTTTGCTTTGTCGTTAATATAGTCGGGCGTGTTAAAATCGGGCTCTCCCGCTCCGAATGACACTACGTCTATTCCGTCCTCTTTCATTTTCTTGCCTTTTGCCGTAATTTCAAGCGTCAGAGACGGCGATACGGATAACGCGCGGTCGGCTATAATGTTCATAATGTAAAAAAATCCTCCTGTTCTTCCGAAACGTACAACTGTCAGTATATCAAAT
>WSNJ01000005.1 GCA_013316045.1 Clostridia bacterium
TATTATGGGAATGGTGGCGGCGATATGCGCGCAGTTCGGAGCGAGCATAGAAGCAGACGAGAGCAAGGAAGCGGGAATCTGCACGCACGGGGCTACTTTACTTGACAAATCAGCGTATTTAATGTAGATTATTTTACGTGGGTAAATCGCTTTTGGGAAAGTTCAAGGAATCGCTTTTATCGGTATTGCCGATAACGCTTTTGGTTGTGGTAATTTCGCTTACTATGGCAAAAACGGACGGTTATACGATAGGACTTTTTCTTATCGGGGCGGTTTTTCTTATTTTCGGAATGGGACTGTTCACGCTCGGCGCGGACGTTGCCATGATGCCTATGGGCGGAAGCATAGGAAGTATGCTTTCCAAAACGAAAAAGAGCCGTTTTCCGCTCGTTCTGCTGATTGCGTTTGTAATCGGTTTTGTTATAACGCTTGCCGAACCCGATTTGCACGTTCTGGCGGAACAGCTTTCTTCAAACGCCTTGCTGTACGTAGTGGCGGCGGGGGTCGGGCTTTTTCTCATGGCTTCCGTTCTTAAAACGTTTTTCAAAATCAAACTTACTTATATATTGCTCGGCTGTTACGGCGTTGTGTTTATACTTGCGATATTCGTTTCGGTTTTCAAGCCCGAATTTCTTGCGGCGTCGTTCGACGGCGGCGGAGTTACGACGGGACCCATAACCGTGCCTTTTTTAATGGCTATGGGCTTGGGTCTTTCGGCGGTGCGCGGAAACAGTGCGGGCGGCGAAGACAGCTTCGGTATGGTTGCGCTATGCTCCGTCGGACCTATTCTCGCCGTAATGATTTTGGGGCTGTCGGGCGGCGCGCAGGTCGGTTACGACGCGTCTATGCCCGAAACTATAACGAGTTTTTCGCAAATCGGCGCGCTTCTGGGCGCGGGACTTCTGCATCAGATGAAAGAAGTCGCTCTCGCTCTCGCGCCCGTGGTTGCCGTATTCTTCTTTTTTCAGATAGTATCTCTGCGTCTTAACAAGTCGCAGATTATAAGAATAATAATCGGTATCGTTTACACATACGTTGGTCTTACGATATTTCTTACGGGCGTAAACGTCGGCTTTATGCCTATGGGCAAACTGCTCGGCGCGGCGATAGCGTCGAAGCCTTACCGCGCGGTTCTGATTCCGCTCGGTATGGTTATGGGTTGCCTTATAGTTCTCGCCGAACCCGCGATTCACGTGCTTAACAAACAGGTCGAAGAAGTTACGGGCGGCGCGATTTCCAAACGCCTTATGCTCGTTTCGCTTTGCTCGGGCGTTGCCGTTTCGGTAGGGCTTGCTATGCTGCGCGTTTTGACGGGCGTGTCGATATGGTGGTTTATAGCTCCCGTGTACGGAATTTCGCTGCTGCTTACTTTTTTTGTTCCGCCTATGTTCACGGGTATCGCGTTCGACAGCGGCGGCGTTGCGTCGGGACCTATGACGGCTACTTTTTTGCTCCCGTTGGCGATAGGGGCTTGCTCCGAAGTCGGCGGCAACGTGTTTGCGGACGCGTTCGGACTTGTGGCGTTCGTGGCAATGACTCCGCTGATTACCATTCAGCTTGTGGGTCTTATGTTCAAGCTCAAAACGAAGCATATCGACAGTATTGCGGTTCGCCTTGCGGAAATCAGGTCCGAAATCGATATCGGAAAAGCGTCGACTATCGACTTCGACGCCTTAGTTCCCAAAAATCTCAAAAAGTTGCGCTTGACCGAAACCGTTGCGGAACTTAAAGAAACCGACGCAACGGCGGCAAAAGCAGACGAAACCGTCGACGTCGAAGAAACCGTCGATTTCGACTGAAAGTGAAATATTATTCGGAGGTACGCTATGCACGCTGACGTAAAACCCTTGAAACTCGTTCTTATCATAACGGACAGAGGAAAGGGAAACAACGTTATAAAGCTATTGAACGAAAACGGCTTTACTATGCACACGGCTAATCTCGGGCGCGGAACGGCTCCCGACGAGCTGTCCGCCGCGCTGAGTCTCGGCGAGAAAGAAAAGATTATCTTAAACGTCGTATCCGACGAAGACCGCACGGCTTTTCTTTTAAGTCTGATAAAAGAAAAGTTCGCGCCCGGCGAGGGAATAGCTTTTTCGGTGCCGCTCAGCAGTGTGAGCAATATGGAGGCGGTGAAATTTTTACTCGGTTCTAACGGTTAGGCGGCGTATAGCGGGCGCATATACGGGCTACGTTCGGCGCGGCGGCGCGGGCACGCACATATAGCGGCTACGTGCGGCAAGTCCGCTCGGTCGAGTATGTCAAAATACACTCCCTTCGCGGACTTGCCGCCTGTTGCCGCTCTCTGCACGCACCCGCACCACCTTTGTGGGGGCGCACCGCTCTCCGCCGCATACGGTTGGGAACGGTTGGTGGGGGAATTCCGCACCGCTCTCCGCCGCCTACGGCTGGGGACGGTCGGTAGGGGAAAATCCGCAAGGTTTCAAAACATTAACAAGGAGCTTAAAAAATGCAAGCCACAGAATATTCTCTTATAATGACGATAGTAAACAAGGGCTATTCCGACGCGGTTATGAAAGCCGCGCGCAATGCGGGGGCCAAGGGCGGCACGATTGTTAACGCCCGCGGCACGGGCAACATCGAGTCGGAAAAGTTTTTCGGCGTCGTAATCGTTCCCGAAAAGGAAATCGTTATGATAGTTACCGAAACGCGGTTCCGCCACGATATAATGGTAGCGATTTACAAGGAAGTCGGTCTTACTACGGCGGGCAGCGGCTTTTCGTTCGCTATGCCCGTCGACGAGATTGTGGGCGTCAGCGCGCTTACAAAGAGCGACGGAGAAAAACCCGAAACCGAAACGAAAGACGAAGCGTAAGGCGGTAACAATCGGAAACTTTGCGGCATAGAATGCAGTATGCTGTATAAGGTTTCGGCGGGCAAGTGCGACTTTCGCGTATCGCTCGACAACGTAGAAAACGAATTGCTCGGCGGCGGCTTCGACGAAGATTTCGATTTGCTCGCTTTGTCGTACAACGCGTTCGGCGAGATAGATTTGGAACGCGAAATTACGGCTCAGACAGACTGCCTTACGGGGCTTGCCGCGCTGTCGGGGAACAAGTCCGCGACCGTGTTCTGCGGCGTTGTAACCGATATTATGGGCATTAAACACATCTCGGTTGCGGTGTGTCATAAGGGTAAGCTCGTAGATATAGTAGACAGAACTTCAAACACTGACGGCGACGAATATGCGGTAAGTCGGAAAATAAAGGTTTATGCCGCAGACGGCGCGCGCATAGGCGTGCTCGTGGACAAAGACGCGCTGATAGAGAAAAATTGGGAAAAGTTAACGCCGCATTGCGATTGCGTTCTCGCCGTTATAAAGAGCGACGACCATAAGGTTGCAAACGCGGCTAATTTGTTATCTTCTAAGTTTTCCGTTCCGTCGGTTATCGTGTCGGATAATTCCGTCGAATGGAAAACGGTATAAATTATACGTTAGCAAAATGTACTCGCGCGGTTGACTATCCGCCGCCTGATATGATATAATCGGAGTATGGAAAAGTTGTCCGTTGCCGACGCGTCGGCTATAAGTCCGATAAGTCTTGCGTTCGTCGGCGACGCCGCGTTTTCGCTGTACGTGCGCGAAAGGCTTACGAGAACTCACGATTTCAAATCGGGCGAGTTGTCGCGCCTTACAAGCCTTTACGTTAACGCCGCCGCGCAGTCGAAAATGCTTTTGCATATTATGCCGCTTTTGACCGAAGAAGAAGCGGCTGTCGCTAAGCGCGCGCGTAACGCTTATACGGGAAGCAAAGCCAAAAACGCCACAATAGGCGACTATCACCGCGCTACCGGGCTCGAAGGTCTTTTCGGTTGGCTGTATTTGTCGGGGCAGGCGGACAGGCTCGATGAGTTGCAAAGCGTTTGCTTCGATTTCGGCGCGTCGATTATCCCGCAACAGAGCCGTTAAACTATGCGCCGTTCGGGTAAATGAAAGAGAAACAAAAAACTACAAGGATAAAATTATGCAGGTTAAAGGAAAGGCAGAGCTTATAAGATATACGTCCAACCCCGAATCGACTATCGCGGCGGCGGCGCGCCTTTGTTACAGTTCGGACTGTGCGGACAAAGTGGTTTCCGATTCGGACGAGAAAGACAACGCGAAATACATTGCTATGCTCAGAAAACTGAATCACCTTTCGCCGTTCGAGCACGCGAGCTTTACTTTTTCGATAACGGGAGTTTCCCGCGCGTTTCTGGCGCAAATCACGCGGCACAGAATTGCGAGTTTTTCGGTGCGCTCTCAGCGTTACGTGTCGGAGTCGGAGTTCAACTATATAATTCCGCCCGCAATCGAAGCTCTCGGCAAAGACGCGGTAAAAACTTACGTGGAGCAGATGGAAACCTGTATGCGCTGGTACGGCGATTGGCAGGAAAAGCTCGGCGGAGCTAAGGAAAGCTCGAACGAAGACGCGCGATTTATTCTGCCCAATGCTTGCGAAACGCAGATGATTGTTACTATGAACGCGCGCGAGCTTATGCACTTCTTTTCGCTAAGGTGCTGTAACCGCGCTCAGTGGGAAATCCGCGACGTGGCGTGGCAGATGCTCGAAGCCGTTCTCAAAGTCGCGCCCAACGTGTTCGGGTCGAGCGGTCCGAGTTGCGTGGACGGCTCTTGTTCCGAGGGCAAGAAGTCGTGCGGCAGGGCGGCGGAAGTAAAGGAAAGGCACAGAAAGCTGCTCGCCGAAATCGGAGAGAAGTTGGAAAAGATAAATAACAAATTGTAGGCGCATTTGTATTTTTTGTCATTTCGACTTGTGAGCGCATTTGTATTTTTTGTCATTTCGACCGAAGTGAGCTTGCGAACGAAGCGGAGAAATCTCTTAAAACTTAACCTTATAATAACAAAAGGAATTAAACAATGAAAATAGAAGGCAGAAACGCCGTGTCCGAAGCAATCAATGCGGGCACCACAATCGACAGACTTGTCGTCGAAAAGGGATTAAAAGACGCCGGCGCGAATAAAATAATAGACAGTGCGAAGTCGCGCGGAATCAAGATATTCTTCCGCGATAAAACGGCGCTCGACCGCGAAAGCACGACAAAACGGCATCAGGGCTTTATAGCCGAGATAACCGACTACAAATACAGCGAACTCGAAGACATTTTCGCGTATGCCGCCGAAAAGGGCGAGCCGCCGTTCCTGCTCGTTCTCGACGGAGTGGAAGACCCGCATAACTTAGGCAGTATTCTGCGCGTTGCCGAGTGCGCTGGCGTTCACGGCGTAGTTATTCCGCGCCACAGAGCCGTTTCGGTTAACGAAACCGTTATCAAAGTAAGCTCGGGCGCGAGCGCATACGTAAAGGTAGCAAAGGTAACGAATATAAACGACTGCATAGACGAACTGAAAGAACGCGGCGTATGGGTGTACGCGGCTGATATGAGCGGGACAAGCATTTATAAGTCCGACCTGAAAGGCTCGGTTGCGTTCGTTATCGGCGGCGAAGGGAGCGGCATAAAACGCCTTACGCTTTCAAAGTGCGACGGCGCGGTGTCGATACCTATGTTCGGCAACGTCAACTCGCTTAACGCGTCGGTTGCCGCAGGCGTGGTAACTTACGAGTATATAAGACAAAACAGAAACGGCGTATAAGGCTACGCCTTGGCGTTCGCGCTACGCGCTCGGCTAAGAGCGGCGCGTCTTTCCGCTACGTTTGCCGCGCGCGCTCGGTCGAGTACGTTGCGTATGAGCGTTTAAGACAAAAAAACGAAAAGTAAGAAATAAATTTTATAGGGTTTGCACTAATCTGTATAACGCGACGAATGCAAACCCCGAAAGGAGATAAACAGACAATGAGAAAACCCATTATCGCAGGAAACTGGAAAATGAACAAGACGAACGCCGAAGCCGAAAAGCTAATCGGCGAGTTGAAACCGCTTGTAGCGGACGCAAAGTGCGAAGTAGTAATCTGCGTTCCTTATACGTGCATAGCTACCGCCGTTAAGGCGACTGCCGGCAGTAACATAGCCGTCGGCGCGGAAAACGTTGCTTGGGCGGACGCGGGCGCGTTCACGGGCGAGATAAGCGCGGAAATGCTCAAAGAAATCGGAACGGAGTACGTAATTATAGGGCACTCGGAACGCCGTCAGATGTTCGGCGAAACGGACGAAACGGTTAACAAGAGAACCGTTCAGGCGCTGAAAAACGGGCTTAAACCCATAGTTTGCGTGGGCGAAACGCTTGCCGAACGCGAGAGCGGCAAGACCGAAACGGTTGTAAAAACGCAAGTTAAGGGCGGGTTTGACGGAATTTCCGCCGCCGACCTTAAAAACGTCGTCGTGGCTTACGAACCCGTTTGGGCAATCGGCACGGGCAAGACGGCTACGAGCGAACAAGCCGAAGAAACTATTAAATATATCCGTTCGGTATTCGCCGATTTGTACGGCAAGAGCGTTGCTGACGAACTCAGAATTCAGTACGGCGGAAGTATGAACCCGAAAAACGCGTCCGAGCTTATGGCTCAGCCCGACATCGACGGCGGACTTATCGGCGGGGCTAGTTTGAAAGCGGAAGATTTTGCAAAAGTAGTCAAATATTAACGGGGTTGTATACGGGCGCGCATACGGGCTACGTACAGCACGTCGGCGCGGTTACGTATCTGAAATACGCGCCCTTGCCGCCGCACTGTCAGTTGCCCGTCTTCACACCCGTCTCCAACCCCTTATAAAAACATATAATATAAAAAAGGAGAATCTGTAATGAAAACAGATGCGCTTATTATATTGGACGGATTCGGATATTCGCCCGAAAAGAAAGGGAACGCCGTTGAAGCGGCGGGTATTCCCAACATTAAACAACTGCTTGCCAAATATCCGCACACGCTTATCGAAGCGAGCGGCAGGGCAGTCGGGTTGCCGTCGGGGCAGATGGGCAACAGCGAAGTCGGTCATCTTAATCTCGGTGCGGGCAGAGTTGTTTATCAGGACATAACGAAGATAGACAAGGCTATCGAAGACGGCGATTTCTTTGAAAACCCCGTGCTTAAAGAAGCTATGGAAAACGCGAAAGGCAAGGCGCTCCATCTTGTGGGACTTTTGTCCGACGGCGGCGTTCACAGCCATATTTCGCACCTTTACGCGCTTTTGAAAATGGCTAAGGCGGAAGGACTTGAAAAGGTTTACGTTCACTGCGTAACCGACGGGCGCGACGTTCCGCCCGACAGCGCGCGCGAATACGTAGCCGCGCTCGAAAAGAAGCTCGCGGAAATCGGCGCGGGCAAAGTTGCAACGGTTGTGGGCAGATATTATTATATGGACCGCGACAACCGTTGGGAGCGCGTCGAAAAGGGTTATAACTGCGTGTTTGCAGGGCAGGGTTCGCGCTACACGAACGCCGACGCAGGTATCGCCGCGTCGTATGCAAAGGGCGTTCTCGACGAATTTATCGAGCCTATCGTAGTCGGCGACTACAAGGGCGTTAACGCGAACGATTCCGTAATCTTTTTCAATTTCCGCTCGGACAGAGCGAGAGAAATCACGCGCGCGGCAATCAACGAGATTTTCCCGAACTTCGAGCGCGCGGGCGGATATAAGCCTACGTTCTACGTGGGTATGACGCAATACGACGAAACGTTTACCGGTATTCATACGGCTTTCGCGCCCAAATCAATCAAGAATACGCTCGGCGAATATCTCGGCGCGTGCGGCAAAACTCAGGCGAGAATCGCCGAAACCGAAAAGTACGCTCACGTTACTTTCTTCTTTAACGGCGGCGTCGAAGAGCCTAACGCGGGCGAAAAACGCTTTCTTATCGCAAGTCCCAAAGTGGCAACCTACGACTTGAAGCCCGAAATGAGCGCGTACGAAGTTACCGAAAAAGCCGAAGAAGTTATCGGCACGGTCGACGCCGTTATCCTGAATTTCGCAAACTGCGATATGGTAGGGCATACGGGCGTTTTCAACGCGGCGGTCAAAGCCGTGAAAGCCGTTGACGAGTGCGTTATGCGCGTGATAGGCAAGGTTCTTTCCACGGGCGGCAACGTGCTTCTTACCGCCGACCACGGCAACGCCGAAACTATGACTTTTGAAAACGGCGCGCCTTGCACTTCGCATACGACTAACCCCGTTATGTTTATGCTTATCGGCAAAGATTACGAAAAATCGGAGCTCGCAAGCGGCGGCGCACTCTGCGACGTGGCTCCTACGTTGCTTACCGTAATGAATTTGCCTATTCCGCCCGAAATGGAAGGCAAATGTCTTATAAAGTAAATTTTTCCGCGCAAATAAAGAAAAAACGCTTGTCGCAAAAAACGGGCGTTTTACCGTAATTCCCACAGGGAATTTAATAAAACGCAAATAAAAAGGTTTAGGCATAGCGTTAAGCTGTGCCTTTTCTGTACTTTTTTAGTGGACGAAATAGGCTACTCGTAGCCTAGTAAGATATAGATATGTTTTATATTTCCCGCAAAATTCAATCGGTTGCGTTCTTTCATTTTTCGTGATATAATGATTGTACGATAAACAGTAATTTAGCGGAGAATATATATGAAACTTAAAAATCCTATGCTTGTTGTGTCAAATATAGATAAGTCCGTCGAATTTTATAAAAAAGTTCTTGGACTGCGTGTTGTTATGGATTATGGGGCGAATAAAGTTTTGACAGGTGGATTAGCTTTACAGACGATTGAAACATATAAAGATTTCATTGGTACATCTGATATTAACTTTGGTTGTAATAATTTTGAGGTCTATTTTGAAGAGGACGATTTTGATAAATTCATCAAAAGGTTGGAAGAAAGCGATATTGATTATGTTCACCCTATAAAAGAACATTCATGGGGACAGCGCGTAGTGCGCTTCTATGATTTGGATAAACATATTATAGAAGTCGGAGAAAATATGAAGACTGTTTGTAAGCGATTTTTGGATAGTGGAATGACTGCGCCACAAGTAACTCAACGTATGGACGTACCAATGAAATTTGTGGTTGGATGTATGCGCTAAATTTCAATTTATTTTTCTAAATAATGCGTATTTAAAAAGCTCTCGAACATATCGTTCGAGAGCTTTTGTCCTCGCTTGAAAGTGCAACTCTAAAAAATTTAGTTTTTTATTCCCTATGGGAATTGCGCATTTTTGTTGCGTTGTTTTTGATTTGTACTTAAATATTATTTTTTGATTCCGAGATTCGTTGCTTTTCGGCGCGCTTATAAGAGCAATTTAATATTTTACTTCGCTTTTATTGAAAAAGTACGAAAAAACTCTTGCGTTTTTTTTGAGTTTACAGTATAATAAGTAAGCTGTGTTTTGCGCGGTACGATTTAATTATGCTACTGTGGCTCAGTTGGTAGAGCAGCTGCTTAGCCGAGCGAGCTTGCGAGCGAACGCCACGGAGCGAAGCGGAGTATTCGTAATCTTACGAATCCGACAAAAGAACAATTTAATAGAATAGTAAACTAATTATGCTACTGTGGCTCAGTTGGTAGAGCAGCTGATTCGTAATCAGCAGGTCGGCGGTTCAAGTCCGCCCAGTAGCTCCAAAAAGACTTTCGGTTATACGGGAGTCTTTTTTATAGGAATTTAAGGAGAAATTATTTATGACGCTCGAAGTATTGGAAAAAGAATTTTCGGTTTGTAGGATAGCAAGCGTTAACGAGGTTGACTTTAACTCGGCACCGTATTTTCTTTCGCGGACGGACGACGAAATTTCGCTCGTGTGCGAAAGCGGAAAAGAACCGAAAGACGTTTTGGCGCGCGAGAGCGGTTGGCGCGGATTACGCGTTAAGGGGTCGCTCGATTTTTCGCTTGTGGGAGTTTTGGCGGGTATAACGGATTCTCTTGCAAGGGCGGGCGTTGCGCTGTTTGCCGTTTCGACGTATCAAACCGATTATGTGTTCGTTAAGGCGGGCGATTTTGAAAAAGCGTGCGCGGCTTTGGAAAAAAGCGGACGGAAAATCGCCGAAAAAAAGTTATAAAAAAATTCTTGACAAATCGGAAAATAAGTTATAAAATAAAGTCAATCCTTAGATGACGGAAATAAAACTTTTCAGGATATCTCAGAGAGCGAACCGTTGGTGGAAGGTTTGCATAACACCGGAAAGACAAATTGGGCCGTCGGAGGAGCGGCGAGGAAATGCGCCGACGCAATGCCCGCGACAGCGGCAAGGAGTATGATAGTACTCTCTAAGGGTTGGGGGTAATTCCCGACCGAATCAAGGTGGCACCACGACTTGAAACATCGTCCTTGAATAGCTGTTTTGCTGTTCAAGGACTTTTTTTCGTCGGCGCATACGGGAGCGTCTTTCCGCTACGTTCGGCGTGCAAGCTCGGTCGAGTACGTTTGAGTACGCTCCCTTGCTTGCTCACCGACTGTTGCGAAAATCCGCAGCCCGTTTCCGCCGACTATGCGCGGAAGATTAAGCCGGCTGACCCGCAGGAAAAAAGTCCTTAAAAAGCGAAACGCAACGGAAAAAACAAAACAAGGAGAAATAAAAAAATGAAAGACAAGAAAATTCCCACGCGCATCTATCTTACGGAAGACGAGATACCTAAGTTCTGGTACAACGTGCGCGCGGATATGAAAGAGCAACACGACCCGTTTATTCACCCCGCAACCGGCAAACCCTGCACGGCGGCAGACCTCGAACCCGTATTCTGCAAGGAGCTTGTAAAGCAGGAACTCGATTGCACTACGCGTCTTGTGCCTATTCCCGACGGACTTATGGAATTTTACAAATCCACGCGTCCGTCGCCGCTTATCCGCGCGAGATTTCTCGAAAAGGAATTGGATACGCCCGCCGAGATTTACTATAAATTCGAAGGCAACAACACGTCGGGTTCGCATAAGCTGAATTCCGCGGCGGCTCAGGTTTATTACGCCAAGGAAGAAGGCTTGACGCACCTTACGACCGAAACGGGCGCGGGGCAATGGGGAACGGCGCTGTCGATGGCGTGCGCTTTCTACGGCATTGATTTGACCGTGTATATGGTTAAGGTTTCGAGCGAACAGAAACCTTTCCGCAAGGCGGTCATCGAAACGTTCGGCGCAAACCTTATTCCGTCGCCGTCGAACACGACCGACGCGGGCAGAAAGATACTCAAAGAGTTCCCCGGCACTGGCGGCTCGCTCGGTTGCGCTATTTCCGAAGCCGTTGAAGTAGCGCTGAAAACGCCGAATTGCCGCTACGTTTTGGGCAGCGTTCTCGACCACGTTGTACTGCACCAGTCGATTATAGGGCAGGAGTGCAAGGTCGCGCTCGACAAGTACGGCATAAAGCCCGATATTATAATCGGTTGCGCGGGCGGCGGTTCTAACCTTGGCGGTCTTATAGCTCCGTTTATCGGCGAGAAGATAAACGGCAAGAGCAATACGAGATTCATAGCCGTAGAGCCTGCGTCGTGTCCGTCGCTCACGCGCGGCAAGTACGCTTACGACTTCGGCGATACGGGCAAAATGACCCCGCTTATGAGAATGTACACGCTCGGCAGCGGCTTTATTCCGTCGCCTAACCACGCGGGCGGACTGCGCTATCACGGTATGAGCCCGATAGTTTCCAAGCTGTATCACGACGGTTATATGGAAGCCCGCTCGGTAAAACAGACCGAAGTTTTCGACGCGGCTACGAAGTTCGCAAAGGTCGAAGGAATTCTTCCCGCACCCGAATCTTCGCACGCTATCAAGGCGGCTATCGACGAAGCTCTCGAATGCAAAAAGACGGGTGAAAAGAAAGTTATTCTGTTCGGTCTTTCGGGCACGGGCTACTTCGATATGAGCGCGTATATGTCGTACAGGGATAAGTCGATGACCGATTATATTCCGACCGACGAAGATTTGCGGAAGGGTTTCGATTCTTTGCCGAAAATAGATTGACATTTTAACAGCTATACATTAAAATAATCATTGCAAACGCCCCGTTGAAAAAATAAATGTTGTCAGCGGGGCGTTCGTTAATGTTAAACGGCAATTATATGCAAGGAGCAAAAAATGGACGATATTTTCAAGTATCACGAAAACGCTACCGTAAAGGTTAACGCGGAGAAAAACAGGTGCTATTATATTCCTTGCGGCGAGAAAAACAGCTTTACTCCGCTTGAAAAGTGGAAGTTTGCGTATTTCGACGATTTCGATTCCGCCGCCGCTCTTTCGGCAACGCCGAAAACGGAAATAGCGGTTCCGTCGTGTTGGCAGATACTCGGCTACGGCGAAATTCAATATACTAACGTAAGGTATCCGTTTCCTTACACGCCGCCGAAAGTACTCGGCAAAAATCCGTGCGGCGTATACGTTGCGAATTACCGCAAGAGCGCGTCGGAAAAACACTATATCGTTTTCGAGGGCGTAGATTGCGCGTATTGGCTTTTCGTCAACGGTGCGTTCGTCGGCTTTGCGACCGTTTCGCACAACACGACAGAGTTCGATTTATCTTCGTTTCTGACGCGCGAAGATAACGAAATCCGCGTTATAGCAGTAAAAAACAGTTCCGCGTCGTATCTCGAAGACCAGGACAAATTCAGGCTCAGCGGAATTTTCCGCAGAGCGTATATTCTGGGCAGACCCGCCGACCATATACGCGACTACAAAATTACGGCGGCGGAGAGCGGCGAGCTTTGCATTGCGGCGGATAAAGACTCGGATTACGAGCTTTACGACGGCGATAAACTCATAGCGGCTATGACAGGCGGGAGCGTAAGCGCAAAGATTGAAAATCCGCGCCTTTGGTCGGACGAAGAACCTAATTTATATAAGTTCGTTATAAAATGCGGCGGCGAAACGATAGAAGAATACATAGGTTTCCGCACCGTGGAAATAAAGCGCGGCGTGTTTACGCTTAACGGCAAGCCCGTAAAATTCCGCGGCGTGAACCGTCATTCGTTTACCGTTAACGGATATGCCGAAACCGAAGAAGATATGCTCCGCGATTTGGAAATGTTCAAGCGCAACAATATAAATGCCGTTCGGACAAGCCACTATCCGCCCGCGCCCGAATTTTTGCGGCTTTGCGACCGCTACGGAATATTCGTTCTCGAAGAAGCCGACGTAGAATCTCACGGTTGCGGACACTTCGGACGCCCTAACGACGTTGCGCAGAATCCCGTTTTCGAAAAGCAGTTCGAGGAGCGCATTATCGGAATGTATGAGCGCGACAAGAACCGCGCGAGCGTGCTTGTTTGGAGTTTGGGTAACGAGTCGGGCTGGGGCGAGAACTTTGCCGCCGCGGCGAAAAAACTCAGAAAACTCGATACGCGCCCGCTTCACTACGAGAACGAATACGAGTGGAAAGACGGCGAGAAAAAATTCCTTGCGGGCGATTGTCTGGACACGGTGAGCGAAATGTATCCGTATATATCGCATTGCGAAAAACTGCTCGCTTCGGAAATGTGTAAAAATAAGCCTTACTTATTATGCGAGTACACTCACGCAATGGGTAACAGCACGGGCGATATAAAAGATTATTGGGACGTTATCCGCGCGAACGACAATTTCGCGGGAGCGTTCGTATGGGAATGGTGCGACGAAACGGTGCGCGGCGACAGGGGTCTACTCTACGGCGGCGACCACGGCGAGAAAATGCACGACGGCAATTTCTGCGTCGACGGACTGGTTACGACCGAGCGGAAAGAAAAATCGTCGCTTGCGGAAGTGAAGAAGATTTACAGTCCGTTCGCACTCGGCTACGACGGCGAAAACGTTATAATAACGAGCCGTTTTTATTACCGCGATTTCTGCGGCAAGTTGCGCCTTATTCTTAAACGGGACGGCGTGCAACGGGAAGAAAAAACGGTGTCTTTCGCCGTAGGCGCGGGCGAAAGCGTATCCGTTCCGTACAAAACGGACGTTACGGGCGGCTATACGGTTCTTATTTGCGAAGTTTTGTCCGCCGCGGAAGAACCGCTTGTCGGAAAAGATTTCGTTTACGACCGCACAGGCTTTACGCTTTGCGACGAACCTATTGCGGCAAAGCCGAGCGGCGATATAAAATTTTCGCTCGACGGCAACGGCAATATTTCTTCGCTTTCGTGCGGCGCGAGCGGAAATATTCTTGCGGTCGGATTCAACGTGAGCGTATTCCGCGCGTTTATCGACAACGAACGCTATATTTCGGAAAAAATGATTGACAAAGGTATTCTGCGCACGGAAAATTATATTACCGCAAAGAACGGTGAAAAAATAAGCGGAATAGTGGGCGCGCAGGCGTTTCCGCCGATATTGGAGTACTCGCTGAGCTACAAGACGGAGAACGGCGTTCTGCGCGTGAAATTCGATTACGAAAACAAGTCGGATATGCCGTATTTGCCGCGCATAGGCTTGTCGTTTGCGGTAAAGGGCAATCAAAAAGTTACGTTTCTCGGCAACGGTCGCGGCGAAAGCTACAACGACAAACAGAATTATTGCGTGAAAGATTACTATACGTATAACTCTGCGGAAGAAGAATGTCCGTATCTTATGCCGCAGGAGTACGGCAGCCACAACCGCACGTCGTATGTTAAGCTCGGAGATTGCGGACTTTGCATTACCGCCGACAGAGAGTTTTCGTTCTCCGCGCTCCCTTATTCGGCGCAAGAGCTGAACGGGAAAAAACACGATTTCGAGCTTGTTAAAAGCGGGAACACTTATATTCATCTCGACGCGGAATGCTCGGGCGTAGGCTCGGCTTCGTGCGGTCCGGTTCTCGACGACAAGTACAAAGCCTCTGAAAAAGGCAGTATAGAATTTAAGCTCCGATTCGAAAAATAAACTTGCAAATAATATTTGACATAACCGCCGTTTACAAGTTAAAATAATAATGTGTTACAAATCGGTAATATAATATAAAAACAGCATTTAACGGAGTTAATATATTTAATGAATCTTGTTGCGAGTATTATGCTCTTGTTTGCCGGCAGCGGCGTGTTTATGGCCGGTATGAAATTTATGAGCGACGGCTTGGAGTCGAGCGCGGGCAAGGGGATAAGAAAACTCTTCGGGAAAATTTCCGACAACCGTCTGGCGGGCATAGGAATAGGCGCGGGCGTTACGGCTATTATTCAGAGCTCGGCGGCTACGACGGTTATGGTTATAGGCTTTGTTAACGCGGGCATTATGACGCTGTTTCAGGCTACCGCCATTATTATGGGCGCGAATATAGGAACGACCGTTACGGGTCTTCTCGTTTCGCTCTCGTCGCTGAATATCGGCGTGTTCGTTTCGGCGTTTGCGCTTATCGGAATACTTATGACTATGTTTTCCAAGAACAAGACGGTTAAAGACATAGGCGGCGTTGTTTGCGGGCTTGGACTTATTTTCGTGGGTCTTGACCTTATGAGCGGCTCATTGGAAGGCAACGAGCAAATCCGCGGCGCGTTTGCGGGGCTGTTTTCGTCGATAAGTTTTCCGCTTCTTCTTATATTCTTCGGCGCGTTGTTTACCGCGCTTATTCAGAGTTCTTCCGCCGCTACGGGTCTTATTATAACGCTTGTGGCGCAAAGGGTTCTGCCCGTCGAGAGCGGTCTTTACATAGTGCTCGGCACGAATATAGGAACCTGTATAACGGCGATTATCGCGTCCGTCGGCACAAGCACGAACGCAAAACGCGCCGCGCTTATTCACCTTACGTTCAACCTTATCGGAACGGTAATTTTCTCGCTTTTGCTTGTGTTCCTGAACAAGTACTTCGTTAAACTTTTAACGCTTATGGCGCCCAACGCGCCCGCAATGCAGATTGCGTATTTCCACATTTTCTTCAACCTGTTTACCACGCTTATTTTAGTGCCGTTTATCCGTCAGCTTACTTGGTTTGCCACAAAGGTTATACGCGACAAGGAAAACGACGAAGAAGTCTTAAAGCTGTACTACATTGACGACCGTATACTTCATACGCCGCCTATCGCCGTGGCGCAGACTCTCAAAGAAGTTCTTAATATGGCGGAAATGGCGCGGCAGAATCTCGACAGAGCGTTTAACGCGCTTACTACGGGCAACGTATCCGAAAAAGACAAAATCATACGCGACGAGCAGAAAATAAACTACATAAACCGCGGCGTTGCGCGCTATCTCGTGAAAATGGCGTCGCTTTCGCTGCCCACGACCGACGAAAAGCTCGTAGGTTCGCTTCACCACGTTATTTCCGACATCGAGCGCATAGGCGACTACGCCGAGAACTTTTTGGAAGACGCGGAGCAGATGAAAGAAGGCGGCGTCGAGTTTACTCCCGCGGCAATCGGCGAGCTTAACGAAATGTACGGCAAGGTTACCGAAATGTACCGCAGGGCGATTAAGATTTTCGAGTACCGCGATTTAAGCGGACTGTCGAGCGTGGACGATATTGAAAATCAAATCGACGAAATGAAAATTCTGTTCGAGCACACGCATATAGCGCGGCTTAACGCGGGCGAATGCACCGTCGAGTCGGGGTCGCATTTTTACGCCGTTATATCCGCATTGGAGAGAATAGCCGACCACTTGACAAACGTTGCGTACAGTATCCGTTCGCAGGGCACTATGAGTGCGAATTCGATGAATAAAATCAAAAAAGCGGTCGAAGAGAGAACCGCGAAAGGCGAAAAACAATGATATACGTTTTGGGCTCGGTTAATATGGACCTTGTGTTCGACGTTCCGTATATGCCCGTAGGCGGAGAAACGCTGTCGGCGAATACGTTTAACACGTTCTGCGGCGGCAAGGGCGCAAATCAGGCGGTTGCGCTCGCCAAACTGTCGAGCAAAGTCAGAATGATTGCGGGCATAGGAAGCGACGGTTACGGTAAACGGCTTAAAGACAATCTTATCGCTTGCGGCGTAGACGCGGAGCACGTGCGCGAAAACGGCGGCGACAGCGGACTTGCGGCTATACTCGTAGAGAACGGCGAGAACAGAATAATTCTTCACGGCGGAGCGAATATGCGCGTTTCGGCAAGCGACGTGGACGCGGGACTTAAAGACGCGAAAGCGGGCGATATTCTCTTGACTCAACTCGAAATTCCGCTCGAAACGGTCGAGTATGCGTTTAAGGTTGCAAAAGAAAAGGGAATGACTACCGTTTTGAACCCCGCCCCCGCAGTGCCGCTTAAAAATTCGCTGTTTGAACTTACCGATATTATAACGCCTAACGAAACCGAAACGGAAATTCTCGTCGGCGTGTGCCCTAAGGATATAGTTCACGTTGCTCTCGCGATTAAAGAGTTTTACAAGCGCGGAGTGAAGAACGTGATAATAACGCTCGGCGACAGGGGCGCGGCGGTGTCGCACGGGCAGAACATAACCGAGATAGAGCCGCGTAAAGTCAAAGTAGTCGACACGACGGCGGCGGGCGATACGTTTGTGGGCGCGGTCTGCAACAGGCTCGAAAACGGTTGGGATATAGTCGAAGCGTGCAGATTTGCGAATTGCGCGTCGAGCCTGACTATTCAGCGGCACGGCGCGAGCGATTCGATACCGACAATAAGCGAAGTGGAAAAAGTGTACGGCGGCGTTTAGCGGCACGTCTTTCCGCTACGTTTGCCGCGCAAGCTCAATCGAGTACGCCAAAGTACACTCATTCGCTTGCGCGGCAACTGCCAAAGAAAATCCGCACCGCTCTCCGCCGCCGTATTCCATAATCGGCACGGAAATCGGCACTGATGAGGTTTTGTGAATTAACAAGGAGATAATAATGGAACTTAAAGAACTTACTGAAAAATTTATTGAAATTTACGGCGGAGATAAGAGCGATATACGCTTTTTTTCGGCGGCCGGCAGAATTAACGTTATAGGCGAGCATATCGACTATTGCGGCGGACCCGTATTGCCCGCGGCGCTTAATCTGCGCACTTTGGTGGCGGCGAGAAAGAACGGCGGCGGCGTTATCCGTCTTGCGGCCACTACGATAGACAAGCGCGCCGAACTCGATATAAACAAGCTGAATAGTTACCGCAATCTCGAATGGGGAGAGTATCAGGCGGGCGTTGCATACGTTTTGCGGAACGAAGGCTATAATATAGTCGGGTGCGACCTTTTGTACGATACGACCGTACCGTTCGGGTCGGGGCTTTCTTCGAGCGCGTCGATTGAAGTCGCTACCGCGCTTACGCTTTCGACCTTTTCGGCGGAGAGCGGCGGCAAGAGCGGCGACAATAAGGAACTTGCGGTGCTTTCTCAGCGCGCCGAAAACGAGTACGCGGGCGTAAGTTGCGGAATTATGGACCAGTTCGCGTCGGCTATGGGCAAAAAGGACTGCGCCGTATTTCTGAATTGCGCCACGCTCGATTACGAATATATTCCGATTGTTCTCAAAGACTGTGCTTTCGTAGTGGCTAACAGTAATAAAAAGCGTTCGTTGCAGGAGTCGAAGTATAACGAGCGCCGCGCCGAGTGCGAAACGGCTCTCGATATTCTCAAAAAACATATAAAGGGCATAACCTGTCTGGCGGACGTTTCCGTAAGCGATTTCGAAAAGTTTGCGGATAAGCTCCCCGAAGTCGTTCGCAAAAGAGCGCGCCACGTTGTATATGAGTGCGAGCGCGTTAAAAAGAGCGTTGCGGCTATGCGCGGCGGCGACGAAGAAAGGCTCGGAAAACTCCTTAACGAGTCGCATTATTCTCTGCGCGACCTGTACGAAGTTACGGGCAAAGAGCTCGACGCGCTTACCGAACTGTCGAGAAACTTCGACGGCTGTTTGGGTTCGCGTATGACCGGCGCGGGCTTCGGCGGTTGCACCGTGTCGCTCGTTAAAAAGGATAAGGTTTCCGCGTTTATAAAGCACGTTTCCGAAGGTTATAAAAAGGCGACGGGGCTTACCGCGGAGTTTTATGAGACGGCGGTTGAAGACGGCGCGTTTGAAGTCGCCTTGGGCATTATATAGTATTAAATAGCCGCGCCGGGTCGGAAATGACACGGTAGCGGCGATTTTTTATTTTTTTGCGCATACTACTTTTATGAGTAAAGTATTGCGCGGGGCGGGAGCGCTGGCGGTGTGTGCGCTTATTGCGAAAATGATTGGCGCGCTGTACCGCATTCCGCTTACTAACATAATCGGCGCGGAAGGTATCGGACTGTATCAGATGGTTTTTCCGCTTTACACGGCTCTGCTTACGGTGTCGTCGGGCGGGCTTCCCGTAGCCATATCGAAAATAGTATCCGAAAGGAAATCTCAGGGCGACGAAGCGGGCGCGCGGCAGGTTCTGTTTGCGTCGCTTATGTCGCTGAGCATTGCGGGGCTTATCGCGGGCGCGGCTGTTGTTCTGTTCCGCGACAAGATAGCCGTTATTCAAGGTAACGGAAAAGCCGCCGTGCCGTATCTCGGCATTGCTCCGTCGCTGTTGTTCGTAGCCGTTATATCGTGCTTTCGAGGCTATTATCAAGGCACGCAGAATATGTTGCCGAGCGCGCTGAGTCAGATAATAGAGCAAGTCGTAAAGCTCGTTGCGGGGCTTTTCTTCGCACGGCTTTTTATGAGCCGCTCGCTCGAATGGGCTGTATTCGGCGCGCTTTTGGGCGTTTCGCTGTCGGAGCTTGCGGCAATGCTTTTTCTTTTGGGCAGGTTCTTTTTTACGAATCTGCGCTATAAGAAGAATTCGCGCATAGACGCGTCGCAGGTGAATTTCGAAACGGCGGCGGATATGGGCGCGGCGGCGTCGTACCGCATAAGAACGCGCAAGGAAGTTCTGAAAGAAGTTTACAAGTCGGCTATTCCCGTAACGCTCGGTTCGCTCGTTATGCCGATGACGCAGGTAATAGACAGCATACTCGTAATAAATCTGCTTATGGGTTTGGGTTACGGCGCGGCGGAAGCTACTCAGCTTTTCGGGCTTGCGACGGGACCTATCAACTCGCTTATAAATATGCCCGTCGTCGTTACGCTGTCGCTGTCGGTTGCGCTATTGCCGAAAGTGTCGGAGTGCTTTATAAAAAACGAAAACCCGTCGGCGGACGTTTCGCAGACTATGAAGTTCGGGTTTATAATAGGACTTCTCGCAACTCTGATTCTGTGCTTTTACGCGCGCCCGATTCTCGCCGTTCTGTACAGCCGCGGGCTTAGCGCGGAGCAAATAGAAGCGGGTGCCAAACTGCTTAAAATCGGCGGAATTTCCGTTCTGTACGTAAGCGTTTTGCAAGTTGCGACTTCCGTTCTGCAAGCGGCTGGCGCGCCGCATAAACCGGCGTTGAATCTTTTGTACGGCGCGGTTCTCAAAGTTGTTTTCACGCTCGCGCTTTTGCCTGTATTCGGAATATACGGCGCAATGGCGGGGACTGTTCTGTGCTATGCCGCAACCTGTCTGTTGGATATAAAGTCTATGAAAAAATTCGTAACGCCCGCGCTTAAATTCCGCGAATTTCTGCTTGCGCCTGTTTTGTCCGCGGCGGCTTTTACGGGTTCGTATCTTTTGTTTACTTACGTATTAGGTAGCTATTTACCGCTCAAAGCGGGGCTTATAACGTCGATGGTTGTTTCCGCGCTCGTGTTTGTGGGCGGATTGTTTCTTTTCGGAGCGGTGCGCATAGGCGAACTCGGGAGCGTTCCCGCGCTCGGCAAATTCATAGGAAAATTAAAATCACGCAAAGAAAAGTCGCGCAAATAAACTTTGAAACTCCGCGACGTAAAAATTATCCTTATTAAAAATAATTGCATTTTGGCGCGAACCGTTGTATAATTATATAAATCAATCGGGGAGCGTCAAGGTGAAAATTCAAACTGACGAAAAAAAAGCTTCGGCTGAACTGAATTGCTATAAAATCGAGCTTAACAACAAGCCCGACCTTATGGCGCAGACTCTGAACAACGACGGCTCGCTTGTGCTTGTCGTGGATATGGTCAACGGCTTTTGCCGCACGGGCGCGCTGTGCAGCGACAGGTGCGCGGAGATTATTCCGGGCGTTGCCGCGTTTTTGGAACGCGTTCCTCAGGCGCGTAAAATTTTCGTGCGCGACTGCCACAGCGAAACGGCGGAAGAATTCAAGAGCTTTCCGCCGCATTGCCATACTGCGGAAGAATCGGCTGTCGTGGACGAGCTTTACCCCGTTTTTTGCGAGAGCATAGATTTGCCCAAAAACAGCACTGACGGTTTTTACGCGCTGTCGGAAAGCATTCCCGAAATCAGCGCTTACGCGAATATCGCCGTCGTCGGCGTTTGCACGGACATATGCGTTATGCAGTTGTGCCTTTCGCTTAAAGCGTATTTCAACGAGATAAACGCGACGACGAACGTTATTGTTTTTACCGACCTTGTGGAAACTTACGACAGCAATTTGCACAGCGCCGACCTTATGAACACGTTCGCGTTAAAGCTGATGGAGCAGGCGGGAATACAGTTGTTCAAAAATATAAAATAAAATCAATCCTTAATACATCGGAGGCAATAAAATAAATCACTATGTTGGACGTTAAATTTCTGGCGGCGAATTACAAGGAAGTCGAAAAGATTATGGAAACGCGTAGCGGCAGTTACGACGTGGAAATAGTTCACACTCTCGACAACAGGCGCAGAGAGATACTGCGCGAAGTCGAAACGCTCAAATCCGAGCGCAACAAGGCGTCGGAGCAAATCGCCGCAATGAAGCGCGAAAAGAAGAACGCCGATTCGATTATCGTCGATATGAAGAAAAAGGGCGAGCGTATCAAAGAGCTCGACGCCGAGCTTTCGGCGGTCGAAAGCGATTTGAAAACGGCGGCTCTTTCCATTCCGAACATTCCGCACAAGAGCGTCCCCGTAGGAAAGTCCGACGCGGACAACACCGTTATGCGCGTAGTCGGCAAGCCTACCGAATTTGCGTTCGAACCCAAACCGCATTGGGACATAGGCGACGGGTTGAAGATTCTCGATTTTGCGACCGCCGCAAAAATTACGGGCGCGCGTTTTGTGGTTTATAAGGGCTTGGGCGCAAGGTTGGAGCGTTCCGTATTCAATTTTATGCTCGACACTCACACGAAAAACGGTTTTACGGAGATATTCCCGCCGTTTATGGTCAACCGCGACAGTATGTACGGAACTGGTCAGCTTCCCAAATTCGAAGAAGACGCGTTCGCCGTAAAGAACACCAATTATTTTCTCGTGCCGACGGCGGAAGTTCCCGTAACGAATATGCACCGCGGCGAAGTTCTCGACGGAAGCGCGTTGCCGTTTTATTATACGGCTTATACGGCTTGTTTCCGCGCCGAAGCGGGAAGCGCTGGCAGAGATACGCGCGGACTTATCCGTCATCATCAGTTCAACAAGGTCGAACTCGTTAAGTTCTGCAAGCCCGAAAACAGCTACGACGAACTCGAATCGCTTACGGCGGAAGCGGAAGAAATTCTCAAAATGATTGGCTTGCCGTACCGCGTGGTTACGCTCTGCACGGGCGACCTCGGGTTCTCGTCCGCAAAAACGTACGATATAGAAGTTTGGATGCCGAGCTATAACAGGTACGTGGAAATTTCGTCCTGCTCGAACTTCGAAGACTATCAGGCGCGCAGAATGAACATTAAGTACAAGGATAAAGACGGTAACGGCGGTTTCGTTCATACGCTTAACGGAAGCGGTCTTGCCGTAGGAAGAACCGTTGCGGCGATACTCGAAAACTTCCAGAACGCCGACGGTTCGGTTACCGTTCCCGAAGTTCTGCGTCCTTACGTAGGCACGGACAAGATTGTTTTATAAAAAATTCTATTAAGGAGCGAAAGCGGAGATAAGGTGATTTTCGGTTTCTTGGTAAGAGCATTGAAGTTTATTGTAGACGGATTTGCGTCCGTCTGCGCTTTTCTGCTCGTAACTTTGGGACTGTGGTTGCCTGCCGTCTATTCGCTCCTTTTTCTTGTCGTTTGCGCGATTGCGGGTATAAAGTTGCAAGGCGTGGTAATAACGTTCTATATAATAGGGCTTGTTATCACGTTTTTGGGCGCGGTGGGAATTTCGTATCTTCGGTATAAAGTAAAGCGGAAATCCAAAAATCGCTCGGCTCGGGACGCTCGGACAAACGTCAGGTCGGCAAAAAAGAGCGAGTTTGCGCCGCGCGATTACGAAAGCGGGTACGACGCACGCGAAAGCGATACGCAAAATTACGAGCCGCAAGGATATGAAACGCGTGAGTTTACTAAGGCGCAGGACGGAATTTATTCGCAAAGCGTAGTATCGGGTCAAGCCGCGCCGACCGTTATTCGGGAGCCGCTTCCTAACCCGGAGCAGCCTGCGGAAAAACAGAACGTAGTGAGCGCGGCGAAAAGCGAGCTTTACGGGAAAAACGACTATAAGTACGAAGACTTTTCCGACCTGAGAAAAAAGTATTTCGGGGACGAAAACGAAGCGGACGTTACGCCGTCGGAAAGTTGCTTACGGCCTTATTCGCAGGGCGGGGAATTCGTTCCGCCTGCAAACCCCGACGCGCTTATGCGCGAACAGCTCGAACGGCGGCTTATGGGTACTTTTTCCGAAGAACAGCCTATGGTTTTCGCAACCCGCCGCGACCCGAATATAATAGTATATGAATACAGCGACAGATTGAAGTTTTTCAGAAAGACGAAAAGAGGGTTGGTGCATATCTCCACCGAATACAAAAAATAGTTCGGCGGCGGCGTAAAGCACTGCGCTCGAAATGACAAGCAGGGTGTACGCTCGAAATGACAGAATGGTGTACGCTCGAAATGACAAGCAGGGGGAGTAAAGATTTCTCGACTGCGCTCGAAATGACAAGCAGGGTGTACGCTCGAAATGACAGAATGGTGTACGCTCGAAACGACGTGAAAAGGTGCGCGCGAACCGCTACCGCCCCCTGTCATTTCGACCGAGCGAAGCGAGCGGAGAAATCCAAAGAGATTAAAATAACATTATTAAAACTATGGAACTCGAACGCATAAAAAACGTAATAAAAGGGCTTGACCTTAACGAGAAGCTGTCGCTTTGTTTCGGCGGGTTGAGTTTTGCTACGGAGCCGAACGCGAAAAAGCGGATATTTTCGGTTGATTTCGGCGCGGAGAATTATTTCGACCCCGCGGATTTTTTTGCGGCGGGTTGCACGTTCGACAGCGAGATACTTTACAACTTGGGCAAGGATTCGGCGTATGCGGCGGCGAAAAGCGGCAGAGCGGCGAGCGGCGCGGTGAACCTTGGCGTTATTCGCTCGCCTATGAACTCGGGCGCGGAAAGTATGCTGTCGGAAGACCCCGTAGCCGTAAAGCGACTTGCCGAAAGCTATATCGCAGGCGCGGGCAAGCGCGTGTTTGCCACGGGCATAATAAGCGGCGAGAGCGGATACGAAGCGCGCTTTTACGACGAGCGGGCTATGCGCGAGATTTATTCTTTTCCGTTTGAAAAGCTCGCGGATAAACTCGGCGGCGTGTTTATGCCGTGCGGTTCGTTGGGCGGCGTGCTCTGCTCCGAAAACAAGAAGCTCGTAAATTCGATTAAAAAATTTCTGCCCGACAACGCGCCCGTCGTTTCGTTCGGCGCGGCTGTGAATTCGGCGGTTGCGGCTGTCGACGCCGGCGCGGCGGTGATGTTCGGGCTGCCGAAAGCGGCGCGTGCGCAAGTGAAGATGGCGATAGAGAACGGCAAACTGTCGGAGAGCAAGCTCGACGCGGCTCTTATAAGGCTCGTATCTTTTATAGCCGAATATTACGAAGATAAAAAGAACGCTTCTCCCGCGAGAATAAAAACTTTCGACACCGAAAAAAAACTTGCCGAAAAGAGCATAGTTCTGCTCAAAAACGACGGCATTCTGCCTTTGCGCGGCGGAGAAAAAATCTGCGTTTGCGGCGAGAGCGTTCGCGCCGAAAAACTTGCGAAAGAATCGGGCTTTGCGGCAACGAAAGGACCCGTTGCCGGGAGTGTTAATATAGTCGTTTCCGCTTGGAACGGAGAGTCGTTCGACAGGGAAACCGAGAAACTGCTCGGTAGCGGCAGTTTGGGTGAAAATTGCGTTTGCGTTGTATTTGCGCCGCACCCCGTCGAACTCAAAGACTTGCAAAACTCGGGCGCCGTTTTGTTCGTTCCCTGCGAGCTTCCGCAGACTTTCCGCGCACTGAAAGATTTACTCGTCGGCAGATTGAACCCTTGCGGCAAACTGCCCGTAACCTGGGCGCGGTACAACGGCGAATATCCGTGCGAGCTGTCCGCTCCGTCGAAAAGGCGCGGAGCGTTCTGCTACGAGTCGGTTTTCAACGGTTACCGCTATTTCTCGTCGTTCGGCAAAAAGCCGCCGTTCCCGTTCGGGCACGGGCTGAGCTATTCGGCTTTTGAAACGGACAGGTTGAAAGTTACCGTGGGGGAAAGTGAAATTTCCGTCGATTTCAACGTTCGGAACACGTCTGAAACGCGCGGCGAAACGGTTGTTTTCGCGTTCGTCGAGTCGGACGAGAAGAACGTTTTCGGAATAAAAAAGCGGCTTGCGGGCTTTACGCGAGTATCGCTCGGCGCGGGTGAAACCGCGCCCGCGCATATCGGCGTGAGCTTGGAAGATATAAAGGTTTTCGACAGGGCGGCGGAGCGTTTTACGCCATTGGGCGGAAAGTGCGGCGTATCGCTCGGATTTTCGGCGGACGCGGTAACTTCCCGCGCGGAAGTAAAGCTCGGCGGAAAAGTCAAAGACTACGGGTGTTTTACGGCAAAGGAAATTCCGTCGTACTACGCGCAGGATAAGTTTTCTCCGCAGGGCACGGAAATCGAAAAAATCACGGGCGAAAAGCTGATAGCCCGCGCGCCCGAGTTTGAAAAGCTCGTTTTCGGCGGCTCCGTAACCGATAAAGCTCTCAAAGCCGCCGTGAAAAAACTCAAAAAAACGGTCGGAATCCGCATAGAACCGCACTCGCTGGCGCATATTCCGCAAAAGGTTTTGGAAAATATAGCCGAAAGCGATTGAAAAACTTCTCGCCGCGCTTGCAAAACGCTTTACGTTGTGGTATAATCGTAGTATGAGTGAAATTGTCGAAATGTTTTCGCCCGAAGAAATCGCGGGCGCAAAGAGAACGAAAAAGCGTCTGCTTATTTCCTGGTTCGTCATTCTCGCCGTATATCTCGGCGTTATGGGCGCGCTTATAGGCGTGAATATTTACCGCGTGAACGTTTTCCGCGACCGCTCGACGCAGGTGTGGATGACGGCGTTTGCAATAGTTCTTACTATTCTTTTCGTTTGCTACACAATGTTCTTTTTCTCGATTAAGTTCAGGCTTACGAGAAAATACGTCCGTATGCTTAAAGATATGGCTACGGGGCTTAAAGACGAAACGTTTGTTACGTTTCTCGAATACGACGATAATATTTCGATGAAAGACGGCGTATATTTTTATACGATGGTCGTTAACGCAAAGCCGCTCAAACGCGAAGATATTACCGAGCGCCGCGTGCTTGTTGAACATACGATAGACAAGCCCCCGTTAGAGAACGGGCAGAAAATGAAAATAGTAACGCACGCTAATATTTTAATGTCTTATAAATTGTTGTAACGGCGCATAGCGGCACGTATGCGAACTACGTGCGGCGCGTCGGCTCAATCGAGTATGTCGGAATACACTCATTCGCCGCCGCACCGCCTGTTGTCCGCCTACGCACGGCTCTTCGCCGTTACAGATAAAATAGTAATTAAAGAGGAAATATTTTGAAAGCAATAGTAACGGTAATAGGTGAAGATAAGAAAGGTATTATAGCCGCTGTGTCGGGCGAACTTTTGAAGCTCAATGCGAACGTCGAAGATATTTCTCAAACGCTTATGGGCGGGAATTTCGTTATGATGATGATGGTCGACGTGTCCGAATCCGACGAAATCGGCGCGATAGGCGAAAAGCTGTCGGTTCTCGGCAAGAAAATCGGCGTGGATATTCGCATTCAGCACGAAGATATTTTCAACAGTATGCACAGGATTTGAGAAATGCTTAGCAAGAACGAAATTTTCGAAACAATACAGATGATTCAAAACCAGAATCTCGACGTGCGGACGATAACGCTGTCGTTGTCGCTTTTGGACTGCGTATGCGATTCGGTTGAAAAAACGTGCGACAAGATTTACGATAAAATAACTTCCCGCGCGGAAAAGCTCGTAAAGACGGGCAACGACCTTGCGGCGGAGTACGGAATACCGATTGTAAACAAGCGCGTGTCGGTAACGCCCGCGTCGCTCGTAGGCAGTGCGTGCGGCGGCTACGTAAAGATAGCAAAAGCGCTCGACAGGGCGGCAAAGACGGTCGGCATAGACTTTTTGGGCGGATATTCCGCGCTTGTGTCCAAGGGTATTACGGCGCGCGAAAGGGAATTTATCGATTCTATCCCCGAAGCGATTGCTTCGACCGAAAAGGTCTGCTCGTCGGTTAACGTGGGCTCGTCGAAGCACGGTATAAATATGGACGCGGTCGCGCTTATGGGGCAAAAGATAAAACGGCTCAGCGAACTTACGGCAAAGAGCGGCGGAAGCGGTTGCGCCAAACTCGTGGTGTTCTGCAACGCGGTCGAAGACAACCCGTTTATGGCGGGCGCATTCAGCGGAGTGTCCGAGGGCGACGGCATTATCAACGTGGGCGTTTCGGGGCCCGGGGTTGTGCAGAGCGCGATTGAGAGAGCGGGCAACGTTAATCTTACCGAGCTTGCCGAGATTATAAAAAAGACGGCGTTCAAGATAACGCGCGCGGGTCAGCTTATAGGAACGGAAGCGGCAAAGCGGCTCGGTTGCGAGTTCGGCATAGTCGATTTATCGCTTGCGCCCACGCCTAAGGTCGGCGACTCCGTGGCGCACATACTCGAAGCTATGGGGCTTGACAGCGTAGGCGCGCCCGGTACTACGGCTTGCCTTGCTATGCTGAACGACGCGGTCAAAAAGGGCGGCGTTATGGCGTCGTCGAGCGTCGGCGGACTTTCGGGAGCTTTTATACCCGTGTCGGAAGATATAGGAATGATAAACGCCGTTAAAAAAGGCGCGCTCGGGCTGGAAAAGCTCGAAGCTATGACGGCCGTTTGCTCGGTCGGACTCGATATGATTGCAATTCCCGGCAGCACGTCCGCGCACACGATAAGCGCGATTATAGCCGACGAGTGCGCGATAGGAATGATAAACAACAAGACGACCGCCGTCCGCATAATTCCCGCGCCCGATAAAGACGTGGGCGACGAAGTGGAGTTCGGCGGACTTCTCGGAACCGCGCCCGTAATGAGCGTTAACGCTTATTCGCCGCAAGCGTTTATAGAACGCGGCGGAAGGATACCGGCGCCGATACACAGCAACAAAAATTAATTGCGGCGCGGCGGCGGAGAGCGGCACGTCTTTCCGCCGCCTTGTCAGACACTTAAATCCAATCTCAAAAGGAGAGAAAAACAATGAAAAGAAGTGAAGTGGAATTAAAGTATAAATGGAACTTAGACGACATATTCGTGAATATAAGCGAGTGGGAGAAAGAGTATTCCGCGCTCAATAAAGAGATAGTGAAAATACTTACGTTCAAAGGCAAGCTCGGAGTAAAGGAAAATCTGCTCGAATGCTTTAAGTTCAGGGACAATATAAATCAGCGTATGGAGCGGCTGTATTGCTATACTATGCTGAAAAAGGACGAGAACGCAAAGGACGAAACGGCGCAATCGCTGAATTCGCGCGCCGAAACGCTGTTTGTTCAGTACGGCTCGCTTTCGTCGTTTATAACGCCCGAGATTTCCGCGCTCGACGAAACCACGCTCAAAGAATTTATACGCGACCCCGATTTTTCGGATTACGACTACGCTCTGAGCGAAATAATCCATGAGAAAAAGCATATACTTTCGGCGTCGGAAGAACGTCTGCTTGCGCGCGGCGGTAAAGTGTTCTCGTCGTTTCACGATATTTTCCACACGATTGACAGCGTAGATTTGCCTTTGCCCGTTATTTCGGTTAACGGCAAGCGCGAGCAGATGACGCACGGCAAATACAGTCTGTGGCTTCAAAACCCCGACGCCGAAGTGCGCAAAAAAGCGTTCAAGGGAATGTACGCCGCAGTAGAGAGCCTTATAAACACTCTTACGGCAAACTATGCGTCCGCGGTAAACAAGGATAATTTTCTTGCGGAAGTACGCGGCTATAAATCGGCTATGGAAAAGTCTTTGAGCGGCAACGACGTGCCTACCGCCGTTTACGACACGCTCGTTAAAAAGACTTCGCAGAATTTGGACGCGGTTCACGATTACGTTGCTCTCCGCAAAAAGGTTCTTAAAGCCGACAATCTGCATATGTATGATTTATACGTGCCTATGTTTGAAAACGCCGACATTGCGTGCGACTACGAAGAAGCGTTCGAGATGGTTCTTAAAGGGCTTGCGCCTATGGGCGAAGAATATCTTTCTATGCTGAGAAAGGCGCGCGACGAGCGTTGGATAGACGTTTGCGAAACGGATAACAAGCGAAGCGGCGCATATTCGTGCGGCGTGCACGGAGTTCATCCTTACGTGCTTCTGAATTACTCGCGCACCACGCACGACGTGTTCACGATAGCGCACGAGCTCGGGCATTCGATGCACTCGTATTATTCGTCGAAAACTCAGCCGTATGCAAAGAGCGATTACGTTATTTTCGTAGCCGAAGTGGCAAGCACCGTAAACGAAGTTCTGCTCCTTAAATATCTGCTCGGCGTTACAAAGGACGAAAACCTTAAAAAGTATCTGCTTTCGTACTATCTCGATACGTTCCGCACTACGCTGTTCCGTCAGACTATGTTCGCGGAGTTCGAAGCGGCGGCTCACAAGATGGAAGCGGGCGGTCAGCCGCTTACGGTCGAAACGCTTTGCAAAACTTATATGAAGCTGAACAAGAAGTACTACGGACCCGCGGCAAAGCACGACAAGCAAATCCGTATGGAATGGGCGAGAATACCGCATTTTTACAGCCCGTTCTACGTTTATCAGTACGCTACGGGTATAGTAAGCGCGGTTAATATCGCAAACTCGATTCTCTCGGGCGGCAAACCCGCATTCGACAGATACAAAATGTTTCTCAGTGCGGGCGGCTGCAAATCGCCGTATGAAATTCTTCAAGACTGCGGAGTAGACCTTATGACGGATTATCCGTACGAAGTGGCTTTCGGGGAGTTCAGGGATACGCTTAAAGAGCTTAAAAAACTTTGCGAATAAAGCGGGTTGCGTGCGGCAAGGCGGCGCGGAATCGAAAAAAATAATATAAAAAGGAACGATATGAAAAAGAAAATCGTTATTGTTTTAACCCTTATATTGTCGGCGCTTATGTTTGTCGGCTGTGAAAGCGAAGTCTATTTGTGGCAGTATCCGCAAAGCGACGGTACTGTTTTTATAGTCGAGTTTCTGCTCGATAATACCGAAATGCGCGCGCTCGACTCAGCCGCAAAAACCGACGCGGCTCACAAGCATAACGGACGTCTTAAAGAGATGGGCTACTTGCGCGGACTTAACGCCGACGCGGGAACGCCCTGGACGCTCGAACAGTATATTACCGCCGTTATGGAAACGCGCACGAATTTCGAGCACAACGAAACCGACGAAAGCGACAGAACGGTTACGTCTATAAGTTTTATTATGGAAGTTCCGAACGACGTCGGCGACGACGAAGACGATGCGCCCGACAATGCGGACGGTGAAGAAAGCAATGACGGTATGACCATTGAAAAAGGCTTTTTTATGTATCATATAAGAGTCGAACAGGACGGCGTTTTCAATTCGTATAAAGAGCAGTTCTATAAGAGCTACGACCGCGGCGACGGAAGTAATCGCGACGAAACGGATAATTCGGCTATGGGCGTTATTAACAACGGTCTTTACGAGATTTTCCCACTCGATAAATCGGCTGAAAATTACGAAGAGAAAAAAACCGAGTTGCTTGAAAAAGGTTACGTATTAAAGAGCGAAAGCGCAACAACCGAAAATTACGAAATAGAAATAATTCCGTGCTTTAAGGACGCGTTCCCGAACGGCGCGTTTACGCCGAGCACGCTTAAAACGAGCTTTATTTTGCAATCGAACAGCAAAATGAAAACTTCTGGACAGACTCTGCGCGACAATCAGGGAAATAAATATTATCTGTTCGATTCGCTTTTCGACGAAAAGGAAGATAAGATAGTTTACGAGTACGTGCGCGCGAATTCCGTGGGTTGGAACGTTCTCGCAATACTTTTGGGACTTGCGACGGTCGGCGCGATTTTGCTTTACTGCAAATTCCGCAAGCCGAAAGAACCTAAGAAAACGGCTTACGCCGCGGCGAAAGAACGCTTTCCTTACGACCCTTACGAAACGAATAACGCAGACCCGTTCGCGGAGTACAACGGCAAAAACAACGACGGCAACGACAATAACCCGTTTGCGGGATACTGATTTATTTTAACGGAGCAAGCGCGGTTAGAAACGAGCAAGACAAGGCAAGCGAGCATTTTCGACGGGGAGTTTACTTATGGTAAATGACCCGAGAAAAGCACAGCTTAACGCAGTATTGCGACGTTTATAACCGCGCGTAAGATTTATGACTAACGAACAGATAAGAAACATAGCAATAATAGCCCACGTAGACCACGGCAAGACGACGCTTGTGGACGAAATGTTAAAGCAGGGCGGCGCATACCGTAAAAATCAGGTAGTCCGCGAAAGAGTAATGGACAGCTTCGATTTGGAGCGCGAGCGCGGAATAACCATACTTGCGAAAAATACTTCCGTCAAGTACGGCAACTATAAAATCAACGTTATCGACACCCCGGGACACGCGGACTTCGGCGGCGAAGTCGAACGTATACTCAAAATGGTAAACGGCGTAGTGCTGCTTATCGACGCTTACGAAGGCACGATGCCGCAAACGCGTTTCGTTTTGTCTAAGGCGTTGCAGCTCAATCACAAAGTCGTTATAGTGGTCAACAAGATAGACAAGCCCGACGCGAGAGTAAAGGAAGTTTGCGACGAAGCTCTCGAACTTCTTATGGAACTCAACGCGACGGACGAACAGCTCGACAGCCCTATCGTTTTCTGTTCGGCGAGAGAAGGCACGGCTACGCTCGACTATTCTAAGCAGGGCACGGATTTGATTCCGCTTTTCGAAACGATAGTGCGCCACATTCCCGCGCCGCAAGCCGACGTGGACAAGCCCGTTCAGATGCTTATAAGCTCGCTCGACTATTCCGACTACGTGGGAACTATCGGCATAGGCAGAATAGAGCGCGGCGTGTTAAAGCAGAATATGCCTATCGCGCTTACGAATTTCCACAAGCAAGGCGAAACGCCCGTGCGCAGTAAGGTAACGAGCATATTCACGTTCGAAGGGCTTAACCGCGTTCCCGTAGAGAGCGCGACGGCGGGCGATATAGTCTGCGTTTCGGGAATAGAAGGCGTTTCGATAGGCGATACGCTGTGCGACGTATCCGACGTATCTCCGCTCGAATTTCCCGCTATTTCCGAGCCGAGCGTGGAAATGACTTTTGCGGTAAACGACAGTCCGTTCGCGGGTAAGGAAGGCAAGTTCGTAACTTCGCGCCACCTGCGCGCAAGGCTGTACAAGGAAACCGTCCGCGACGTGTCGATAAGAGTTTCCGACACGGCTTCGTCCGACGCGTTCACCGTGTGCGGCAGGGGCGAAATGCACTTGTCTATACTCATAGAAAATATGCGGCGCGAAGGCTACGAGTTTCAGGTTTCGATGCCGCGCGTGCTGTATAAAAACGACGAGAACGGGAACGTAACCGAGCCGTTCGATTTGCTTACAATCGACGTTCCGAGCGAGAGCGTAGGCATAGTAATGGAAAAAATGGGCATAAGAAAGGGCGAACTTCTTACTATGAACGCCGTTAACGAGCGTATGAAACTCGAATTTCTTATCCCTGCGCGCGGACTGTTCGGGTATAAGTCGGAATTTCTGACCGACACGAAGGGCGAAGGTATTTTCAGCTCAGTGTTTGAAAAATACGCGCCGTTCGCGGGCGATATAGACCGCAGACCCAACGGTTCGCTGATAGCTCACGAAACGGGCGAAGCCGTGCCTTACGGACTTTTCAACGCGCAGGAACGCGGACAGCTGTTTATAGGCGCGGGCGCGAAAGTTTATGCGGGTATGATAGTCGGCGAGAACCCCAAGGGCGGCGATATCGTCGTGAACGTATGCAAGAAAAAGCAAATGACGAATATGCGCTCCGCCGCGTCCGACGACGCTTTGCGCCTTACTCCGCCGAAAACTATGTCGCTCGAACAGGCGCTCGAATTTATAGCCGACGACGAGTATCTGGAAGTTACGCCTTCGAGTATAAGAATAAGAAAGAAAATTCTCGACGCCGAAACGCGCGCCAAGCTCGCCGCCCGCAAGAAGATAGCGGATAAATAATTTTAACAAAAGGAGTCGCTATGCCCGATAATACGCAAAAACAAAGAAAAGAGCATCCGAATCTTACGGCTCGCGTTTTGCCGCACAGCTTAGAAGCCGAACAAGCCGCGCTCGGTTGCGTAATGATAGACGAGTACGCGCCCATACATATTTTAAGCGAGCTGAAAGAAGACGACTTTTATTCCAAGGCACACCGCGAAATTTTCCGCGCGATGCTGAATATAATGCAAAAGGATAAGCCTATCGATATCGTTATGCTCGTTCAGGAACTCGAAACGATGGGCAGTATGGAATCGGTCGGCGGACTTACGTATCTGACTTCGCTGTCGAACATAGTTCCGAGCGCGTCGAACTACCGCCACTATACCGATATCGTAAAAAAGAACTCCACTCTGCGCAAGCTGATTGAATCCGCGCAGAAGATAACCGACAAGGCGTTTACGGGCGACCCCGAGGACAACGCGCTGCCGTTTGCCGAAAGCGAAATATATTCGCTTGCCGAAAAGCTCGATAAATCGTCGCTTGTGGAAATCCGTTCCGCAACGGCGGACGCCATAAGCAAAATGGAGCTTATGTTCAACGACCCGAAAGCGGGCAAGGGCATACCTACGGGCTTTAAGCGGCTCAACGATATGCTTAACGGTTTGCAGCCGTCCGACCTTATTTTGATTGCGGCGCGCCCCGGTCAGGGAAAAACGAGTATCGGTATGAATTTTATTCAGCACGCGGCTCTCGACAACAACCGCCGCACTCCCGCGGGCAAACCCGACCCGTACAAGTGCGCCGTATTCTCGCTCGAAATGCCCGCCGTTCAGCTTGCAAAGAGAATGCTTTGCTCGGTCGCAAAAGTCAATATGGCAAACGCAAGTTCGGGAAAACTTTCCAACGACGAGTGGAAACGGCTGTACCACGCGAAAAACAAACTCGACGCGGCGCATATTTATATAGACGATTCGTCGCTTACCACGCCTATCGAAATTCTGTCGAAGTGCCGCAGGTTAAAGCGCGAAAAGGGTCTTGACCTCGTTATGATAGACTACCTGCAACTAATGAGTTCGGGTAAGCGCGTAGAGAGCCGTCAGCAGGAAATTTCGGAAATCACGCGTACTATGAAGATTGCGGCGAAAGAACTCAACGTTCCTATACTGTTGTTAAGTCAGATGTCGCGTGAAGTCGAAAAGCGCACGAACAAAAAACCTCAGATGTCCGACTTGCGCGAAAGCGGCGCGATAGAGCAGGACGCGGATATTATTATGTTCATTTACCGTGAACACGACCCGCACGACCTTACCGTCGAAGAATCTTTGCGCAATAAGGTCGAGCTTATTATAGCCAAGCACCGCAACGGCGAAACGGGAAGCGTAGACCTTGCCTGGAAAGGCGAATACGTTTCGTTTGCCGACCTTGACAAATCTTCGTATCTCGAAAAGAGTATGCCGCCCGAACGCGACGGCGGAAATTTCATTATTCCCGAAGACGAAAATTTGCGCGGCACGGAAGAAGATTTTACCGACGGCTCGGGCGGAGTGGAAATTTCGAGTATGTCGACGGAGCAGATTCTGGCGGCGGACCCCAATTCGGACGACGACGTACTGTAACGGCGAAACGGATGCGCGCATATACGGGCTACGTGCGGCACGTCGGCGCGGTTACGTATGTTTTGATACGCGCCCTTGCCGACGAGCCGCCTGTTGCCCGTCTCTACACGCATCCGTTTCGCCTTATTAAAATAAAAAATCACTTTACAAATAAAAAGGATTTATAAAATTATGGTAACCGTAACAAAGAAAGAATTCAAAGGTTGGAAAAATTGCGTAAGTCTTTCCAACGGCAACGTCGAAATGATAATAACTACGGACGTAGGACCGCGCATTATAAGCTATACCTGCGGCGGCGGAGAAAATCATTTTAAGGTTTTCGACGAAACGGCGGGAACAAGCGGCGCGGACGAGTGGGTCCCTTACGGCGGACACAGAGTTTGGCACGCGCCCGAAGACAAACCGCGTTCGTATCAGCCCGATAACGCAGAGTGCGTTTACGAGATAAAAGATAACGGCGTTATTGTTATGTCTACCGAAGAAAAAACTCTTTTATCCAAGGGCTTTGAAATAACTATGGACGAAGGCGGCGTCGTTACCGTAAACAACGTTATCAAGAATAACGGAATGTTCGACGTAGAGCTTTCGATTTGGGCGTTGTCGCAGTTTGCGCACGGCGGATTGCTCGTAGTTCCGAATTCTTCGCTCGATACGGGACTTATTGCCAACCGCGCCGTATCTTTATGGCCGTACTCGAAAATGAACGACCGCCGCGTTTACTTCGGCGATAAGTTTATAACCGTAGTTCCCGATAAGAAAAAGACGCCTGCGTTCAAGTTCGGCTCGACCGTGGACGACGGGTACGCGTGCTACTTCAATCACAATCAGCTCGTTGCGAAAAAGTTTGAATACTTCTACGACGTGGAATATCCGAATTTCGGTTGTAACTTCGAAAGCTATACGAACGAAGATTTCATAGAGATAGAATCTTTGACGCCGCTGTTTACGCTTGAAGCGGGTGAAGTTGCGGTTCATACCGAAAAGTGGGCGATTGCGGACAATATCAAATGTCCCGAACGCGCCGACGAAAAGACGATTGAAAGGCACTGTAAGGAAATACTCAAAAAATTTTAAGGGAATGAAAGCACATTCATCACGGGATACACGCTACTTGCGTCGCGTCGGCTCAGTCGAGTACGTATAGAGTACACTCGTTCGCCGTCGTGCCGCCTGTTGCGCGTCTGCCGTGCGACTGTGCTTTCATTAAGAGAAAAAAATATGTCCGAAAAGACGAACAACAGAAATAAACAAGGCGTAACGGTGGGGCTGACGGGGCTTTGCCTTAATTTGCTGTTGGGCGCGGGTAAGCTCGCCGCGGGAATACTTTCGGGCAGCGTTTCGCTTACTACCGACGCGGTGAACAATCTTTCCGACGCGGGCAGCAGCGTGGTTACCGTTTCCGCGTTTGCTCTTTCCGAGCGCAAGGCGGACAAAGACCACCCTTACGGACACGGCAGATACGAGTATATAGCGAGCTTTATTATAGGGCTTATTATAATCGTTGTGGGCGCGGAATTTATGATAACGAGCATAAAAAAAATAATTACGCCCGAGCCTATTTCGATGAGTCTGCTCGGGATAATTATTCTGTCCGTTTCTATTTTCGTTAAATTCTGTATGTGCGTTTTCTACGGCGTTACGGCTAAAAAAATCAAGTCGGACGCGCTGAAAGCCGCCGCGTTCGACAGCTTGTCGGACTGCTTTGTAAGCGGCGTCGTGCTTATCGCGTTTATCGTATCGGGATTCGTTTCGTTCAACATAGACGGAATCTGCGGTATTTTCGTTTCGCTTGCCGTGGCAATCGGCGGAATAAAAATAGTGCTCGAAACTATGAATAAACTTCTCGGCAACGGCTCCGCGCCCGAACTCGAACGCGAAATCTGCGAAATCGTAGGCGGCGGCGAAATGGTTGCGGGCGTTCACGATTTGCGCTTGCACGACTACGGTCCGAACGTGCGCGTGGGTTCGGTACACGCCGAGTTCGATAAAAATCTTTCCATCGTCGAAGCGCACCGCATTATTGACGAGCTTGAAAAAAAAGTTGCGCGCGAGCTTAAAATAGACCTTGTTATTCACGTGGACCCCGTAGACGTTTCCGACCCCGAGCTTAACAAGTTGAGAAAGACGATACGCGAAGTTATTTCGCGCTATCATAACAGCTCGATTCACGAGTTACAGCTCGATAAGGAAGAAAACAAAGTTTCGTTTCACTTAAAACTCCCGCAAAAGTACGAAGCTATTAAGGAAGAAGTGCTTTCTACTTTGACTCAAAGCGTAAGGTTGATTTATCCTGATTTTGAAGTTGAGGTTGAATTTGATATAATTTATAAATAGGCGGCGTAGACGGAGCAGTCGAAAAATCTCGGATATTCATATAAAATTATTATCAAAATCCTTGACAAGCGCAAGGATTTTATTATATAATGTGTTTGTAAGTTCGCAATGGCGAACTTAAATTTATCGGTTTTGGTTCGCTTGTGCGAACTTATATTTTCGAAACAGTGTTCGCCTATGCGAACTTGGAAAGGAGTGGTTTTATGACGTTGGCATTTGCGCCGATAGGCAAGCAGGTTAAGGTTGTCGAAATCAAGGCGGAAGACAAAACAAAAAAGCATCTCGAAAGCATAGGATTAGGCGCGGGGTCTTTTCTTACCGCCGTAAGCGACAGCGGCGGGAGCGTTATTTTGCAAGTTAAGGACGGTAGGGTAGCTATAAATCGCGGGTTGGCGATGAAAATTTTAGTAGTCTAATACGGCGGCGTATAGCGGCACGTCTTTCCGCTACGTTTGCCGCGCAAGCTCAATCGAGTATGTCAAAATACACTCATTCGCTTGCGCGGCAACTGTTGCGAAAATCCGCACCACTCTCCGCCGCCTTATACTTATAATTTACCGATATAAAAAAAATTTTTTAAGGAGAAAAAATATACCGTATGGAAAAAACGTTGAAAGAGTTCGTACCGTCCGAAAAAGGGACGGTGCGCGGTATTACGGCGGAAGGTCGGATACGCCGCAGGCTGTTCGATATGGGCGTAACCCCCGGCGCGGAAATCGTAATGAAAAAAGTTGCGCCGCTCGGCGACCCTATCGAAGTTACTTTGCGCGGATACGAGTTGAGCTTGCGCAAGAGTGAAGCCGAATGTATTTTAATGGAGGTAGAAAAATGAATTTTGCGTTGGCGGGAAACCCGAACAGCGGAAAGACTACGCTGTTCAACGCATTGACGGGTTCGACGGCATACGTAGGCAACTGGCCGGGCGTTACCGTAGACAAGCGCGAGGGCGTATACAAAAAGCTGTCGGAGCCGATAAGTATAATCGACTTGCCGGGAATTTATTCGCTTTCGCCGTACACGCCCGAAGAAATAGTTTCGCGTAACTATGTTTTGGACGAAAAACCCGATTGCATAATAAACGTGGTAGACGCTACGAACTTGGAGCGCAACCTGTATCTTACGACTCAGCTTATGGAAACGTCGGTTCCCGTGGTAATAGCGCTCAATATGATAGACGAAGTGGAGAGCGCGGGCGACAGCATAAACGCCGCTTCCATCGAAAAGCGCACGGGCGTTCCCGTAGTACCGATTTCGGCTCTCAGAAACCGCGGCATAAGCGAGCTTATGAAACGCGCGTACGAAGCGGCGAAAACGGGTCGCGAAGCTACGAATATTTTTTCAGATACGGCTATCGGCGGAGTAATAAACGAAGTAAAGGACGCTCTTATTGCCGAAAACGTTTCGGACCCGCTGTTCCACGCTGTCAAGCTCGTGGAAAAAGACGAGTTGGAAACGGGCAAGTGGGCGGCTGCGGAAAAAATCGTCGAAACGTTCCGCGAAAAGTTTCAAGACAAGAATTTCGGCAACGATTGCGAAGCGTTTATAGCCGACGCGCGCTACAAGTACATATCGCAGAATTTCTCGCTCAGCTACACAAAAAAGCCGAAAACCGAAAAGCTCACCAAATCGGATAAAGCCGACAGGGTGTTGACGCACAGAATTTTCGGTATTCCGATTTTTCTTGCGATAATGTTCGTAATTTTCCACCTTACGTTCTCGGAAGACTTATTGTTTATAAGCGCAATGGCGGGCGGACTTCCCAAGCTCAAAGATTCGGGCTTTAATATGGACAACGCGGGCGTAACGTTGCTTGCTTGTTTCTACGACGGCGCGGTATTCTCGCCGGGCGTAATCTTAACAAACCTATTGAATTGGGTGCTCGAATGGATAAACGTTTTGGCGGAGCTGTGCTGTGCGAGCGGACCGCTGTGGGTCGGGAGTTTCGTTGTGGACGGCATACTCGGCGGCTTACTCGCAGTACTCGGCTTTCTGCCGCAGATACTCACGCTGTTTCTGTTCTTCTCTATTCTCGAAGACAGCGGCTATATGGCGCGCGTGGCGTTCCTGCTCGACAGAATTTTCCGCAAGTTCGGACTTTCGGGTAAGGCGTTTATGCCTATGATTATGGGCTTCGGCTGTTCCATTCCCGCAATGATAAACACGCGTACTCTTGCCGACGAAAAAGAGAGAGTTTCGACCGTTCGCGTAATTCCGTTCTTCTCTTGCGGCGCGAAGCTCCCGATTTTAACGGCGATAGCCGGCGGAATAGTTTCGTTCTTCGGGGTCGGAAACGCCGACGTGATAACGTACTCGATGTACTTGCTCGGAATAGTTACCGCAATAGTAACGGTTATACTTATGCACAATACTACGATGCGCGGCGAAATCCCGCCGTTTATAATGGAATTGCCGTCGTACCGTATGCCGAGATTTATGAGCCTTATGATTCACTTGTGGGATAAGACGAAACACTTCGTCAAAAAGGCGTTCACTATAATACTCGCGTCCACCGTTCTTATTTGGTTCTTGTCGTCGTTCTCGCCGAGCTGGCAGTTCTTGCTCGAAGAAGGCGAAGAAGGGCTTGTAAACCTGAGAATGAACGAAAGTATTCTCGGCTCGATAGGTATGATAGTTCAGCCGCTGTTCACGCCGCTCGGATTCGGTTCTCAGCTCGGCGCGTTCGGTTGGGTGTTCGCAGTCGCCGCCATTACGGGTCTTGTGGCAAAGGAGAACGTTATAGCTACGTTCGGAACGCTTGCCGCGGCGATAGCCGGCACGCTTGTCGCTACGGAAGACGGCGTACTCGAAACGGTTACTATGATTTCCGCGACGGGCATCACCATTCCGGGACTGATAGCGTTTATCGTGTTCAATATGACTACGATTCCTTGCTTCGCAGCTTGCGCAACGGCAAAGGGCGAGCTTAAAAAGGGAACGTTCAAATGGACCGTGTTGTTCTGGGTGGTAACTTCGTATCTTGTAGGTACGGTGGTTTACCTTGTCGGTTCTTGGTGGTGGACGCTGTTTATCGTGGCGGCTCTCATCGCGGCGGCGGCAGTCGGAATTATCTTATTTAACCGTCGCAGAGACAGACTCGCGGCGCAGGGCATTCTTCCGAAAAAGCGCGAAAGAAAAAAGAAAGTTCATAACTGTTGCGGCGACTGCTCCGCTTGCAAAGGACACAAAGATTAGAACCGTAAATCATACTTGAAAAAACCGACGCAAAATTCTGTTGCGGCGGTTTTTTGTTTGGTATAATGCGCGTTTGTGTGTTATAATTGAAAAATCAGCGGGAGAGAAAGAATTATGACTGAACGTGATTTAATGCGGCTTTTCGAAGAATTCGACGGCGAAGTTTCGATGTCGGACTTTACGGTAAGCGAACTCGAAGAAATGCTCGGCTATTCGGCGGACGACAAGGACGAAATCAAGCGCAAGTATTTCGCGTATTACAACGACGTGAAAAATCCCACGCTTAAAAAACAGGATTGGTAGCGTCGAGACGCTTTTGTAAGAGCGGAAATTAAAAGGAAAGGTAAGAAATCACTTGGCAAATTGGCTCGATATTTTAATACTCGTTTTGTATATCGCCGCGCTGTTCGGGATAGCGTTCTATACGCGCAAGCGCAGTAAAACGGTTGACGACTTCTTGCTTGCGGGCAAGGGTATGGGCGGAATAATGACTGCTTTCGCATACGGGACTACGTACTTTTCCGCCGTTATTTTTATAGGTTATGCGGGCAAAAACGGTTATGCTTACGGCTTGGGTTCGCTGTGGATAGGCGTAGGCAACGCAATAATCGGCTCGCTTATCGCCTGGATAGTGCTCGCGCGCAGAACGCGCCGCGCAACGCATTTTTTCGGCGCGAGAACTCTGCCCGAAATGTTTGAAAAACGCTACGAGTCCAAGCATATAAAGCTCGTATGCGCAGTTATAATCTTTATATTCTTAGTGCCTTACGCCGCGAGCGTTTATCAGGGCTTGGGGTATCTGTTCGAGCTCGTATTCGGAATACCGTTTTGGGCGATAGTGCTTATTATGGCAACGCTTACCGCCGTGTATCTTTTCTTCGGCGGATACTTTGCGACTGTCTTAACCGACTTTTTTCAGGGCATAATAATGCTTTTGGGCGTTGTCGTTATGGTCGGCTTTGTAATGAATTACGAAAAGGTCGGCGGAGCGGTAGAGGGTTTTAAGAAACTGTTTGCCGACGAACTCGGGTTCTTTCCCGCGTTTACTTCACAAGGCGGCGCGCCGCACGGATATTCTCTTTTGATGCTCGTGCTTTTGACAAGTTTAGGCACGTGGGGTCTGCCGCAAATAGTACATAAATTTCACACCGTAAAAAGCGAGAGGGCAATAAAGCAAGCCGCTTGGGTTTCGACGGTTTTTGCGCTCGTGATAGGCGTCTGCGCGTACCTTGTGGGGTGTTTTGCGTGCTATATAATCGGCGCGGAACAGGTAGGGGCGCTCGTGGCGTCGGGGCAGGAAGACAAGATTATCCCGACTATTCTCGTGGAAGCTCTGCCCGCGGGACTCGTGGGGCTGATAGTCGTTCTCGTTATGAGCGCGAGTATGAGCACTCTCGCGTCGCTTACTCTGTCGGGTTCGTCCGCCGTAGCCGTAGACTTTTACAAGGGTTATATAAAAAAGGACGCAAGCGATAAAAAGGTCAATCTTCTTATGCGTTTGCTTTGCGTGGCGTTCGTCGCCGTGTCGGTCGTTATAGCGATAACGCGCCCCGCGGGAATAATCTCGCTTATGAGTTTAAGCTGGGGAACGCTTGCGGGCTGTTTCTTAGGACCGTATATATGGGGGCTTTACAGCAAAAAAGCAACGAAAAAGGGCGCGTATGCGGGCATAGTTTCGGGGCTTTCGGTTACGCTTATTCTGTACTCGGTTTCGCTTATATTATCTCATACGGGCAACGCCGCCGCCGCGGGATACTTTTCGCCGCCCGCGATAGGCGTATTCGCAATGATTGCGTCCGTTATAATAGTTCCGCTCGTTTCTCGCTTTACCGCGCCGCCGAGCAGCGAAATGCTCGAACCGCTTTTCGCCGCGCTTACCGCAGGGGCGGAAAAGAAAGACGGAACGGGAGAAAGTGCGGAAGAAAATCAGGCGTAACGGTATTTCTTTCTTTTTGATATAAAGAATATTACCGACGTTACGAACGCGCAGCCTTCCGCCGCGAGCATAGCGCACCATATCGCGTTAACTCCGAATACAGCGGGCAGTGAGAATACGAATACTACCTGAAATACGAGCGTGCGCATAAACGACAGTATCGCGGAAACCGCGCCGTTGTTGAGCGCGGTGAAAAAGCCCGACGCGAAAATATTTATTCCCGTAAAGATATATGCAAACGAAAACAGCCTGAACGCAAAGACGGTAAGCGAGCATAAGTCCCGGTCGTAGCCGACGAACAGTTTGGCAAGCGGTATGGCGAGAGCTTCCGCCAGCGCCGACAAAACAACGCCCGCGATTCCCATTATCAGCAGGCTTTTTCCGAATACGTTTTTAAGTTCTTTATCGTTTGCCGCGCCGAAGTTGTATCCGACTATCGGCGCGCTTCCTATCGAATAGCCGATTTCTATCGCCAGGAATATGAACTGAACGTACATTACAACGCCGAACGCCGAAACGCCGTCTTCGCCGAAAAACTTCATAAGCTGAAAATTGTAAAGTATACTTACGACCGACGACGCGACGGTAGTTAGAAGCTCCGACGAGCCGTTGCCGCAGACTTTCAGAAGCGTTTTTATTTCGAGATTTGTTTTGGTAAGGCGCAGTAAGCTCGTGTTTTTACGCGAAAAATAAATCATAGGTATAAAACCGCCCAAAAGCTGTCCTATTCCCGTGGCGACGGCGGCGCCTATTACGCCCCACTTGAAAACGGCTATAAACAGCGCGTCGAGCACGGCGTTCGTTGCTCCCGCGATAAGCGTAACAGTAAGCCCCATTTTGGGTTTTTCAGCCGCCGCGAGAAAACTTTGGAATATGTTCTGCAACATAAAAAACACGGTAAAGCCGACTATTATTCTGCCGTATATCACGCAGTCTTCGAGCATTTCGTCGCTCGCGCCCAAAAGCCGAGCCACGGGACGCATAAGCGAAATTCCGAGAACCGACAGAATTACGCCCAAAACGGCGGCGAAATATATTACCATAGAAAAACAGCGGTTGGCTTTTTCGGGGTTGTTTTCGCCTAAGAAGCGTGATACGAGAGCCGCTCCGCCCGTGCCTATCATAAAGCCCGTTCCGCCTAAAATCATAGTGAACGGAATTATAAGGTTTACCGCCGCGAACGACGTTTTGCCCACAAAGTTGGATACGAAAAAACCGTCGATAACTCCGTATACGGAAGTTACGACCATCATAAACACCGACGGCAATACGAACCTGAACAGTTTTCCGAAAGTAAAATGGTCCGAAAGTTTTATTTGCATAGTTTTTTTTCCTATAAAAAATGCGCCGGATATATAAATACCCGAGCGCACTCGACATCTTATCAACCCGTGAACGGCTACGCCGTTCGACTGCTGCGGCAGTCGGTTCTCCGATGACTTATTCCGTTTTGTTTAAGCCGATTTTATTGAAATCCGCTTGTAATATACTATTATATTTATATAAAAATAATTGTCAAGTAAATTTTCATATAAAAATACGTCTGAAATAAAAAATTCCGTCAATAATCTGCGGTATGAAAAAATTCGTTCTGTTTTTAGGGTTTGTTATGCTTTTTTCGGGTTTGCGGCTGTACGATAACGGGCTGTTGTCCGTATCCGCCGACGGCGTTTATACCGTATACGGCGCGGGCGGGGCGGAAACCGTCTACGAAAAAAAACCGCTTTTCGACAGATTCAACGCCTACACGCGGCTCGATATTGCGGGCGGCAGAGCCGAAGCGGAAAAGGGCTTGAAAGAACTCGGCGCGACCGTTCTTTGGGAAGAGCAGTTGGGCGGCGTAACCGTTTTATACGCCTACGCGCCCACGGTGAACATATTCGAAACCGTAAAGGGCAGGCGCATTAACGTTATGGTTGCCGTGAACGGCTCGGGCGTGGCGTTCGGAATGCCGCTCCTGAAAGGCAGTTACTGAAAAAAAATTATTTCGTATGTATAAACCGCGGAATCGCGTCAATAATTCATTACACGGAGGTTATATAAAATGAGAACTTATCAAAGCGGAACAAAAGACAAGAAGAAAAAGTTAAGTAAGAAAATGTTATACGCAATCCTTATGACGGCGTCGCTCGTGGTAATCGCGCTTATAATAACGCTGTCGCTCACTCTCGGCGGTAACCGCGCTCCCGTTATCGACGCGCCCGACCCCACGCCGCCCAATGTAGACGTGGACGTGCCGCCCGTTAAAGACCCCGAAGCGCCGAAGTTCGCAAGCCCTATGAGCAACTATTCGCTCGGCAAGCTCTCGTCGCTCGAAAAACTCGTTTATTCGTCGTCTATGGGTTATTGGAGAACGCATAACGGCGTAGACTTTTCCGCAGACGCAGGCGAAAAGGTTATGGCGATAGCGGCGGGAAAAGTAACGGCTATTCAGCACACCGTGCTCGAAGCTACCGTTATTACCGTAGACCACGGCGACGGACTTTTCTCCTACTATAAGGGGCTCGATACCGACGTAGCGGTGGAAGTAGGGCAGGAAGTGGCTCTCGGCGACCATCTCGGCAACGTTGCGGCTAATATGCCTTACGAACGCGACGAAGGCGCGCACTTGCATCTCGAAATGAAGCTCGGCGGAAAATACGTAGACCCGCTGAATTATATCCCCGAACTCGGAGATAAATAATAAAAAGGCTGCCCGTATTGAAATGCACCCCAAAAGTTAGACACTTTTGGAGGTGCATTTTTTATGGCAAGAG
>WSNJ01000030.1 GCA_013316045.1 Clostridia bacterium
TTCGTTCGTAAGCCGTATGAACGAAAAAGCGGCGGCGCTCGGTATGGAAAATACGAATTTCGTAAACTGTACGGGTTTGCCCGCGCCTAACCAATACTGCTGCGCTTTCGACGTGGGACTTATGACGAGAGAAATGCTTTCGCATCCGCAATTCTATAATTTTTCGACCGTATGGATGTTCGATTTCAAACACCCGAGCGGCAGGGTAACTCAGCTTTCCAATACCAACAAACTCATCCGCGCATACGAAGGTTGCGACGGCGGAAAAACGGGCTTTACGAACGAGGCTATGTATTGCCTTTCGGCTACGGCAAAGCGCGGAAACACGCGTCTTATAAGCGTTGTTATGGGCGCCGAAACTTCGAAGATTCGCAACGGCGAAAACGCTAAGCTGTTCAATTACGGATTCGCAAATTACGAAACCCGTCAGCTCGTAACAAAGGGAGCTCTGACCGAAAGCGACTTTTCCGTCGAAAAGGGCAAGGTCAAAACGGTTAAAGGAATTGCGAAAGACGACTTTTACAGCTTTGTAAAGAAAAATTCAAAGTCCGAAGTCATACTCGAAGAATGTGTGGAAAAAATCTGCGCGCCCGTTGCCGCAGGGGACAAAATCGGCAACTTAAAGGTTATAGTAGACGGCGTTGAAATAGGGTCGGTTGATTTACTGTCCGAGAGCGATTCGCCTAAAATAGGTTATCTCGATATTCTCGACGACGTAATCGCTCGTTGGTAAATGTCGTAAATCGGTAAATCTTAGCGAAAAAGAGCGGTTCCGAGCAAAAACGGGAGCCGCTCTTTTGATTGAGCGCGGGCGTTTTATTTGACTATTCGGCGGAATAGTGGTATTATAATCAAGTATACGGTTTTACGGAGATTGATTGAATGAATACGAGAGACACACTTTATGCCGATAACGACGGACAGCTTGTAATTGGCGGCTGCAAGGCGGGCGAGCTTGTAAAGCAATTCGGCACGCCGCTTTACGTTATGGACGAAAAATATATAAGAGATATATGCAAGAGCTATTATAAGGTTCTGGACGAAAAGTATCCCGACAGTCTTGTATGTTTTGCGTCGAAAGCGTTTTCGTGCAAAGCCGTTTATAAAATAGTCGAATCCGAGCGGCTCGGCGCCGACGTTGTTTCGGGCGGCGAGCTTTACACCGCTTTGCAAGCCGGTATGAGCGCGGATAAAATGTATTTTCACGGCAACAATAAGAGCGTAAAGGAGCTTTCCGAAGCCGTTGCGGCGGGCGTTCACGCAGTCGTTATCGACAGCTTGTACGAAATCGACTTGCTCGATTCGATAGCGCGCGAAAAGGGAAAAACGCAAAAGGTACTCGTTCGCGTAAATCCCGGTATCGACGCTCATACGCACAGATTCATTCAGACTACGCGCGTAGACAGCAAGTTCGGTTTTTCCGTGTCCGACGGCGCGGCTTTGGACGCGATAAGAGCTATACTCGCAAAGAAAAATCTCGCGTTTACGGGTTTGCACTGCCATATAGGCTCTCAGATATTCGAATTAAAGCCGTTTAAGATTGCCGTAGACAAAATGACCGATTTTATTAAAACGCTCAACGTCGAACTCGGTTGTACCGTAAAAGAGCTTAATATGGGCGGCGGTTACGGAATTACTTATACTTCGGAAGATAAGCCGTTAAAGCCTTATCAGTACGTGGAAGCTATCGTCGACAGACTTACGGAAGACATAGCCGAAAAGAAAATTTCCGCGCCTAAGCTCATTTTGGAGCCCGGAAGAAGCATCGTGGGCGAGGCGGGAATTACGCTCTACACGGTCGGCGCAATCAAAGATATAAAGGATGTAAAAAAGTATATAAGCGTAGACGGCGGAATGTTTGAAAATCCGCGCTATGCGCTTTACGAAGCAAAATACGAAGCCGTACTTGCCAACAAAGCAAACGCGCCCGCAACCGAAACGGTAACGGTGGCAGGCAAGTGTTGCGAAAGCGGAGATATGCTCGTAGCGGACGCCAAACTGCCCAAGGCGGAAAGCGGCGATATATTGGCCGTTCTCTCGACGGGGGCTTACAATTATTCGATGTCGAGCAATTATAACAGAAATTCCGTGCCGCCCGTTGTTCTCGTAAACGCGGGAAAGGCGGAATATATAGTAAAACCTCAGACTTATGAAGACCTTGTTTCGCGCGACGTTTGCCCGACATATCTTTCGGAGGACTAAAAGTAATTGATATATCAGTCGTACTCGGTGCCCGGATTTATTATAGTCTTTTTTGCAGTCGTCATTTCGATGACAATGCACGAATACGCTCACGGCGTAGTCGCGCTTTGGAATGGCGATTATACCGCAAAAAGCAGTGGCAGACTTACGTTCAATCCGCTTAAACATTTCGATTTAATAGGCTTTATTATGCTTATGACCGTAGGGTACGGCTATGCGAAACCCGTTCCCGTAAACCCGTACAATTTCAAGCACCCGCGTCGCGGCATATTCACGGTATCCATTGCGGGAATCTGTATGAACCTGATTCTTGCGTTCGTGTCCACCGCGCTTTATATGGGTTTCGGAGTGTGGGCGGGTAATACGTCCACCGTATTCGGGCTTAAAGTTACGTTGTTTTTCAGTGAATTTTTCTTGTATATGACTATGATAAACACGTCGCTTGCCGTGTTCAATTTACTGCCTTTTTATCCGCTCGACGGTTTCAGAATTTTGGAGTCGTTCACGCGTTACAACAATAAATTCACGTCGTTTTTGCGCAATTACGGCAGGTATATTTTAATAGGTCTTATAGGCATAAGCATTATAATCGACGTTTTCAACTTAAAAGCTGTTTCGCCCGCGTTCTATTATATAGATATTCTGGGACTTATAATGGACTACGTTGCGGGAAACATACAATACGTATTTATGCTGTTCTGGCGGCTCATAATACGTTAGAAATCGGAAGGTATAAATGGAAGAAGAGATAATTTCGGCGCAGGAAAACATTGTTTCGGAAGATAAGCCCGTTGACAAAAAAGAGCTTACCGACGAAGAAAAACGTTTCAAGGCGCTGAACGATTACATAGAAAAATTAAAGCTGTCGAACGATTATTCCGACAGCTACAACGTACGGCTCGACAGCTTCGAGGGTCCTATCGACCTTTTGCTTCACCTTGTAAAGGCGGCTAAAATCCGCATAGAAGATATTTTCGTTTCGGCTATAACCGAGCAGTATATGAAGTATATGGAGCAAATCGACTCGGTCGATTTGGAAAAAGCGTCCGACTTTATCGAAGTGGCGGCAATACTTCTCGAAATCAAGTCAAAGTCCATTCTGCCCAACGAACAGGAAGAAGACGACGAGAACAGCGCAAAACGCGAACTTATTCAGCGTATCGAGGAATACAAGCTGTATAAAGAAGCGTGCGAGAAAATGAAAGAAAAGGAAACCGTCGGCGCGTTCTACAAAGACCCCGACGCGTCGGTGGGCGACTCGCGCATTATTCTTAAAGATATGAATATGGACGGGCTTGTAAAAGCGCTGCAAAAACTGTTTCTGAAAATGGAACAGCGAGCGCTCACGGCTCCGCAACGCAAAATTACGCTCGACAGGTTTACGGTCGCGGAAAAAATAACGCATATAAAAGACGCTCTTACGATAAAAGACGAAACGAGCTTTTTCGAGCTTTTCGAAGCGGACTACACCAAGAGCGAGATTATAACTACGTTTCAGGCATTGCTCGAACTTTTGAAAATGCAGTTTATGCACGCCGAGCAAAAGGAAATTTTCGGCGATATAATATTAAAGCGCATTAAGCGCGACGACGACGCGGCTTGAAGGCACGGTTCTGAATTATCATAAGGAGATTTGGTTTTTTACTATGGAAATAGAACTTATAGACGAAGTACTCGAATCGCTGTTGTTTGTATCGGGAAACGGCATTAGCATAAGCGAAATAACGGAGCTTTTGGAACTTCAAAAGAGCGAAGTTAATAATTCCGTAAAGCGGCTTAAAGAAAAGTACGGCGGCAAGTGCGGCATTCATCTCATAAGTTACAATGGCAAGATTCAATTCTGTACGAATCCCGCATATGCCGACACCGTTGCGTGCGTTCTCAATCCCATAAAAGAAAAAGAGCTTTCCAACGCCGCGCTCGAAACGGTTGCGATTGTGGCGTACAAGCAACCCGTAACAAGGCTCGAAATAGAGCAGGTACGCGGTGTTAATTGCGATTACGCGATACAGGTTTTGTTAAAGCACAATCTTATCGAAGCGGTAGGTCGGCGCGACGCGGTCGGTAAGCCGCTGTTATTCGGAACTACGGATAATTTCTTGAAGCGTTTTCAGATTGAAGATATTTCCCAGCTTCCCGATTACGATAAATTGCTCGAAAGCATAAAAGTACTCGAACAGCCCAAGCCCGAAGAAAAGAGCATTTACAACGAGTTTGAAATTCCCGACGCGGAAGAACGGGAGCCCGAACTTCCCGAAGAAGAAACTCCCGACTTTTTGGCGGGCGAAACAGACTTGCAGAAAATAGGTTAAAACCGAATAAAATCAAAGTGATTTCCGAAAACTAACATAAATATTATGTTGGTTTTTTTGGTTGTCGCAATATTGATTTTGGCGATTGTCGGAACGCCTATACGGGCGGGCGCGGAAGGGCACGCCGACTTTTTCGATAACGACGGCTATTTTTCGTTAATGCTGTTCGGGCATAAGATATTCGGCGGAAAAATCAGATTCGAGAGTAACGACATTAAGCATAACAATCTTATTATTCACGCGGGCAAAAAGGAAAAAGAAAGCGAAATTCATCTTAACGCCGACAAAAAAGACGAAAAGTCAATCACCAATATGAAAATGCCGCCGATAATGAAGTATCTTTTGATAGAAAGGCTCGGATTCCACGTTAGAATAGGCAAGCGGGACGACGCATTTTTTACGACAATGTTGCTCGGCGGAGTAAAAATAATCCTGTATTCCGCGCTTGCGTTCGTAAAAAGCCGTTATCCGAGCGCGATAATAGAGGAGCAATTTTCGTCCGAATACAACGAAGATAAACTCAACGCCGATTTTTTCGGTATAATTAGCGTATCGTTAGCTGATATTATAATAAGTCTGATAACAAGCAAACTGTTTTCCAAAAAGAAAAAACCGACTACGGAGGTAAAGAGAATTGATAGTGCAAGAGCCTGAGCATCCGATTGAAAGAATAGTAGACAACGCTTTTACTAAAATCCGCACGCTTGTGGACGCGGACACCGTTATAGGCAGTCCCGTAACGACGAACGACGGCGTAAGTATAATTCCGATAAGTAAAGTAACTATGGGTTTCCTTACGGGCGGCGGCGAGTACAGCGATATGTCGCGCCGAGATTATTCGGAGTATCCGTTCGCGGGCGGTAGCGGCGCGGGAGTATCCGTTTCGCCGGTTGGCTTTCTTATAAACGACGGCAAAAGCGTAAAACTCGTCGGCGTAGACGATAAAAGCGCGTTCGATAAGATTCTCAATCTTATTCCCGACGTGGTATCCAATCTGCTCGAAGGCAACAAGGACGGAAAAAAATGAAAAAGAAACCGATTCTGTTTATCTCGGCGATATGTTTTTCCGCGCTTGTCTGCTTTGCGACCGTTCTGTTTACGGTGAAGCCGCTTGCCGCAAACGCGGAAAAAACGGGTTCGAGCGCGGAGTGTATGGCATTGCTCGAAACTTCCACAAACCGAGTGCTGTACGAAAAGAACGCGCACGTAAAGCGACCTATGGCAAGCACGACGAAAATACTTACGGCGATTACGGTGATAGAGAACACCGAAAATCTCGATACCGTCCGTAAAATTCCCGACGCGGCGGTCGGAGTCGAGGGTTCTTCGATTTATTTGGAAAAGGGCGAAGAACTTTCGGCGAAAGACCTTTTGTACGGGCTTATGTTGCAGTCGGGTAACGATTGCGCCGAAGCTCTCGCTATTTTAACCGCGGGCAGTAAAGATAAATTCGCGGAGCTTATGAACGCCACGGCGCGGAAAATAGGAGCGAAAGAGTCGCACTTCGTAACGCCGCACGGCTTGCACCACGACGACCACTATACTACGGCTTACGACTTGGCGCTGATTTCTTCGTATGCGCTTAAAAACCCCACGTTTGCGGAGATAGTCAGAACGAAAAAGCACACTACGCCGTGGAAAGGGCGCGATTACGACCGCGTTATAGTAAACAAAAACAAACTTTTAAGCTCGTTCGACGGGTGCGACGGAGTAAAGACGGGTTACACCAAAAAGGCGGGCAGGTGCTTTGTTTCTTCCGCTACACGCGACGGTATGCAAGTGGTCTGCGCCGTTCTTAATTGCGGACCTATGTTCGAAGAGTGCGCAAGTAAAATGGAAAGCGCGTTCGGCGAGTACAAAATGACCGAAGTGCTTTCGGCGGGACAAAAGACGGGCGAGATAAGCGTAGTCGGTTGCCGCGACGAAAAAACGGACGTGGGAAGCATCGGACCGATTGTATATCCGCTGAAAAGCGGAGAACGCGAACTCGTGCGCTACGAAATAAGCGAGCTTAAAAACGTCAAAGCGCCGCAGAAAATCGGCGCCGAAGTCGGAAAAATTAAAATTTATCTGCAAAATGAGTTGCTTTTTGAAGAAAAACTCTTTATGATAGAAGATGCAAAGTCGAAATCCGTCGGAGATTTATTACAGGAAATCGTAAGCGATTGGACGGAATGATGGCGTAATCGTTTCCGTATACGCTTTCGACGACTTATGACTTATAAAGGGTACGGTTCGGAATGAGAATAAACAAATATCTTGCGGCTTGCGGAATAGCGAGCAGGCGCAAGTGCGAGCAACTTGTAATCGACGGCAGAGTAACCGTTAACAATAAAAAGATTAGTTCGCTTGCGACGGAAATAAACGAAGAAACCGACAAGGTTTCCGTCGACGGTAAAAAGGCGGAGCTTATTCATAAGCATTTGTATATAATGCTGAATAAGCCGAAAGGCTACATTTCCACCACGTCGGACGAAAAGGGCAGAAAAACGGTTTTGGAGCTTATCGACCCGAAATTTGCCGAAAAGCGTATTTTTCCCGTCGGCAGACTCGACTACGACACGGAAGGGCTTTTGTTGCTCACTACCGACGGCGAGCTTTCAAACCGCCTTATGCACCCGCGGCACGAGATAACGAAAACTTACGTTGCGAAGATAGAAGGCGAGATAACGGAAGCCGAACTCAATAAAATCCGCGGCGGCGTAATTCTCGACGGCGAGAAAACGAAAAAGTGCAAAGCCAAAGTCGTAGGCTTTTCGGACGGTATAAGCCGCGTGGAAGTTACTATTTCGGAAGGGCGCAACCGTCAGATTCGCCGTATGTTCGAAGCCATAAACCGCGAAGTTATATTCTTAAAGCGCGTGGCGATAGGCGATATAAGATTGGGCGGGCTTTACCGCGGCGAGTCCCGCGAACTCAAAGACGATGAGATAGAATATCTGAAAAACGTATAAAAGCAAACTCGCAAATTTTTCAACTTAGTTAATAAAAAAATCGAAAAATGCAAGCCGAATTGCTTGTATTTTTTTTACGGTTATTGTATACTTATTTATAATGGGAAGTTTGGGAATTTTTCCCTATTTAATACATATTTAGCGGAGGTATATAAATGAGCGGAGCAAGTCAGCTGAAAAAAATGACCGACGAGCTTACAAAGACGAATAAGAGCGTAAACTCGCTTATCGAAACGCTTGCGGACGATAAGTCCTTTGTGGAGTGCGACAGATTCGTGCGCAGCGAAACCGAACTCGGAGACGCTGTCGGCGAGGGAGTCGTAAGCGGTTTTGCCGTTATAAACGGAATAGGCGCGAACGTTTTCGCAATCAACGGAGAAGTGCTTAAAGGCGGAATAGGAAAGCGCGGCGCGGATAAAATCGTCAAGTGCGTCGACAACGCCGTAAAGAGCGGCAATCCGCTCGTTGCAATTTTCGATACGAGCGGCGCAAGATTCGCCGAGGGCGTCGAAGCGTTGGAGGGCTACGGAAAGATTATAAACGCATTTTCGTGCGCATACGGCAGAGTACCCGTTATCAGCGTCGTAAAAGGAAATAACTTCGGGCTTTCGTCCTATCTGTGCGCCGTTTGCGACGTCTGCATAGGCTACGAAAAATCGGTTACGGCTTCCGCAAGTCCGCTCGTTATTTCGGCAAAAGCTGGAATAGACCAAAATAAGGTCGGAACCGCCGCCGTTCATTCCAAAAATACGGGTCTGTACGCTATAACGGTAAAAAGCGACAAAGAACTTAAAAAGGCTGTCGGCGACGTTCTCGATATTCTCGTTTGCAACGTAGCCGAAGCGGGCGACGATGTAAACCGCGTTGCAAAATCGCTTAAAAACGGCGTTAAGACCGAACTGCTTATTAAGGAAATTTTCGACAACGGCACGTTTGTCGGACTCCGTTCCGATTTCGCGCCCGAAGCCGTTACGGGTTTTGCTCGCATAGGCGGACAAAGCGTGGGCGTCGTTGCCGTAACCGACAGAGTTTCCGCCGACGCTTGCGTAAAAATCGGCGAGCTTCTGAACACGTGCGAATCGTATTCGTTGCCCGTTATCAATCTCGTTGATTGCAAGGGCGTTGCGGTAGACGCGGCGCAGGAAAACGGTTCGCTCATAAGAGAAGTTGCGAACGTTATGTATCTTTACAGTCAGCTTTCCGTTCCGAAAATCGCTCTCGTTACGGGCAGTGCAATCGGAGCGGGTTATACCGCGTTCTGCTCTAAGAGCCTTGCGGACTATACGCTCGCTTGGCCCGACGCTCAGATAGGCGCGCTCGAAGCCGTATCGGCGGCAGAACTTATATATTCGGACGAAATCGCAAAGTCAAAGAATAAGGACGCGGCGGCTAAAAAACTCGCCGACGCTTACGCCGAAGAAAATATGCTCGCGGCAAACGTTTCGGCAAAGGGTTACGTAGATAACGTTATCGAGCCGTCGTTCTCGCGCCAGTACGTAATCTCGGCTTTGCAGATGTTCGGAAAAGGCAGGTAAGACAATAATGTTAATAAGCGAATCCAAACTTTTTCAGGGATTTCAGATACCGATTCCGCAAACGCTTGTTTACGCGCTTATCGGTATAGTCGGAGTTCTCCTTGTTTTGGCTGTGCTTATCGGGCTTTTGTACTTGTTCCAGATGTTATTCAAGTTCAACGTGTTCGATAAAATCGGCGGCTTGTTCAAGAAAAAAGAAAAGCCCGGCGGCGGTCAGCCCGAAAGCGCGGCGAAAGTCGCTTCTTCCGACGAAGACCCCGACGAAATCGTCGCCGTAATATCCGCCGTAATCAGCGCGGTATACGAGTCCGAAGGCGGAGAAGTTCCGCCGTTTGTAATCAGAAATATCAAACGTAAATAAATTCAAAAACAATTAAGGAGTTATAAATAAAATGCGTAAGTTCAATGTTAAAGTAAACGGAAAAGCATACGAAGTCGAAGTCGAAGAAGCGGGCGGCGCGCCCGTAGTTTCGAGCGTACAGGCGGCTCCCGTACAGACGGCGGCTCCCGCTCCCGCGGCAAAACCCGCGGCGGCAGGCGGAACTCCCGTTCCCTCTCCTATGCCGGGACTTGTTCTCAAACTTCTCGTTGCCAACGGAAGCGCCGTTAAAAAGAACGACAAGGTTCTCGTTCTCGAAGCTATGAAAATGGAAAACGATATTTTGGCTACTGCGGACGGCGTTATCACGTTCTCGGTTAAAGAGGGCGACTCTGTCGAAACCGGAACTACTCTCGCATCTATAAACTGACGCGCGGAGGTTCGGTAGATGAATTTACAGGAAATGCTCAAAAACCTGTGGGAGAGCACGGGACTGTACGCAAGTTCGTGGCAAAACTACGTTATGATAGTAATTGCGTGCATTCTGCTGTATCTTGCCATAGGCAAAAAATACGAGCCGCTCTTGCTGTTGCCCATATCTTTCGGAATGCTTATGATTAACATTCCGGGCGCGGCTGACGTGCTGTATTTCCCCGGATACGCGGGCGACTCCCACGCTATCCCTGACGGGACGACGAACTTCGGTTTGTTTTATTACTTATATCAAGGTGTAGACAAGGTTATTTATCCGCCACTTATCTTTTTGGGAATAGGCGCGATGACGGACTTCGGACCGCTTATCGCAAGCCCCAAGAGTCTTATAATCGGCGCGGGCGCTCAGCTCGGTATTTTCGTTACGTTCTTCGGCGCGATACTGCTCGGTTTTTCGGGCGTTGCGGCGGCGGCGATAGCGATAATAGGCGGCGCGGACGGTCCTACGGCTATATACCTTACGCAAATGCTCGGCAACCCCGACAACTTGCTTCCGACTATTGCGATAGCGGCTTACAGCTATATGGCTCTTATACCGGTAATTCAGCGTCCTTTTATGAAACTTCTTACCACGAAGAAAGAACGTCTTATCAAAATGGAACAGTTGAGAACCGTTTCCAAGCGCGAAAAGATAATGTTCCCAATTATCGTTACGATAATAGTCGCGCTTATATTGCCGCAGGCTCTGCCGCTTCTCGGTATGCTTATGCTCGGCAACTTGCTTAAAGAAAGTATGGTAACCGAACGTCTTGCAAAGACGGCTTCCAACGAACTTATAAACATAGTAACTATAATTCTCGGCATAACCGTAGGTTCGAAAGCGCTCGGCTCTACGTTCCTTACGCCTATGACGCTCGGCGTTATCGTTTTGGGCGTGGTTGCGTTCAGCATAGGAACGGTCGGCGGAATACTTACGGCTAAGATTATGAACTTGTTCTTGAAGAAGAAGATAAATCCGCTTATCGGTAGCGCGGGCGTTTCCGCAGTGCCTATGGCGGCGCGCGTTTCCAATAAAGTAGGGCAAGAAGACGACCCTCAGAACTTCCTTTTGATGCACGCAATGGGACCTAACGTTGCGGGGGTTATAGGGAGCGCGGTTGCCGCCGGAATTCTTTTAGCCTTTTTCGGCTAAAAAGCGTATTCATCGCCGTATACGCGCTACGTGCGCTACGTCGGCTCAATCGAGTATTAGAATACACTCATTCGCCGCCGCAACGCCTGTTGCACGTCTACGCCGCGACTACGCTTTTTGTAAAGCCACGCATTGTATAATCAAAAATTGTAAAAACGAAAAATTCCGATAAATAAACAGGAGTTAATTAAAAATGGCGAAAGTTAAAATAATGGAAACTATTCTCCGCGACGCGCATCAGAGCCAAGCCGCTACGAGAATGAAAATAGAAGAAATGTTGCCCGTTGCGGATAAGCTCGACAAGGTAGGCTTCTACGCGCTCGAAGCGTGGGGCGGAGCTACGTTCGACTCGTGTCTGAGATATTTGAACGAAGACCCGTGGGAGCGCCTGAGAAGACTCAGAAAGGCTCTTCCGAACACGAAGTTGCAAATGCTTCTCCGCGGTCAGAACATTTTGGGCTACAAGCATTATGCGGACGACGTTGTCGAAAAGTTCTGCGAAATGTCCATAAAGAACGGTATCGATATTATACGTATTTTCGACGCGCTCAACGATACCCGTAATATGAAAACGGCTATCGAAAGTACAAAGAAGTACGGCGGAACGGTCGAAGCCGCGATAAGCTATACGACGAGCGCCGTTCATACGGTTGATTATTTCGTAAATCTTGCCGTAGAACTCAAAAATATGGGCGCGGATATTATCTGTATCAAAGATATGGCAAACCTGCTGTTGCCTTACAAAGCGTACGAACTCGTTTCGCGCATTAAGGAGAAAGTAGATTTGCCCGTTCACTTGCATACGCATAACACGGCGGGCACGGGCGATATGACCAACCTTAAAGCAATCGAAGCGGGCTGCGACATAGTCGACACCGCGCTTTCGCCGCTCGGAAACGGCACGAGCCAACCGGCTACCGAAGCTCTCGTAGCTACGCTCAAAGGCACCGAGTACGATACGGGAATAGACCTTAATGCGTTGAACGAACTTACTACGCACTTCAATAAAGTAGCTCAAAGACTTACCGAAGACGGATTCCTTTCGCCCAAGGTTCTTAAAGTAGACGTTAACGCGCTTATTTACCAGGTACCCGGCGGAATGCTTTCCAACCTTATCAGTCAGCTCAAAGAGCAGAACAAGAGCGACAAACTTTTGGAAGTTTTGCAGGAAGTTCCGCGCGTTCGAGCCGACTTGGGTTATCCGCCGCTCGTTACGCCGTCGAGCCAGATTGTCGGAACGCAAGCCGTACTCAACGTACTTGCGGGCGAAAGATACAAGATGGTTACGAAAGAAACGAAAGCTATGCTTATGGGCGAATACGGCAAGTTGCCCGTAGAACCCGACGCAAAAGTCATAAAGAAAATAATAGGCGACGCGCCGAGAATAACGCACCGTCCCGCGGACGACATAAAGCCCGAGCTCGACAAGTACCGCAAGGATATCGAAGAGTACTTCGAGCAGGAAGAAGACGTTCTTACTTACGCGTTGTTCCCGCAACTTGCGATTCCTTTCTTCAAACGCCGTCTTGCGGCTAAACAGGGTATAGATAAGACCATTTGCGAAAACGGCAATATGGTTCACCCCGTATGAGAATCTTATTAACAAATGATGACGGTATAGACGCCGTCGGTATCAATGTCCTTGCGGAAGAATTTCGCAGGGACAATGATATTTTTATGGTGGCTCCCGACTCGGAAAGGTCGGCGTTTTCGCATTCGCTTACGATTTCGCGCGGACTTAAAGTCGGAAGCGTCGATAAAGGCAAAGGAATAACGGCTTACGCGATAAACGGCACGCCCGCCGATTGCGTTAAAATTGCGTTGCTCGAACTTATAAAGGACGGCGCGCCCGACCTTATAATTTCGGGTATAAACAACGGTCCTAATCTCGGGTCGGACATTATGTACAGCGGTACGGTTGCGGCGGCGAGCGAAGGCGCTTATATGGGCGTTCCGTCCGTTGCCGTAAGTCTTGATTTCTGGAACGCCGACAAAAAGCATTATACTTCCGCGGCAAAGTTTCTGCACGAAAAAATCGGTGAAATTTGCAAGCTGTTTTCGTTCGGCGCGCAGATAATAAACGTAAATTATCCGACTACCGTGCCGTTTAAGGGCGTAAAATTAGCCAAAATGGGCGTGGTCGAATATTCCGACGCGTTTCACTTGGGCGAAAACAATCTGTACACGCTCAAAGGTATGCCGCTCTCTCACGGAAAAAACGACGGCGATTGCGACGTGGAACTTACGAAAAAGGGATATTGTACTTTAACGCCGCTTTCGATAGACAGAACCGATTACCGCACGCTCGAACGCTTGAAAAACGCAGGTGAAATCAAGTTATGAAGGTCGTTGTAATAGGCGCGGGACCTGCGGGGCTTATGGCGGCGGGAACGGCGAAAGCCGACGAGATTCTGCTTATAGACGGCAACGAAAAAGTCGGGAAAAAGCTGTACATAACGGGCAAGGGCAGGTGCAACGTTACCAACGATTGCGCTCCGGACAAGCTCGTATCCAATATAGTCGGCAATCCGAAATTTTTTATCAGCGCGGCTAATGCGTTTACTCCCGCCGACACGGTGGAGCTTCTGAACTCTTTTAACGTTAAAACAAAGGTCGAACGCGGCGGCAGAGTTTTTCCGCTGTCGGACAAGTCGAGCGATATTATATCGGCTCTCGAAAAGTACGCAGTTTCCAACGGTGCGAAAATTTTGCTCGGCAACAAAGTTAAGTATGCCGAAAAGTCAGGGAGCGGATTTTGCGTGTATTTGCAAGACGGTAAACGGATAGCCTGCGATAAACTTATCGTCGCTACGGGCGGCAAGAGTTATCCCGCAACGGGTTCTACGGGCGACGGCTATAAAATAGCCGAGAGCTTCGGGCATAACGTCGTTACTCTGCGTCCCGCGCTCGTACCGATTAAACTCAAAGACGACGTAAGGAGTTTGGAAGGGCTGTCGCTGAAAAACGTATCCGTAACGCTTACGGACGGAAAGAAAAGTTTTTCCAAGTTCGGCGAAATGCTGTTCACGTCGTTCGGCGTATCGGGACCCGTCGTGCTTTCGCTTTCGAGCCTTATAAATTCGTTCGACGTATCGCGGTTTAAGCTGAGTATAGACTTAAAGCCCGCACTTGATTCCGAAACGCTCGATAAGCGCATAGTTTCCGATTTCGGGCAAAATATAAACAGACAATATAAAAATTCTCTGTCCGAACTCTTGCCGAAATCGCTTATTCCGTATATAATAGAGAAAAGCGGTATTCCGCCCGAGCTGAAAGTCAACTCGGTAACGCGCGATATGCGCCGCTCGCTTGTCTATCTTCTGAAAAGTCTTACGTTTTCGGTCGATTCGCTTATGCCGCTCGAAACGGGTATAGTTACGGCGGGCGGTGTGGACGTAAAGCAGATTAACCCCAAGACAATGGAAAGCAAAATCGTAAGCGGACTGTATTTCGCGGGCGAAGTTCTCGACGTTGACGCGTTTACGGGCGGATATAATATTCAAATCGCGCTTTCTACGGGTTTTTCCGCGGGCGCACATATAACGCAATAACGAAAAAATTATAGGAAAAACGAATATGGGCAAAATTTATTCAGTGCGCGGCGCAACTACGGTGGACGACGACAGCGCCGCCGACATAACCGAAAAGACGGTCGAGCTTATAGCCGAAATGAAAAAGCATATAGATTTTTCCCGCACGCGCGCCGTCAATCTTTTTATAACTACTACGGGCGATATAACGTCGTTTTATCCCGCGCGCGCCGTCAGAGAAAGCGGTTTGCTGATAGACTGTCCGTTATTCAGCGCGCTCGAACCGCCGATTAAAGGCGCGCTCGCAAAGTGCATTCGAGTAATGCTTACAATAGATACGGAAGATAAAGACTTTACGGCAAAGCACGTTTATTTGCACGGTGCGAAAACATTAAGACCCGATTTGGCAAAAGGATAGTTCAATGAGCAAAATAATCAACATTGCGATAGACGGACCCGCGGGTGCGGGCAAAAGCACGATTGCCAGACTTTTGGCGGAAAAACTCGGGTATCTGTATCTCGATACGGGCGCGATGTACCGCGCGGTGGGACTAAAAGTTTTCCGCTCGGGATTAGCCGTAGACGACGAAGCGAAAATCGGGGAAATGCTTGATACAACCGAACTCGATATAGTTTACACCGACGGCACTCAGAAGATATTTTTAGACGGTAAGGACGTATCGGAAGAAATACGCGAACATAATGTTTCGGCTTACGCGAGCGATGTGTCCAAAATCAAAGCCGTACGCCTTAAAATGGTAGAGATGCAACGCGATATAGCCGCAAAACAGAATTGCATTCTCGACGGCAGAGATATAGGAACATTCGTTCTGCCGAACGCCGAGTACAAATTCTTTCTTACCGCGAACTCGCGGGAGCGCGCAAAACGTCGCTTTGCCGAGCTTAAAGCGAAAGGCGTAGAGTGCAATTTGGAACAAATCGAAAAGGATATAATCACGCGCGACTACAACGATTCTCACAGAGAGTTTGCGCCGCTGAAACAAGCGGACGACGCCGTAGTTATAGATACTTCCGATATGAATATCGGACAAGTCGCCGAAAAAATCATAAACACGGTAAGGTAACCTATAAATGAAATTTCTGTATTATCTTTGCAAATATTTTTTCTATATTCCGCTCAGAATACTTTTTCCCGCGAAAGTTATTAAAAAGTACGGGTTTCCCAAGGAAAAGAAACTCATTACGATATCCAATCATCTGAGTTGGAAAGACGTAATTTACGTCGGCTTGTATTTGCCGGGGTACAGACATTTCATAGCAAAAAAAGAGCTTTGCAATAACTTTGTCGGCAGATTTACGGCGTGGTATTTCGGCGCGATTCCGATAGACCGCGGCAAGACCGATTTGCACGGGATGCGTACGATAATTTCGACGCTGAAAAAGGGCGATGGAATAGGAATTTTCCCCGAAGGCACGCGTAACAAAACGGGCGACGATTTGCAGGAAGTAAAGAGCGGCGTTGTAATGTTCGCCGTCAAGTCCGATACGCCGATTGTACCCGTAATGATTTACAAGAAAACGAAATTTTTCCGCAGAAACTATATTTATATAGGCGAAAAATTCGATTTGAGCGAGTTTGTAGGCAAGCCGCTTAATTCCGTGAATATGGCGGCGGCGTCCGAAATCGTCGAAAAGAATTTTGCTCGCGCGAAAGCCGAGATGGACGCATACGTGGAAAACAAGCAGTGGAAAGCCGACAAAAAGGCGAAGCGGCAGGCGAAAAAAGACGCGAGAAAAAACAAAAAGAGCAGGGCGACCGAGTGAAAATAATTACGGCGCAATATGCGGGTTTTTGTTTTGGAGTGAAAAACGCGGTGGACATCGCGCTTAAATCGGCGCGCGACGGGACTTATACTTACGGCGAACTTATTCACAACGAAATAGTAACGGACGAACTTTTTTCGCGCGGGGTAAAGCGCATAGAGAGTGCGGACGAGATAGAAAGCGGAACGGTTATCGTCCGCTCGCACGGCATAACAAAGAGCGAGTACGAACGCTTGAAGCGGAAGAACGTCGAGATAATCGACGCGACCTGTCCGTTTGTCAAGAAAATTCAGAACCTTGCCGAAGAATACTCGCATAAGGGTTATCACATAGCCGTTATAGGAAAAGCCGAGCATCCCGAAGTAAAAGGCATCGTAAGCTATGCCGAAAACGGTTGTACGGTTATAGACGAGAATTATCCGCTCGAACGGCTCGAATGCTACGAAAAGCTGTGTTTTGTGGCTCAAACTACGTTCGATACCGAAAAATATTCGGATATAATCAAAAAAATTAAAAAACACCGTTTCAAAACAGTTGAAATATTCGACACAATTTGCTATACTACTTACAAGCGTCAAAAAGAAGCCGCAAAAATATCATCGGTTTGTAACGTAATGTTGGTGCTTGGAAGCAAGAAAAGCTCCAATACCGTAAAACTTTATGAGATTTGCAAAAGGAATTGCAAGGATAGCTATTTGATAGAAACGGCGCAAACGCTGAAAAATATAAATTTGAAATCGTCCGACACGGTAGGAATAGTGGCGGGCGCGTCAACCCCGAACGGGTTGATTACGGAGGTAAAAGAGTACATGGGTCAACAATTCGAAGAGGTTCAGAGCAAGGAATTCATCGACGGCGTAGAAGAATCTTTCGTCAGTTACAGAGAGGGCAAGCGCGTTAAGGGTACTGTAATCGAAGCTACCGAAAACGGCATAAAAGTCAATATCGGCGGCAAGAAAGACGGGTTTATCCCTAAGGCGGAAGTTACGGCGGACGGCGAATACAACGTTGCGGATTTCCCCGCGGATACCGAAATCGAAGCTATCATAACCAATAAGCAGGACGCGGAAACGGGTTGCGTTCTTATGAGCAAGAAAAAAGTAGACCTTATCAAAGAAGGCGATAAGGTAGTCGAAACGATTCGCGGCGGCGAAGTTTTCGAGTTCAAAGCCGACAAGGAAACGAAAGGCGGATTGCTCGGAAAACTCGGAACGTATACCGTGTTTATTCCCGCATCGCAGATAAGAGAAGGTTTTGTAAAAGAGCTTAAAAATTACGTAGATAAGCCGCTCAGACTTACGGCTTTGGAAATTGACGACAACAGACACAAAATCGTTGCGTCGCAGCGTAAGGTTCTCGAAACCGAGCGCAAGGAAAGAGAAGAGATTTTCTGGACGAACGTTCAACCCGACGTTATCGTCAGCGGTAAAGTAAAGAGAATTACGGCGTTCGGCGCATTCGTAAGCGTCGACGGTTTCGATTGTTTGGCTCATATCGTCGATTTGTCCTGGACGCGTATCAAGACGGCGGACGAAGTTTTGAAGATAGGCGAAACTTACGACTTCCTTGTTCTCAGCGTAGACAGGGAGAAAGGCAGAGTTTCTCTCAGCTATAAGGCGTTACAGCCGCATCCGTTCGAGAAGTGCATAGAAAATCACCCTATCGGTTCGGTATGCAAAGGTAAAGTAACAAGCATTGTTCCGTTCGGCGCGTTCGTGGAAATCGAACCCGGTATCGAAGGTCTTGTTCACGTGTCCGAAGCGGCTCACAATTTCGTTAAGAATATCGGCGAAGTCGTTAAAGTGGGCGACGAAGTAGACGTTATGATTCTCAACGCCGACCCCGCAAACAAGAAAATAACTCTCAGCATCAAAGCTACGCTTCCCGAAGAACCCGTAGCGGAAGAAAGCAAGAGCGAGAAAAAGCAGAGCGAAAACAAGGAATCCAAAAAGGCTAAAGCCAAGGAAGAAAAGGAAGAAACCGAATGGAGCGAAGAAAATTCGAATACTCCGTTTGCGGACCTTCTCAAAAATCTCGATATCGAGAAATAAGGTGTATATAATATGCGGAAAAAAGGCGCTTCTTTACGAAGCGCCTTTTTAGTTGTTTGAAAATTCTTTACACTTTATTTAATTTGTAGTATACTTGAAACGTAAAAGTCTGATAAAAAATAAGTAATTCATTCGGAGGAACGACTGTGGCTCACGCAATTTGCCCGTATTGTTCTAAAAATATCGAAGTCGACGAAAGTTCTTTGCGAGAATATAAGTGTAACTCTTGCGGGAATATGTTGACGGTAGCTTTCTTGCGGGAGAAAGACGCTTTTATAGATACGGACGCATCGAATATAGAATTTCAGACGGGACGAACGCGTTTGGAAGAGCGCGATTTCGCGGGGGCGGAAGAGTGTTTCAAGAAAGCGTTGCGCTTTAATCCCAACAATTATATGGTCGAGTATTATTCGGGACTTTGCGAAATAGCTCAAAACGAAGAAAAAGAAGGTTTCAGCATTCCGAAAACTCTTTCCAAAATGTTCGTCGGTTCGGTTATCAAGGCAGACAATTCGCAACTCGATACAAGTCGGAAA
>WSNJ01000031.1 GCA_013316045.1 Clostridia bacterium
ATATAGGTATAAGCTGGCTCGGTTTATATATTTGTCGTATTTTTATGCGCAATTTTATATAAAATATAAAGAAAGCGAATAATAATTCCGAGCATATTATTAAGGATAAGTTGACGTCGGAGAAGAGGAAACGAACATATGAAAACCAGTAAGCGTTCGAAAATCGCGATTTTATCAATAGTTTTTGTATTCTTGCTTACAACTCTTTTTGGGTTGAATTTTTTCGTACCCAAGTCTGTAAAAGCCGAAAGCGGAAACGGAGTACTCAAATTCAAACAGCTTGCAGTCGGAGAAGATTTCGTTATTGCTTTGTCATACGATAACGAACTGTATGGGTTCAGTCTTTCGGAGAATGCTAAGGATTATACTCTCGGAAGCGAAGGCGGTACGCTCGGACAATACTATCCGAAAAATCCTATCAAAATAAGTTCTTTTCACAAACGTAATAAAGACGGTAAAATTATTTCCGACGGTGAAACTTTGGGGAATGATTATATTGTTAAAATTGCGGCAACGCGTACAACGGCGGCTTTGATAACGAATGACGGCTACATATATACTTGGGGATACGATAAGTCAGACGAACCGAGTAACGGCGGATTGCGTATAAAAGGGTTGCTCTTAAACGTAGATTTTACTTCTACCAATGCGCAAAGTACTCCTGACGGCTTGTATGAGCCTACTATTATAAAAGATAATTTAATTCGTAATGGCACGTATGATAGCAGTGCTGATAAAGCAGTAGATATTGTCGGTAACGGCGATAACTACGTTGCGATTATACAAGCAAGAGCGGGAGCCGAAGATAAAAGATATATGGCTTGGGGTAACGGTTTATTTAATCAAATTTCTTACCCCGGCGGTTCTAGCACATCTTCGACGGATAAATTAAGTACGGCGGCATTAAGCGTAGGTTCTTACTCCGAATTTTATTTGGGGCAAGGATTTATAGTTGCCCGTAACGGTAATAATATAGCCATACAAGGTAAGAATTTCTTTTTGCCCGGTGGCAAGAAGTATATCGCAAACAGCGATAGTATCGAATTAGGTTCGTTTAGTGCTACACAAACGGATGGACATCAATTAGGTATCGGTAAGTTCTATTTAACAAAGCAAGCTACCGATGGTTCTTCAACAACGAAGACGGTTCACACGGTAAATAATGCGTATGTAAATTCATTTGCGTCGTTTGAAAGCGTAAGCAGTCTTAACAATTATTCGGCAAATTTCGTTTACGGCGACGGTACCGCTGTGGCAAGCGTTAGTTTGCCGTCTCTTTCGTTCGGGAGCGGATACGGTTATTATGTATCGTCGGACGGAAAAGTTTACTTTATTGGCAGTACGGTAAACGGGCAGGGGGCGAAAGAGTACAGTAATGGCGACGCAGGCTATAATGACCAAACGGGATTTTTGAGTGAATGGAAAGAAATAAGCGGCTTGTCGAGTATAAATCAAGTTGTTGCAGGTAACGTAAGCAGCGGCTCGGGAGCAAACGGTAACAATCCGTTTATTTTCAAAGGCGTCGTTAATAATGACGCCGCCGCGGTAGGAAGCGTACAAAGTAGCGGATATGTTGAATTCGATTCGGATTATTATGACGGAGACGAGTATATTTCGGCAGCTGTGGCTGAGAACGGCACGGTATACGCGTGGAATAAAGATAGAGCCCCGGTGGCTGTCGAATTTGAAAATTTCGAGCAAAATAATAACAATAAAATAATTTCGCTTACGGCGGGATATAATAACAATCTTTTTGCGCTCTCGAACTTGGGAAATATTTACCGTATAACGGCAGAGTATAGCGAAAGCTCGTTTAGCAAATTCGTAGGAAAAGCTATAAACGATTTCAGCGACGGTAACGGTTCTATTCGGCAATGGGATGTAAACAATAAGTTGTCCGTGAATTTCAAGGGTGGCGCAGACAGTAGTTATGATAAGACAACTAATAAAGCGCAAATAAGCGTTAAAGTTAATTATAGTTATGACCAAACCGCCGAACCCGATATTGCAACCGTTGCAGAACAGGAAAAAGATTACGTGGAAATAGGCGGTGGCGCAAATTTCGTGCCGCAGGCAGATAACTTATCGCGCGACGCATACAGAATTATTATAAGCAGTTCGCTTAATAGCGGACTGACTATTCCTACGGAATTTAATGGCGATAAAGATAAGGATATACATCCCGCCGCGGATATTACGGCAACCCAAGAATTCCCTGTCGGCGCAATCCGTTTTTACAGCCGTAACGGCAGTAGAGATACGTTGCTCGATTATGAAGTAGTAAAGAATTTTATCGACTTTGAAATTGTTGTTTCCGGTGGCGAAACCTATTTTCTGATTACGCCTAAAAAGTCTACAAAGCAAAACGATATTGTCGTTAAATTCTGGATAGGGCGTTTCGATAATGCCGCTAACAAAGCTCCGGATGCCGCCGCTAATTTCTATGATTGCAGACCTACCGAGATTACGCTGTCGATAGAAAACACGACGGCGCAGTTTACGGAATTCGATAATCACAAAGATAACGAAGGTTATCAAGACGAGGCTCCCGGTTCGCCCAGAATGTCGAAAATTCCCGTTTTGGACGTTAACAATAAGTATAATAAGTCATACAGCATAGCGCTTATGAACGTGTCCGAAGGGTTTAAGCAAATCGCCGAAAAAATAGCCGAGTTATCAGATGCTACCGATGTAAAAGTTAAAAAAGATATTATAGACAATATTACACATAACGACGGCGGCTTTCCCGCAGTTTCGCGCATCGATAACGGCAATCTCGTTTATTATTTGGGCGAAAAAATGGCTAAGCATTACTATAACGATAGTTATAAATACTTTGCGTCAGACAGAGATGGCGACAGAATTCAAGTCGGCGGTACTATCGAGGAGCCCGGTAGCAATAAAAACGAAAAAGGCAGTGTCGGAAAGCAAGCCATACGAATCGAAATAGACCTTTCGGCTTATCAAAATTTGAATTACGTTTCGTTGCGGAAGTTTATAAATACAGGCGACGAGTATAGCGAAGTTTTCAATAACTTATACGGTTTTTACAATATCGAATTAAATGAAGGAAAACAGACGCTCACCGTAATATACGACGTAATTACGATTACGGCTAAGGCGTCGACCGGGTCGGTTACGTATTCGGGAAGCAGTCAATCTGTTTCTGCGTCTACTCTTGCATTTACCGACGATGCGGGGAACGGCGGAGATTCGTTCAGTTTCATATTGCAAGAAAATGCCGACGACTATTCGAATCTTTTAACGAACTATTTCCACGTTCAATCGACTCTCAGAATGAGCGATAAATTTACGACCGAGGACGGAGACCCGATTTACGGTCAGGCAGGTAAGAACGAATACAGGTATACTTATTCCGACGGCAGTACTACGAGTATAAGAGTAGGTACTGTACAGAATAAGAATATAGAAATAAAAATAAGCGACTATTTCGACGACGTTTCGGAAGCGTCGGGTATTAAATTCGCTTATAACGGACGTACGGGCAATACCGCATTCAGAGAATTCGAGAGTACTTTCAATCCGCTTATAATGGACGCTACACTTAGCGCGGATACGTTTACGTTTACGCCTAAGGAAGCGGGAACTTCCGAAATAAAACTTTCCGCAGGTCGTTTTTACGGAACGGCTAATTTCGGCGACGCCGAAACAATAGATATATACGTAACCGTTATAGCCGTACCGCAAAACTTCAAGCGCAGAGACGACGTTTCGTCCGTTACTATGAACAGCAGGACTCACAGCCTTGTGGCTACCGACCGTTTTGTTTTGGACGACCCGAGCATAGCCAAAATAGAATACGTAAACGTTACCGATAATTCGGTAGTAAGAGTTTCGTATACCGATTCCGCGGCTACGTTTACGGCAAGAAAGAGCGGCGTTGTAAACGTAAGTTTTACGGTCAGAGTATATAATACCGTACTTACGGATTCGTTCTCGCTTATCGTCGAAGATATAGCGCAAATGGATAACGTATACGCCGTATCGAATACGAAAAATATTTATATCGACGACGTGGAAAGATTTTTGCGCGCCGCGAATGCGTCTTCGAATATTCCCGAAGACCTTGTTCTCGACAGAGAAAACGAAACGGACGACTCGCAAGGTTTCTATTTCCAACAGTATTTGATTTCCGAAGACGGCGGAAGCGAGTGGACGGAAGTTCCTTTGACCGATTTACCGTATATTTCGTCTGCCCGTATAAGAACAGATACAACGGGACAGCATTTGCGTCTCGAACTCAGAAGCGTGGGAAGTCAGGATATTCTCAACCCTACGCGCGTTGTAATGAATTTCAGAAGCGAAAGTTCGGGTAAAGTTTATTCTGCGGCGGCTCAGTTCGCACCCGCAAATCAGCTTATTCAGAATGACGATAAATCTCCGTTCATTTTTGAAATAGAATACGGCAAAGATTTTGAAAATCAGGATACGGAAACTATTTCTCCTTCGCGCACGGACGGCAATACCGTATTGTTGCCGCTCAGGTATCTTACTGCAATGATGCCAAACAGCGTTGATTACGAAAAGGCGACTATCAGTTTCGTTTCGGCGCAAACCGGTTACGAAGAATTTTTCGCGTTGGACAGAACTACTACCGCCGCGGGCGACTGTATATCCATTACTCCGTTATATCCGACCAAAACGCTCGATAACGATTACGTAACCGTAAACGTATCCATACGCGACGATTCGGGAACGGGATATCTGCTTTCGTTCTACGTGCGAATTACGGGTATTAGAATCGACCTTGACAAGAATGAATACGGCGATATTTTGCTTATAGCGTTCTTGTGTTCGTTTGGGTTCCTGTTTATTATATTTATTATACGAATGGGCATTTATTGGAAGAGAAAGGCAGACCAACGCCGCATTATCCGCAAAAATCAGATGCTTATCAAGATGCGCGATAAGATGCACAATAACAAGACTGCCGCTCCGAGAGAACAGATTGTTAAGACTAAAATGAAGATGGACGACCCGAAATACGCTAAGATGTTCGAGCAGATGCGGGCTAAGAAAGAAGCGGAAACGGGCATTTCTCTCGAAAATTCCGCCGTTGCAAAGAAAGCAAAACAAAAGACCAAAGCCGCGGAAAAGAATTCCGCAAAGGGTAAAAAAGGAAAGAAAGGCAAGAAGTCTATCGAAGAACTGAAAGCCGAACTCGAAGCAAAGAAGATGGCGTTCGCTCAAATGCAAATGGACGGCAACGTTTCTTCTGTTGGCGGCGATATGTCGGACGGTATGGATATGAATATGACCGAGCCGCCTATATTCGAGAACGTGGAAGGGTTCGCCGACGCGGAAGTTCAACCCGAATTCGACGCGGACTTTATCGACCCCGATTCGATACGTATAGACGACTTGGGCGATAACTAAGGAGCAAAAGAATATGAACGAGAAATGTTTTAAGCGAAAAATATTAACCGTAATTTTGCCGACGTTGTTGCTCGCACTGTCGGTTATACTTGCGCTGAGTTTCGGCGGAGCGTTTTCCGCAAACGCCTCGGTTTCGGGCGACGTATCGTATCCCGGAGAGCGCGACGCCGTTATAGAACTTACTATGGACCTTAACGGTAAAACATTTTATGAGGTGGACGGCGTAAGAAAATATGAATATAATGTTTCGGATTTATCTACGTACAACGGATACAGAACCAGAACTATCGGCGCAACAGCGATAATATCCGCCGCGAGCAATGAAAATATAGTAGGTCCCGGCAATACACTTACAATTAACACAAAAGCTCATATAGTAGATAGCGGTATAAAAAATTCGGGTACTGCTTTTGTCGGGAACGGAAGAGTCAACGAAAGCGGTGTAGAGTGTTTAACTCTTATCGCAAAAAAGGTAGGGGATACTTATATTCGTATTCCGTTCAATGATGACGGTACAACCAAATACGTTTATCTCCATATCACGGTTACGTCTACTCTTAAACAAAGAGAAAGCGGAGCTAGCGCTTCCGTAGGCGGCACGAACGTAAGAAGACTCGTTGTAGGCGAACCGAGTACGGCAGGTAACGAAGGCGCGGAAAGTACGGACGCCGAGCCTTATACGCTTACTTTTACGAATAATACAAAGGGCAGTTTATATCTTGCCGATTCGCAAGACGAAGATACTCTTTATAACAGTATCTTGGCAGGGCATAAACTGTACAAAGGTGATGCGTGGACTTCTAACAGATACGGCGATTTCGTGCAAAATGACGATAAGTCGAAAGCGTGGGTAATTCAGGACGTAACCGGACTTTATATCAACAGTATTACGGTAGACGGTCTGGGTACGATTTTCGGACAGGATAAAGCTATTAACATTTCGTTCAATAACGTTGTAAACGGTATCGCGCCCATAATTCAATACGATATAAACATCAAAGACGAAGATTTGGGTTTGGGAACGTTGACCGAAGCGCAAAGGAAAACTTTCTGGAATACGTCCGAGCGCCAAGGAAATCGTTATAAGCTGATTATCGAGTTTTCTAACTCCGACGGCACGAATCCCACGCAAGTTGCGTTTTTCATAAACTTCGAGCCTGCCGCAGAACCGCTTATAAAGACTAATCCGTCTATGCCTACCGAACTCAATGCTCTCGCGCCCGCCGAAAACAGATATATCGGTCAGCGCGGTTCGCTTACGAAAGGCTTCCGTAGCACGATAGTTACGGCGAAATATATAGTAGATTATCCAAACCCCCACGAGATTTACGTTGAACACGTAGATTATTCGACAGGTACGTCTTCGGAAAATATTGTAGAGTTCAGTCCGCGCGTTCTTACTAACGGTGATGGCGAAACTATCGAGTATTTGGACAGCGGCGAAAAATATTTTGAAATTACGGCTAAGGACAACGGCGTCGCGTTCCTTGATTTTTACGTAAGTTATAAACAACCCGACGGACAGGAAGAAAGAAAGACCGTTCAAGTTTCGTTTACCGTTTACGGTATGTATTCGATTTCGACAATAGAGCTCGGCGGTAAGACGCTTACCGAAAATATAAATAACTACGATAAATTTGCCGCGCTCAGAAACGACGGTTATTTCCTAACGGGCGTTTCGGTCGTAAATCAGGATTTCGCATCGGCTAGCATCGTAAATAACAATCTTGTTATCAGTCCGAAAACTACGGGACATACCGACATTATCTTTACATTCCTGTCGAGCGACGGAAATAACGAAATCGACGTTACGGCAGTTCTCGACGTTAACCTTGACCGCGGAAACTGGTGGAGAGTGCTACAGAATTGGCAGAAAGCTCTAATCATTGCGGCGGCTTGTATTGTCGGTATCGCGCTTATACTGTTTATCGTATGGCTGTTCATACGCGGCATAAACAAGAGCAAACGCGAACAACAGGAAACGGTTGTTCCCACAAGTTCGTATATCGTTAAGCTCAATTCCACGATTGCCGCGGCACAGGCACAACAGAGATTTTCTTACAGCGGCGTTACCGCTCCTACGCAGACTCTGCAACTCGGGGCAGGTACGACTTCCGCCGCACCGCCGTCCGATTTGGGCGCATTGCCGCCTACAAGCGGCGCAACCGTTCCGCCGCAAGCAGGTACCGACGCGGTTATGGCTCCGCCGCCCGCAGATACTTCCGCGGCTCAAACTCAGCAGCCCGTACCCGACGAGATAGTCATTCCTATTTCGGACGAAGAACTTATCGAGAGAATTTTCGTAGAGAAGTACGAGCCGCGCGGTATGACAAGGCGTTCGTTCTTTAAGAGTAAGGATTTGCAAAGCCGCGAACTCGAAAAAGAAAAGGCGCGCATAAGAGAAGACATAAAGAACGGAATGTCTATCGAAGAAGCCTGCAAGTCGGAAAAGCAGCGCGAAGAAGAAGCCGCTGCCTCCGCAACGGGCGAGTCCGTTGCGGATACGACGGAAGAAGCAAAACAAGAAGTAAAAGACCCTATTATCATTATTCTCGGGTTCGACCCGTCCGCGCCGCTGCTTACGCCCGACGAAGAATTTGCAATCGTTATTGGCGACGGTCCGAAATCTCATACCGAAATCGACGATAACGGCGAAGAAAAAATCGTTCTCGACGAAATCACGGAAGAAGAAGAGGCGTTTAACGCCGCTCGCGCGGAATATCGTAAACTTGTAAGAGAGTCCGAAATTCTTAAAGAGCGTTTGGCTAAGGCGGAACAGGAAAAAGACAAGATTGAAAGCGATATCGGAGCGGATAAGGAAAAAATCGACGCTACGAACGACGAAATCAAGTCGCTTAAAGAAAAAATTACCGATATGGAAGTTAAACTGTCGACGACAAGGGGTAAAGAGAAAGAACGCTTAACCCGCGAAATTGCCGATACCGAAGCGAAAATCGAAAGCTGTAAAGAGCAGATTAAGACTACGGAAGACAGTGTTGCCGAAAGAGAAAATACGCTTGAAAGACTTACCGCTGTTTTGGAGAGTCTTAAAGCCGATAGCGAAACCAATGCGGCGGCAATCGTTGCAAGCGAGCAGAAACTCAAAGAGTGCGAAAAGCAGGCTCAGATTGCGGCGGAAAGAGCCGAAAAGGCGAGAGCGGCTCAAAAATTCGAGCGGCAATTCGTATTCCTTTCTCCGATTATGGAAAACGTCGCCGTTATCGACAAGAAAATGGGACTGCTCGGCGGTCAAATCGAGCAGGATACTCAGAGCAAGTCGGAACTCAAAAGCGAAGTTTCCGCTTTGCAGACTCAGCTTCTCGGTACTACCGACGTTACCGCTATAAGCAATATGAGCGAAGCTATCAAGCAGAAGAACGCGGATATTGCTCAGCTCGAAAAGAATATTACGGCGGCAACGAAGGAAAAATCCGACCTTGCGATAGAGCTTACGGGTCATAAGAAACAGGCTATCGACTATATCGAAAAAGAAGATATGGAATACGAGAAAGTCGTCGAAGCGGAAGACAAAGTGCTTAATCGTCTTGCGCTCGAAGAGATGCGCGCCAAGGCGGAGCAAGACAAGCAGGAAGCGGAAGACGCTCTTATGCTCAGTCAGACCGTTTACGATGAACTTGTTGCGAATATGGACGCAAGTCTTGCCGAAAAAGCCGCGTCCGTTGCCGACGATTTGAAACTTGCCGAGCAAGCCGTTGCCGACGCTCAGGCAGAACTCGACGAGCTGAACGCGAAGATGGAAGCCGCAAGCGACGACGAGAAACTTATGATGTCTATCGACCAGATGTCGCTCGCGGAGCGCCTTGACGAACTTAAAGCGTCGCTCGAAGAGATGCGCGCAAACGGCATAAAGGCAAATCTCGAATTTAAGATGAAGAGCGAAGAAGACATAAAGGAAGCCGGCGAAGCTCTCGAAAAAGCAAAGGCTGATTACGAATCTGCAAGCGAACGTATAAGCAGATTTATGAGCTTTACCGAAGCTACCGACCTTGTTACTTCGGGAAGCGGCTTGATTTCGAGAGAAAGGAAGATTGCCGAAGAAGCCAACTTGAAGAAGAAGCTCGCGGAGCAGCAGAACGCAATCGAGCAAGCTAAGATGGCGGCAAAACTCGCTCAGGAAGAAGCCGAACGCGCTATTTCCGATGCGGAAGCCGCAAGCGCCGCTTCTAAGGAAGAAGCCGAGCGTCTTGCGCAAGAAGCGATAGAACGTGCGGAAGCGGCACGACTCGAAGCCGAAGCAAAAGCGGCGGAAGAAGCCGAAAAGGCAAAGGCGGAAATAGACAAAGTTAAAGCCGAAGCCGCGGAAGAAGCCGAAAAAGCCAAAGCGGAAGCCGAGAAGAAGCTCGAAGAAGCCGAAAAGAACAGAAAAGAAGCCGAATCCGAAGCCGAAAGAGCGCGCAGAGATGCGGAAGAAGAAGCTCTGAGAGCAAGACGCGTTGCCGAAGAAGAAGCGGAGAGAGCTAAAAAAGAAGCGGACGAAGCGGCTGAAAAGGCGCGTAAGGAAGCCGAAGAAGAAGCCGAAAAGGCGAAGAAAGAAGCAGACGAAGCCGCCGAGAAAGCTAAAAAGGAAGCCGAAGAAGCAGAAAAGGCAAATGCCGCTCAGCAGGCTGAAAAAGACGCTCGCCTTGCAGAGAAAATCAACCGCCGCAAGCTCGAAATAGCCGAGATAAGGCGCGACCTTAAAACGGTTGAAACGGAAGCTCAGGGTAACGAACTAAAAGAAAGGTTCTATAATATTCAGTTAAGACTTGACGACGAAGAGAAAGAAAGTCAGGAACTTAAAGAACTTTTGGATAGGTCTATGAACGACGCGGCGCACGCGGCAGAGCTTGCAAGATACAAGGCTTTGGCAAACAAAGCGCCTAAACGCATAGTTAAAAAGGTTACCGAACGCGTAAATAAAGTACCGCGTCGCAATCCCGCAAGACCCGGAGCAAGACCGGGGGCACGTCCCGGCGCACGTCCCGGAACAAGGTCTGCGGCAAGACCCGGCGCAAGACCGGGAGCAAGACCCGCGGCAAGACCGGGAGCACGTCCGAGTGCGCGTCCCGGAGCAAGACCTGCGGCAAGACCGGGAACAAGACCGGGAACAAGACCGAGCGGAACGCGTCCTTCGTCGGGAACGAGAAGACCGCCGAACAGATAAAAAGAAGTTGAAGAACCAAAGAAATTGATTTGACCTTATCGGGTAAGAATGTGAGGGTATTATGGAAAAGTTTAAGGACGGATTTATCAGATACGGAATGGAAGACAATCCCGAAGATTACGACGAATACGAAGAAGAAGTAATCGAACGCGATGAAGAGTACGACCCCGAAGACGATGAATACGACGAAGAGTACGACGACGAAGAATACTACGATGACGAGGAGTATGACGACGAGGAGTACGACGATTACGGCGACGATGAGTACTATGACGACGAGAATTACGACGATTACGACGACCGTCTTAATCAGGTTCTCGACGAACTTGCGGAACTTAAACGTAGCGTAGGGCACGCTCCTGCGGTTGTACAGCAACCGATAGCGGCGCAGGTTCCGCCGTACGTTATAACCGCCAATCAGCCTTATGTCGGCGGCGATATCGGAATGTATAACGAGATTTCGCGTCTTAGGGACGAGCTCAGTCGCACTCAGAATGAGCAGAGTTTGCATTTGGAACTTAACAGGCTCAAAGAGCAGATGGAAAAGGAACAAAAGCAGAACGAAGCGGCTTTGCAAAGTGAAATCAGGCACTTACACGAAAAGCTCGAAGAAATGGAAGGCGGCGCAGGAAAACAAAAGGCGCTCGCTCAGTCTGCTGCCGTCGAGAGCGCAAGCGATATAAGAAATGATATTCAGAAGCTCGTTTCCATTAACGAAGTAGTTCTTAAAGCGTCCAAAGAAAACGACGAAAAGTTGCAGTCGCAGATTTCCGAAATTCGTAAGCGCGTTGCTTCTTTACCCGACTTTTCGGAAATAAGCAAGCGTATATCCGCTCTGCCTGATTTTTCGGAAATAAATAAGAATATAGACAATCTTAAAGATAATATTAAAGAGAGTCTTGCGCAACAGCAATCGGGCGGGGGTATTCCCGTCGGAATCGCTAAGGACATAGAACAGATTAAAGAACTCGTCAAGAGTGCGGGCGGCAGTGAAGATTTGGAACGTAAAATCGACGCGCTCAAATTTGCGGCTTCCGCTCCGTCTGCCGACAACAGCGAAATTCTTCGTCAGGTTTACGAACTTAAAAGTTTAATCGGCAGTCCCGCTCAGAATACTACTCGCCACAACGCGATAGTTTTGGAGCTTTACAACGAATTCAATAAGTTCCGTTTCGATATCGAGTCGTCGAGCTATTCGCTCGGGGATAAGCTCGTTATGCTCGATAAGTTTGCTAAAAAACTTTCGCAATCTTCCGAACCCGAAGCAAACGATATTTATCACGCGTTGGTCGATATTGCCGACGGACTTTTGTCGGTAAAGGCTGACAGACGCGCGCTCGACGCTTTGAATCAACTTGCGGAGCAGACGAAGTCCGTTTCAATCAGCGGTTCGGTTGCCGATTCCGTTGGTAAATATTCCGATTTGTGCGTCAGATTTGAAAAAACGCGCATAGAAGATTCGGCTGATATTATAAACGAACTTATAGACGCCGCGAGCGCAATTCAGGGCAATTCGGATAAATTGCAAAGTCTGCGCAAGGAAATTGCGTCTTACTACGAACAGCTTAAAACGGCAAGCGCAAGCGAAGCGTCCGCCGTTGCCGATTTAATAAGAAAGAAAGTTCAACCGGTTTTGTCGTTGACGGCAAAGGATATTACTCAATACCGTCTTGCAAAGCCGCCGAGAATGTATAAATCTTCCAAACTTGTCGAAGAAAACGAAGCGCTTTTCGACAAAATGGAAGAACTGAAAAACACGCTTTTGGGACTTAACGTTCAGAGTGCGGTAAGTAGCGACAGTCAGGGCGTTTCCGCGCCCGCCGTCGATATGACGCCGATATTGAACGACTTAAAGACTATAAAAAATCAACTTTCCGCGGCTGACGTAAGCGACGAAATTATAGGCAGAATAGCCGACCTTAAAAACGATTATAACGAAATAATTGACAGATTGAACGAGCTTGCGGCTACCGAAGTTCCCGCAGAAGAAGTTGCAAGCGAGCCGACCGAGCAGGATACGCAGATGCTCGACGATTTGAATTATATCAAATCCAAGCTCGAAGAACAGGACGCTTTCATTACGCAGATTACCGATTTGCGCGCCGACGTGCTTTCGATTCCTATTCCTGCCGACGTAAACGAAGCGACTAACAAGTTGTACGAAGATATAGTCGCTCAGCTCGATAAGCTGTACGAAGACCTTGCCGCCGTTTCCGTGGATTCGCTTTCGCAACTTTCCGCTTCCGTTAGCGACCTCGAAGCAAACTCTTCGGCTAAACTCGACGAAATCGCAGCGGCTGTTGACGAGAAAAATTCGGCAACCGTCGGGAAGCTCGACGGAATTTCCGCAAGCATTAACGATATTCTGAGCGGTTACGACAAAATGTCCGGCGATATTGCGGATATTAAAGAACACGTATATATAAAAGAGCTTGCGCCCGACGCGGAAGCTCTGGCGGCGTCGGAAGAAGAGAAATCCACTCTTCTCAAAGAAATTGCGGATATAAGAGAACGGCTTGCATCGACGGAAGAACTTACGAAAGTTCAAAACGATAATCTTGTTTCGCAGACCAATCTTGTATTGAACGAAATAGAAAATCTGAAATCAGCGTCGCAGTCGGCAAGCGCCAACGCGAAAGAACCCGTAACTTTGGACGAAGCTACCGTTCTTACTCTCAGCGATATAACCGCAAAACTCAACGAAGTTTTGTACGGAGCCGCAGATACCGACGTTGATAACATTCAGACTATACTTGCGGAAATTTCCGAAGTCAAGGAAAAATTGCTTGCGGGGACTACTATGGAAGACGACATCGTCAAGATTATGGACGATTTGTCGTTTATCCGCAATCAGATTGAAGTCGAAGAAAACCGCGAAGATACGCTGTCGGAAAACCTTACAAGCGAAGAAATCTCGATTATACTCGAAGATTTGGCTACGATAAAAGAATCTTTGGCAACCGACGACGAATTCGATACCGCCGCCGAGATAGTTTCGTTGCGCGAAGATATTAAAGCCGCAAGAATACTCGACCAGGACGACGTTATTAAAGAACTCGATACGTTGCGTTCCGAACTTGCTAAAATTCAGGACGATTTGAAGCAGATTACGGATATTCGCAGCGAGTTGAACGTTTATCACGACGAAGTTGTAACGTCTAAGGACGCAGAGCCGCAGGGCGGAGCGTTGCCGACGAACGAAGAAGTCAATATGATTCTCGGCGAAATTGTTTCGTTGCGCGACGAAATTCAGGCGTTTAAGGACGAATTTTCCGCATACGGCGCGCCCGTCGAAGATAAGGCGGAAGACGGAGAAAAATACAGCATAGAAGACAGCGTTAACGCGCTTTACGACGAAGTGCTGAATTTCAGAACCGAGTTGCAAACGCAAAGCGACGAGGCGGCTTCGGCACAGGCGGAAGAACTCAAAAGTATCCGCGAATCGGTAGACGAATTGACGAACGTTGTTTCGCGCCGTACTTCGGTCGTAGAAACCGACGACGCGGTTCATACCGAAAATTCCGACGAACTCAATATAGTGCTCGACGAGATAATAAATCTCAAAGACGCTATTACGGAAGTTAAAAACGATTTGGAACAGGTAAAAGCCGAGCAAAATTCGGCTTTGGACGTAGAGGTTCAATCTATAAAAGATATGCTTATGCAGTTGCTTGCCGAAAAGGAAGAAGAAAAAGCGACTGTTGCGGCGGAGCCGGCGCAATCCGTTTCCGAAACCGACGGCAATGCTGTTGCGGCATTATACGACGAAATCGTCGCTATGCGCGAACAACTTGCTCAGCTGAGCGAAGCGAAAGAGCTTTCGGCACACGGGAACGATGAAGTGCTCGAAGAAATCGCGCTTCTCAAAGAAGAAATTTCCGCTATTTCGCACGGCGAGCATACTTACGTTGAAAACGGCGCAAGCGCGCCCGACGAAAGCGGTGAGAACTTCAATATTCTGTTTAACGAAATAAGTTCGCTAAGAGAAGAACTTGCAACGTATTCGGCTGAACCCGTAGCGGCAGGCGACGACGCGCAGAACGACGGTATCAACTTGGTACTCGACGAGATAGCCGCGCTCAAAGCGCAAATCGAGGAGATGTCTGTGCCGACCGAAACGGCGGAGTCAAGCGACGGAATTACCGACAGCGCAAACATTCTTTTCGACGAGATTACGGCTATCAGAGAACAGGTTCTCAATCTTGCCGAAACAAAGGAAAACGACGCTCAGACGATAAACGCGCTGTTCGACGAAATGTCTCAGATAAAAGAACGGTTGTCGGATGCGCCTGAAACCGTCGCTCCCGCGCAGGATAATTCGGAAGCTATTCTGAGCGAACTTTCGGCTCTCAGAGACGAACTTGACGCGCTTAAAGAAATCAGCAATCAGACCGCCGACAGTAGCGATAACGACGTTCTTCTGAACGAAGTAAGCTCGCTCAGAAACGAGTTTGAAGGCGTAAGAAGCGATATTAAGGCGCTTAACGAAGAACCCGACTTGTCGGTTATCAACGAAATACTTGCTCTCAGAGACGAATTCCAGGCGTTTAAGGACGAAATCAACGACGCTAAGTCGCAAGAGAGCAAAGCTCCCGAAACGGAAGATAAGACGAACGAAGAACTTCTCGAACAGGTACAGTCGCTCAGAGACCAACTTTTTGCTATCAGTATGGCGAATATAAACGACGGTACGGGCGGGGAAGGAACGTTTGAAAGCTACAACAATATCATTCTCGACGAAATCGCGGCGTTGCACGACGAAGTAAATTCGCTTAAAGCGCCCGAAACGCTTACTGCGGTTATCGACGAAATAGCTCAAATCAAAGAAAGCATTGCCGACGATAAAACGGGCGAGTTGCGCGACCAACTCATTGCGCTGAAAAAAGATATAGAATCGCTTAAAGATATGGAAACGACTGATGCGACGAACGACGCCGTACTTGCCGAGCTGTCCAATCTGAAAAACGAACTCGAAAATCAGCGCGAAGCCGACGCGACTACGCTTAACTTTATGTCGGAAATGGCGCACTTGCTCGAAAGACAGAATCAATATATCAACCAAGTTGCGGCAACGAAACTTTCTTCGGAAATGGAAACGCTTAAAAACGAAATCGCCGCTTCGCTTTCCGCAGTGCCTTCTCTCGAAAGCGGAAATTCGCAGATTATGAACGAAATCGCCGCTCTTAAAGAAGAGATTAGCCAGAATTCGGGCGACCCCGTAGTAATCGACAATTCCGAAATAATCGAAGAACTCGCCAAACTCAAAGACGAAATAAGCCGCGAGAAAGACAGCGAAGAGAACAGACTTATTCTTGACGAAATTTCAAGAATTAAAGACGAAATAAGCGCAATAGCCGAGAAAGAACAGAAATCCGACGAAGCAGATAAAAACTTATCCAAGTCTATTCACGATTTGAAAGCCGAGCTTAATCAGATTGCGGATTTCGTAAGCGTCGAAGATGAGAAAGAACGCGAAGAGAAAAAGGAAAAATCTGCCGAGCCCGTAAAAAAGACTTCGCAAGAGAAGAAGCCCGCTCAGAAAAAGTCTGTCGGCGCAAAAAAGCCTGTGCAAAAGAGCGGTGCAAAAAAAGCTTCCGCAGGTAAGACTTCCACGACCAAAAAGTCCGCGCCGTCCGCTCAGAAAAAGAAATCGTCTTCTGCGGGGCAGACGCGTAAAAAGACCGCTTCTGCGGTAGAAAGCGCACCCGAAAGGGAAAGGCGTGAAGAAACTCAGGAGATGGAGATACCCGAACAGACGATTGAACTGAGCGGAGAAGATTTGCTCAGCAAAATCGACGCCGAATCGGAAATCTTCGCTCCCGTAACTACCACGGTAGACAGCGGCATAGCTCTCAGCATTGCCGACAGCGCAACTAAGTCGGACGAAATGGACATAGCCGATAAGCTCGCTCATCAGGTTGCGAATAAGCTGATAATGGAACAGCTCGTTCAGCAACTCGGCGACGGCGGAGTTCCGAGCGACAAGGTTGACGAAATAGTAAAAGACATTCTGCCGCAAGAGTTCACGACCGTTGCGATAGACGCTCAGACCGATAAGGTTCGCCGTCTTGCAAACTCGCTCGTGCTCGATAAATTACGCGCAAGACTCACGGGTAAAAAGTAATTAACGAATAAAAAACAAAAAGCTCTCGGAATAAAATCCGGGGGCTTTTTCGTAATAATCTGTAAACGGTAACAATTCCTACCTTATGGTTATAAATAATTGACACGATAAATTAAAACTCGACAATGTGTGTTATTTTTAATCAATAAAAACGTTGTAAACTCATACGTATGACGGTATACGTGGAATGCGTTATCATAGATAATTTTTCCGTAACGATGCTTGCCGCGCTGTTATCGTATCGGTTTTTATCCGTTACCGTTTCTAAAATCAGGTGCGTTATAGCGTCGGCTGTCGGGACTGCGGTTGCCGTGCTGTATCCGTTGATAAACGTTCACGCCGTTTTGCTTGCGCTTATTAAAATCGCGCTCGGAGCCGTTTTGTCGCTCATTTTGTTTTGGAAAAAATGCAATGTTCTTAAAGGCGCGGGAGCATTTGTCCTTATTACGTTTTTTTTCGGCGGAGTTTTGTTTGCTGTCGGACTTATGGTCTATGCCGACGCGAATAAGGCGCTCACGTTGCCGCTGTCCGATTTTCCGATAGGCGTGGTAATCTTAGGAGCAATAGGGACGTATTTCGTCTGTAAGCGCGTTGTAATGCGCGTAAAGCGGATGCGCGACTCGCGTTCGTTTGTTACCGATACGGAGATAACCGTCTTTTCCAAAACTTTCAGAAGTAAAGGTTTTTTGGATACGGGCAACAGGTTGTACGACGAAAAAACGGGGCTTCCCGTGGTCGTTCTTAATCTTAATGCCGCTTTGCAACTTCTGGATTCAGACAAGCTGTCTGCCATTCTGAATAAGCGCGGCGAAGAAATTTCAAACGGCGCGCACTACATAGAATATTCTACGGTCGGCGGAAAAAGCAATAAAATTCTTGTGCTTAAACCGCAAGAATTAAGATTATATTTCGGACAAACCGAGCATAGAATTAAAGATGTAATGATAGGCATTTCATTTTCGAAATTCGGCGATTCGACCGATTACGACATAATATTGCACCCCGCAATCGTTTGACATAAATCATTTTAACTCGGAGGATTGAATTTCAATTATGCGGCTACTCGAAATCGTTAAAAAACTCCTGAAAAAAATATTACCGGATAAGTCGGATAATGTTCTGTACTATATTACGGGAAACGAAGCGTTGCCTACGCCGCTCTCGCAGGAAGAAGAAGCCGAAGTTCTGGCGCGTCTGGGTAGCGGCGACGAAACCGCAAAACCCGTTTTAATCGAGCGTAATTTGCGATTGGTCGTTTACATTGCCCGCAAATTCGACAATACGGGCATAGATACGGAAGACCTTATTTCGGTCGGTACGATAGGACTTATTAAAGCCGTTAACTCTTTCGACACGTTCAAAAACATAAAGTTGGCAACTTATGCGTCGCGTTGTATCGAGAACGAAATTTTAATGTACCTGCGCCGTATGGTGCGAATTCGCTCGGAAGTTTCGCTCGACGAGCCGTTAAACGTGGATTGGGAAGGCAACGAACTTCTTATGAGTGATATTTTGGGAACGGAACCCGACCTTGTAAGCAAAAATATCGAAAATTCGGTGGAGCGCCAACTGTTGTGGAACGCTATTTCCAAATTGAACAAGCGCGAAAAGGAAATTATGCAAATGCGCTTTGGGCTTATGGGCTTGCAGGAAAAAACGCAAAAAGAAGTCGCGGATATTCTCGGAATTTCACAATCGTATATTTCACGGCTCGAAAAGAAAATAATTTTCAGATTGCGCAAAGAAATTGCAAAAACTCTGTAAAGAAAAAAGGCTTATCCGCAAAAGCGCACTTCCCATAGGGAATTAAAAAACTAAATTATTAAGAGTTATACTTTCAAGCAAGGACAAAAGCTCTCGAACGATATGTTCGAGAGCTTTTTACTACAAACCTTTTAGAAAGATAAATTGAAATTTAATTTTCAATTTTAATAATAATGTCGTATGCAGTAGAACA
>WSNJ01000126.1 GCA_013316045.1 Clostridia bacterium
ACGCTGAAAGAAGCAGGCGTTTTCCGCGGAAAACCGCGCGATAAAATCGACCGCGACGGAGTCCGCAACGCTGTTAACTCGATAGACGGCGTTTTGGAAAGCAGCGTGGAAATTTCGGGCGGAACGGTCAAGGTTACCGTAGTCGAAACTACCGATTTTCTCCCGCCTGCCGCGCAGGAATTTTCGGACGTTTGCTCGGAGTACGACGCGGAGATTACGCGCATAATAACGTCGGCGGGCACGGCTCTCGTATCGGTGGGGTCGCGCGTGAGAAAGGGCGAAACGCTTATAGGAGCGTATTCGGTCGACGCGGAAGGCAACCATACCCGCGCGGAAGCCAAAGGCGAAGTATACGGCAAGGTTGCGTTTGCGAAAACGGAAACGTTTTCGGTCAAAGAGAATGTTTCCGTCCGAACGGGCAAAACTTATAAGAGTTCGCGTTACACGCTTTTCGGTCTTAACATCAAGGGCAAGGAAAAGCACGGGTTTGAAAAGTTCGAAACCGAAACCGAAACTCTCAACGTGTTCGAGGACCTGTTTATTCCGCTCAAACTCAGGCGCACCGTGTTCTATGAAGTAACGGAAGAAGAAAGGGTTTACGATTTGACCGAGCGCGCCGAATATTTCAAATCGCTCATTCTCGACGAAATGATTGTCAAGGCGGGCGGTGCGGAGATAGAAACGTCGTATACTTTGACCCGAATATCCGAAGATATGTACAGAATAAACGTTTATATGGAAGCCGAATTGCTTATAGCGACAAGTCGAAAAGGAGAATAAATTCACTTTATCGGAAGAATTATGGATTGTACAGCTAACATAGAAATCAACGACGACGTAATGCCGAAACTCTTCGGAACTTACGATGAAAACGTAAGGCTGATAGAAGAACTTCTGCCCGTAAAAATTTCCGCGCTTAACGGCAGTATTTGCTTGCGCGGTGCGGAATACGACGTGAAAACGGCGGAGCTTCTCGTCAAAAAACTAATCGAGCTGTTGCGTTCGGGGTTTGAAGTAAACCGTCTTACCGTGCGGCAGAGCCTTGATATGATACGGCTCGATATGCCCGAAGAGATTATGAATCTCTCGAAAGATACGATTGCCGTAACGGCTCGCGGCAAGCAAATCAAGTGCAAGACGCTCGGTCAGCGCGATTACGTTAAACTTATTCAGAACAATACGATAGTGTTCGGCGTAGGACCTGCGGGAACGGGCAAAACGTACTTAGCCACCGCAATGGCTGTCGCGGCGTATAAACGCGGCGAAGTGGACAGAATAATTCTTACCAGACCCGCGATAGAAGCGGGAGAAAAACTCGGTTTTCTTCCGGGGGATTTGCAGGATAAAGTCGACCCGTATCTGCGCCCGCTGTACGACGCATTGCGCGAAATGTTCGGCGTAGACAGCTATTCGAAGCTAATCGAGCGCGGTATAATAGAGATTGCGCCGCTCGCGTATATGCGCGGAAGAACGCTTTCAAACGCATTTATAATTCTGGACGAAGCGCAGAACACCACAAGCGAACAGATGAAAATGTTTTTAACGCGTATGGGCGAGAACAGCCGTATGATAGTAAACGGCGACGAAACGCAGATAGATTTGCCCGAAGGTAAAAAGAGCGGACTAAAAGAAGCGGTAAGAATTTTGAAAAATATAGACGGCATCGGAATATGCCGATTGACCGAAAAAGACATTGTGCGCCACGAACTCGTTCAGAAAATAGTCGCGGCATACGAAAAAGCAACGCCTGCGCCTGCGCCGAACAGGCAGAAAGGCGGCGGAGCAAAGCTGTATTAAGGGGTTTTATATTTTATGGAAATGCAAAAGAGTCAGCCGATAGGCAGAGTTCCGCTTCATAAGTATCACGTAATAAACGCCGTTTTGTTTTTTATCGGCGCAATGATTGTAACGTCGTGCGCTACGATACTGAAATTCGTGTTCGTGGACAAGCTGAAATTTACGAATCCCGCGCTTTCGTATACGATGTATTGCGCAGGTATCGTATTTATTCTGTCCGCGCTGTTCGTGTACACGATTTACTCGCGCCGCGAACTCGTAGCCAATACGAAAGCGCTGTACGCCGTAAATTCCGCAATAATTCTAACTTACTTTATTTGCGTGTTTATTTCGCTTGTAGACGTTCTTATTATGCCTATATATCTCGTGGCGTTTATAGTCGCGCCCATATCTAAACGCCGCGACGCATTTGTTGGAAATCTGTTTTCGATATTCCTGATTATTTATACGCTGTTGTTCAGCCGAACGGGGCAGGGAACGATGCCGCTCAGGGAAATAATCGCAATGTTTATCGTCGGCATAACGGGCGGCACTATGGCGGCTTACCTTATATCGGGCGACACAAAGCGGTCGAGTTATATACTTAAAGGACTTGTAGT
>WSNJ01000032.1 GCA_013316045.1 Clostridia bacterium
AAGCGATAGCGAATCACTCTTACCGTCATTTCGACCGAAGTAAGCGATAGCGAATTACTCTTACCGTCATTTCGACCGAAGTAAGCGATAGCGAATTACTCTTACCTGTCATTTCGACCGAAGTAAGCGATAGCGAACGAAGCGGAGAAATCTTTACCCGAAAAAGATTTCTCGACTGCGTGCTTTACGGCATTGCGCTCGAAATGACAAACAAAACGGGGACGGCGCTCTCCGCATTAAATAATTCTCTTGAATTTATCTGTTTCAAACAGTAGATATTTTCAATAAATAGTGATATAATGTATAAGACATTTAAGTAACGGGAGCATAGAAGGATTTTATGAAGAAAATCGGAGTATTGACGAGCGGCGGCGACGCGCCGGGAATGAATGCGGCGATAAGAGCGGTCGTAAGATACGGAATATTCGCGGGAATGGAAGTAGTCGGTATAGAGCGCGGCTACGCGGGCTTGCTCGAAAACAAAATGATACCTATGAGTATGCGCAGCGTGTCGGACATAATTCAGCGCGGCGGGACGATACTCAGAACGGCGAGATGTCTTGAATTCAAAACGCCCGAAGGGCAGGAAAAAGGCGTCGAAAATTTGCGCAAAGCGGGCATAGAAGGACTTATCGTAATAGGCGGCGACGGTTCGTTTATGGGCGCGAAAGCGTTGTCGGAGCGCGGATTTCCCGCAGTCGGTATCCCCGGCACGATAGACAACGATTTGGCGTACACCGACTTTACGCTCGGTTTCGATACGGCTTGCAACACGGTTTTGGACGCGATAAACAAAATACGCGACACAATGACGAGCCACGAGCGCGTTTCGATTGTTGAAGTAATGGGCAGAAAGTGCGGCGACATCGCGCTTTACGCAGGCTTGTGCGGCGGCGCGGAAGTAATCGTCGTTCCCGAACACAAACTTAGTATAGAAACGATTTGCGAAAGACTTACCGAGTCGAAAGAGCGCGGAAAGCTGTCGGGCATAGTAGTGCTTGCCGAAGGCGCGGGCAATGCTAACGACCTTGCGAAAGAAATAGAGTCGCGCACGGGCTTTTCTATTCGTTCGTCCGTTCTCGGACATTTACAGCGCGGCGGCTCTCCGAGTATGAAAGACCGTTATCTCGGAACGAGTATGGGCGTTTACGCCGTAAAATTGCTCGAAAAGGGCGTGGGCAACCGAATTGTCGGCATACACAAAAACAAAATCTTCGATATGGATATAGTCGAAGGTTGCGCTATGAAAAAACAGTTCGATTACGAACTTTACAATATGGCGGCAATCGTCGCAAGATAGCGAAAGTTTTTACAAATAAAACCGCAAAAATAAAACCGCCTTTTTTAGACGGTTTTTTGCTACTTCAACACGTTTATTCCGTTACTGTCGCACGCAACGAGCAGTTGCAAGTCTTTGAACGTGAGTTTATGCACGGCTTCGCAACCCAAATCTTCATAGGCTACGGGCACGTTTGATACGACCTTATTTTTAATAAGCGCTCCCGCGCCGCCGATTGCCACAAGATAAACGGCGCCGTATTCTTTAACGGCGGCGTTCACCGTTTCGGAACGCTTGCCTTTTCCTATCATAATTTTCAAGCCCGCTTTCAGCATAGCGGGAGTGTAGTCGTCCATTCGCGCGCTCGTTGTGGGACCGCAACTCCCGATTACTTCGCTGTTTACGGCGGGAGTGGGTCCGCAATAGTAAATCGCCGCGTTTTTTACTTCTATCGGCAGTTTTTCGCCGCGAGCCAAAGCGTCGCAGAATCTCTTATGCGCCGCGTCCCGAGCCGTATAAACTTCGCCCGAAAGCTCCACAACGTCGCCCGCGCGCAAACTCTTTATTTCTTCTTCCGAAAGCGGAAGATTTATTTTCTTTACATTATTTTTCATAGTTTTTTCCTTTATGTAATTTGACCGACTGTCGACGAACTTGTGCGCCGTTTAATACCCGTAAAGTTTTTTTCGACGGTAGTCGCGCGAAAGAGAAGAAAAACGAGTTCCGACCGTAGGGAGTTTATCCCGAATAAATGACCAAGGGCGGAACGAAGTTTGACGCACTATTTCGCGATGAATACCGTCGAAAAATGGCGGACGCTGTGGCACTGAATGTTGACCGCCACAGGCAGCATTCCTATATGCGTAGGCGCGCTTTCCACGGCTACGGCAAGCGCGGTAATATCGCCGCCGAAGCCTTGCGCTCCGATTCCCGTAGCGTTCACTCTTTCGTAAATCTTTTTTTCGAGTTCGGCGCAAAGCGGATTACCGCTTGCTTTTCCCGTTTCGCGCGTAAGAGCTTTTTTGGACAGTATCGCGCACTTTTCCATAGTTCCGCCGATTCCTACGCCGATAATAATCGGCGGGCAGGGGTTCGCGCCCGCGTCGGTTACCGTTTGCACTACGCAATCTATAATTCCGTTTTCGCCTTTCGACGGAGTAAGCATAAACAGCTTGCTCATATTTTCCGACCCCGCGCCTTTTGCGAGATAAGTTACCGTCAGTTTGTCGCCGTCCGTAACGTCGTAGTGAATAACCGCGGGGGTATTCGTTTTCGTGTTCAGCCGCGTCAACGGGTCGGCGACGGATTTGCGCGCGTCCGCGTATCCGAGCGCAACGCCGTCGTTAATCGCTTGCGTAAGATTGCCTTTAATATGCAGGTCTTGCCCGACTTCCGCAAATATAACGGCTTGTCCGCAGTCCTGGCACGCATACGAGCGCGTAGCGGAAGCAACCGAGTTGTTTTCGCTTATCTGTTCGAGCGCCCATTTGCACATATAAGAGCTTTCTTTCTTCGCGGCGTCGGAAATCAGCTTTTGCGTAGCGGGTTCTACGTCTATAAGCGCGTTCTTTATAAGTGCGCCGAGCCTTTCCGTAATTTCTTTTGCGTTGATTTCTTTCATTTTTCTGCCTTTATTCTTGAAAATTTACTATCACTATTCTAACATAAAAATATAAGGTTTGTAAAACGTTTGCACAATTTGCGCAAATCTTGTATAATCGTATATATGGGGCTTAAAGTTTGTTCGCTTTCGAGCGGAAGCAGCGGAAACTGCATATTCGTTTCGAGCGATACCGCAACCGTTTTAATAGACGTAGGAATACCGCTCTCGCGCGTCGAAAAGAGCTTGCGCGTATTTTCGTGTTCTTGCGACAAAGCAAGCGTAATAATAACGCACACTCATTCCGACCATATAAGCGGAGTGCCGTCGCTGACGGCAAAGTACGGCGTTCCCGTCTATGCTCACTATCTTTCGCGGGATATCGTGGACAAGCGCGATTTCCGCGCCGACTGCCTTAAAGAATTCGGCGATAACGACTTTTGCGTAGGGGACTTGCTTATTTCGCCGTTTCGCGTGAGCCACGACGTTCCTTGCGTCGGATTTTCGGTTCTTTGCGGCGGGAAAAAGGTCAGCGTTATGACCGACCTCGGTTACGTTACCGAAAATATGATAAATAAAGTTTCCGACAGCGATATGGTTATTATCGAAGCCAATCACGACGAAGAACTTGTAAAGAACAACCCTAAGTACCCGTATATTCTGAAAAAGCGTATACTTTCCGCCGGCGGACACTTATCGAACTCCGCTTGCGCCGCCGCCGCCGTAAAGCTCGCCGAAGGCGGCGTTAAGCAGATAATGCTCGCGCACCTGTCGCGCGAAAACAACTATCCGGAACTCGCTTTTTCCACCGTAAGGGACGCGCTGTCCGAAAACGGAATAAAGGAAGGCAAAGACGTAATGATTGAAGTTGCGCCGGCGAGCAGGTTGAGCGGGTTGTTTGTAATCGACGCCTCGACTTAATACAAGGCTTCCCCTATAAATTTTCTTATTCGGAGGACTTATATTTCTTAAAATGGAAAGAATAAAATCGGTAAACGGAGTACTTACGTTTTTGTTCGCCGTACTTGCGAACCTGATAATTCAATTTGCGGCGGCAATCGTGATTACGGTGGGCGGTGCGGTCGGCTCGGATATAGGCTCGTCCGCAATCTTCAATTTTATAATGATGGCGCTTATACAGGTCGGCTTCTTTCTCGTATTTTATATATGTATTTTACAGCCTAAGCGCGAATTAACTCTTAGCGTAAAGAATAAAATAAATTACCCGTCGCTTGCGTTTACGCCGTTTATAGCCGCGCTTTGCATTTGTGCGTTTTACCTTGTAACGTTCTGGTTTATGACGGGGCTGTCGAAAGCGGGCTTTACTCCCGCGGCGGAAGTTATTATGAGTACGCCGTTTGAATTTATTCTCGGCAGTTTCGTATTGTGCGTTGCCGCGCCCGTGTGCGAAGAACTTATCTTCCGCGGCGCGCTTCTGAGCGGACTCAGAGAGAAATACGGCGTAGTTGCTAGCGTGCTTCTCAGCGCGTTTGCGTTTATGCTTATGCATATGAATCCCGCGCAGACAGTTTATCAATTCCTGCTCGGTATCGTGTGCGCCTTGGCGGCTCTCGCGGCGGGGTCGGTTCTGCCCGCAATGCTGATTCACTCTTTCAGCAATATGTTCGCAATAATCATCGACTACACCGCGCTCGGCACAATCTTGGAGAAATTCCTGAATTTTCTTTCCGCGCGGGCGGGAATCGCGGTAGTCGTTACGTTGGCTTGCTTTGCCGTGTTCGGCTTTTTGATACTCTTATGCCTGTACTTTATGCGTAAGTTCAATGCAAAAAAATCGGGGGAGAAACAAGGAACGCTCACTCTCGAAAATCAGCCGCTTGCGTCGAAACCCATAACCGACGCGGACGGCAACCGTACAATCGAAAAGCACGAAAAAGCCGTAAACGCGCTCGACGGCAAGGACAAGTTGGTCTATGCGATAGCGTGCGGGGTGTGTGCGTTGATGTGGGTTATTGCGCTTGTGTCCGGCTTTCTCTCTTAGGCGGCGTATACGGGCGCATATAGACTCGCGTTGCTCGTGGCGTTCGCGCTACGCGCCCTTGCCGCCGCACCGACTGTTGCCCGTCTCTACACCCGTCTCCGCCGCCTTAACTTAATACAAGGCTTCTCCTTAAAGGAGAAGCTGTGCGGTCGCAAAGCGTTAGCGACCGACTGCACTGATAACAGCCTGCGGCTGTTGGCGTTCGCGCTACGCGCTCGGCTGAGGAGGTTATCTGCGCACCCGCACCGCCTTGGCGGCTTGGGGGAACGGCTTAATAAAACAAAACACTACTGTTAAAACGGAGGACTTATGGAAGTAAAAGACAATTCTGTCGAAATTTACCGCGGCGGGGAAGCGTTGCCGCTCGACGGCGGAAAGCGTTACCGTCTTATGGGAATTATGATATTCTCGATAGCTTGCGGCGTGCTTTTGGTGCGCATACTCGTAAATCTGATAGCGGACTTTATTCCGTCGGATTTGGCGCTCGACGCGACTTTTTCGTCTATATTGCAAATAGGCGTATTGCTTATTATGCCGATTTTGTTCTATCTGTTCGCGTTCAAAATGCAGCCGAAAGAGATTCTCGGATTTTCAAATTACCGCAAAACCAAATGGTACAACTATTTGCTTGCCGTGCCTATCGGAATACTTGCGATGTTTGTAACGACGGGCGTGTCCGCCGTGTGGCAAGCCGTAATTTCTATGATGGGTTACACGCATACGACTTCGCCGACGGAGTTCCCCGAAACGTTCAACTTCGGGCTGTTTTTGGTATCGGTATTGCTCACGGGAATTATGCCTGCCGTGTGCGAAGAATTTTCCGTTCGCGGCGGACTGCTTACGACTATGCGCAAGAGTTTTCCGCAGAAAACGACCATCGTAATAATGGGCATAACGTTCGGACTTTTCCATCAGAACATAACGCAGGTGTTCTATACCGCGCTGTTCGGCGCGCTTATGGCGGCGCTCGTTCTCAAAACAAAGTCGATTTTCCCCGCAATGATTATTCACTTTCTGAACAACTCGACTAGCGTATATATCGAATACGCCGAAAATTATAAATGGTGGGGCGGCGGCTACTACAAATTTATCGACGATAATCTGCTTACGCGCCCTATGGTCGTAGTCGGGCTTTATATAGTAGTTTGCGCGGTTTTCGCGGGGCTTTTGGTGCTGTTCTTCTACCTTAATTCGCAGAACAGATTAAAGAAAAAGAAAGACGTTATAACGTCGTCGGGCTTCGACGTTACGAACGGCAAAGTCGTGCTCGTGGGCGAAGAAAACCCCGAAATGGTGCGCGAGCTCGATATGGAAAAGGAAGTCTACGGCGCAAAACGGCAGGAAGAGCTTTTCCGTCCCACGCTCAAAGACAACGCGTTCTTTATCGGCGCGATAGTCGTTTCGGTGCTGTCGACCATATTCTCGTTTGTCTGGGGCTGGATAATCTGACGGTATGAAAAAAGTAAAACTCGTTTGCGCGGGTAAAATCAAAGAAAAATTTATCGTTGACGGGATAGAGCATTACGCTAAACGGCTCTCCCGTTTTTGCGATTTTTTCGTGGACGAAGTTCCCGATTATCCCGACGACGAAAACGCAGTCGCAAAAGAGTCCGCGGCAATATCGAAAAAACTCGGCGGTTACATTATACTGTTCGATATAAAAGGCGAAAACGTTTCTTCCGAGAAGTTCGCCGAAATTCTCGACAGAGCTTATTTAAGCGGAAACGATACGGTGTCGCTTATAATAGGCGGTTCGCGCGGCGTGTCCGAAGAAATTTTCCGTGCGGCGGACAAGAAAATAAGTTTCGGTAAAGTAACTTATCCGCACCGCCTTATGCGTCTTATCGCAACCGAGCAGATTTACAGAGCGTTTACAATCACCGCAGGTATGCCGTACCACAAATAATCTCGGCAAAACAAGTTAAAACGCGTCGCATACGGCGTGATATAAGAGCAGTAATACCGTTTACAGTCAAGCGGTATTACTCTTTTTTTGTTCTTGTTGCGGCGGTAACACAAAACGTTGCGGAGAATATAATGTTGTAGGCGGGTGGATATATTTTTTGCTTTAAGGAACGTTTTTTGTCTTATTCTTCAATTATATCAAAAGGAGTCAAGTTATGTTCAATTTTTACAATCCGATGAGATGTTGTTGCGATTGCCGCAATGATTGCGACGATAACCGCGGCGACTGTTGTTCGTGCCGTCCGCAACCGCCTTGTCCGCCGACGGGACCTACCGGACCCGTCATAGTCGGACCTACGGGTCCTACGGGACCGATGGGACCTATGGGACCGATGGGTCCGCGCGGCGCGACGGGAGCTACGGGACCGCAGGGCGTACAGGGTATTCAGGGCGTTCAGGGACCTGCCGGACCGACGGGAGCTACGGGACCTGCGGGCGCACAAGGCGTTCAGGGTATTCAGGGACCCGTCGGTGCGACGGGAGCTGACGGTATAGGCGTAACGGGCGCTACCGGCGCTACGGGTCCGCAAGGACCGCATGGCGTACAGGGCGCGGTCGGAGCCACGGGCGCAACAGGACCGACGGGACCTACGGGACCTACCGGCGCGCAAGGTATACAGGGTATCCAAGGCGTTGCCGGCGCGGTAGGCGCAACGGGTGCGACGGGTGCAACGGGTGCCACCGGACCTGCGGGTGATGCGGGCGCGGCAGGCGCGACGGGTGCTACCGGAGCAACGGGCGCAACGGGTGCGACAGGCGCTACCGGTCCGACGGGCGACGCGGGACCGCAAGGCGTGCAGGGGATTCAAGGACCTACGGGTGAAGCCGGACCTGCGGGCGCAGTAGGCGCTACGGGACCTGCCGGAGCTACGGGCGCAACGGGTGCTACGGGCGCAACGGGTGCTACGGGCGCGACGGGTGCTACGGGACCTGCGGGAACGATTACTCCCGCCGCCGCAGTTGCCGACGTAGGAGGTACGCCTACGCCCGAAGAAGTAGGCACGACGCTTAACGAGCTTTTGGCTTCGCTCCGTGCGGCAGGCTTCTTGGCAACCTAAACGCGCAAGCAAGTCCGAATAAACAGCTCGGGCAAAAAGAACCGATAAATGGTAGTATACGCCGTTTGTCGGTTTTCTTTTTTACTTTCGCTTATTAAGTTGATAATCTCGTGCCTTTGTGATATAATTGCGGCGTAGGAGAAACAAAGATGATAATAGAACCCAAAGCACGCGGATTTTTCTGTCTTAACGCCCACCCGACGGGGTGCGGACTGAACGTAGAAAAGCAAGCCGAATATGCCGCTTTACACGCAAAGCAAGTCGGTTTTAAGAACGCGCTTATAGTAGGCGCGTCAACGGGGTACGGACTTGCGAGCCGTATTGCGTTGGGGCTTGGAAGCGGATTGCCGACGGTGGGCGTATTTTTGGAGCGTCCGCCGCAGGAAAATCGCACGGCGAGCGCGGGTTGGTATAATACGGCGGCTTTTTCGGATACGGCGTACTCTCGCGGAATATACGCAAAGTCTGTAAACGGCGACGCGTTTTCCGAAGACGTCAAGCGCGCGGTAGCCGATACGGTTCGTAAAGATTTGGGAAAGCTCGACTTGCTCGTTTACTCGGTAGCCGCGCCTCGCAGAACGACGAAAAGCGGCGAAACGTATTCTTCCGTAATCAAGCCGATAGGGCGGTCTTATACCGAAAATACGGTCGACCTTAAAACCGAAACGCTTAAAGCGGTCGAAATCACGCCTGCAACGGACGAAGAAATTTTTGCCACCGTTAAGGTTATGGGCGGCGAAGATTGGAGCGAATGGGTCGGTTTTTTGAAAGCCGAAAATCTTCTGTCGGATGATTTTTCCACCGTTGCGTACTCTTATATAGGACCGAAAATGACCTATCCCGTTTACCGCGACGGTACGATAGGAGCGGCGAAAAAGCATTTGGAGCAAACGGCCGAACATATGCGCAATCGCGGAATCGACGCGCGTATAGCCGTAAACAAGGCGGTCGTAACGCAAGCGGGCGTGGCGATACCCGTAGTTCCGCTGTATATGTCGCTTTTAATGCGCGTTATGAAAGACTGCGGCGTTCACGAAGGTTGCATAGAACAGATTTGCCGCCTGTTATACTCGGAGTATAACTGTTTCGACTCGAAAAGTCTTATAAGACTCGACAATTTTGAAATGCGCGAAGATATACAAAATAAAATTTCCGCCGTTTGGGATAAAATCAACGACGGAAATCTGCATAGCTTAACCGATATAGACGGTTATAAAACCGAATTTATGAACGGGTTCGGTTTCGGCTTTTCCGAGATAGATTACGGAAAAGACGTAAACCATATTGTAGATATAAAAGGGCTTGTTAAGACGGAATGATTATTTTATAATTCCGTTGTTTATCGAGCCGATTAAAGCCTTGACCGACGCGGTTATAATATCGCTGTCTACGCCCGCCGCCCAATGCGTTTTTCCGTTTTCGTCGGTAATGCCCACGTATGCGGCGGCACGGGCGGACGAACCGCGCTCCAATGCGTGTTCGGTGTAGTTAAGGTCTTTGTAGAAAATTTTAAGCCACGATTTGAAAGCGTTCGACACTGCGTCGAGCACGCCGTTGCCGCTTCCCGAAACCGTAACGCCGTTGCCGTTCTTTTTTATGTGAACTTCCGCGGTCGTTTTGTCGCCGTCTTTGCCTGCCGAATAGCTTATGAATTCGAGCGGTTTGTTTATGTTTACGTATTCTTTTTCAAAAACTTCCCATACTTCGTTCGCTTCGAGTTCCTTGTGCTTACGGTCCGAAACGCTCTTTACTTTATAGCCGAATTCTTCGCGCATTTTGGGCGGCAGAACAAAGCCGAATTTCGTTTCCATAAGGTAGCCTATGCCGCCTTTGCCGGACTGACTGTTTATGCGGATAACGTCTTTGTCGTAGTTTCTTCCTATGTCTTTGGGGTCTATGGGCAGGTAAGGAACGGTCCAATATTTCGGCGCGGTATCTTCGCGGAATTTAAGCCCTTTTGCAATGGCGTCCTGATGCGAGCCCGAGAACGCCGTGAACACGAGCGCGCCCGAGTAGGGTGAGCGCGGGTTTACCTGCATAGCCGTAACGCGTTCGTACAGCTTAACGAGTTCGGGCATATCCGAAAAGTCGAGCTTCGGGTCTACGCCGTGCATATACATATTCATTGCAACGGTAATTATGTCCACGTTGCCCGTTCTCTCGCCGTTACCGAACAGCGTGCCTTCAACTCTGTCGCCGCCCGCGAGCAGTCCGAACTCGGCGTCGGCAACGGCGCAGCCGCGGTCGTTATGCGGGTGAAGCGAGATTATAACGTTCTCGCGGTAGCGCATATTTTTCGACATATATTCGATTTGGCTCGCGTAAACGTGCGGCATCGAAAGCTGAACCGTTACGGGCAGATTTACTATGACTTTTCTGTCCGCCGCGGGTTTCAATTCGTCCAAAACGGCGTTGCAGACTTCGAGCGCGTATTCGGGTTCGGTTCCCGTAAAGCTCTCGGGGGAATACTCGAATATAAAATTGCCTTCCGTTTCCGCCGCCATTCTGTCGAGCAGCTTCGCGCCGTCTACGGCAATCTTTTTGATTTCCGCCTTGTCCTTTCTGAACACCTGCTCGCGTTGCGCGTAAGAAGTGGGGTTGTACAGGTGAACTATCGCGCGGTGCGCGCCTTTCAGAGCCTCGAAAGTCTTTTTTATTATGTGTTCGCGCGATTGCGTGAGAACCTGTATCGTTACGTCTTCGGGGATAAGATTTTGCTCGATAAGCGCGCGCGCAAACTCGTATTCCGTTTCGCTTGCCGCGGGGAATCCTATCTCTATTTCCTTAAAGCCGATTTTAACGAGCAACTTGAAGAACTCGATTTTTTCCGAAAGGCTCATAGGCGTTATAAGCGCCTGGTTGCCGTCGCGCAAATCGACCGAACACCATATAGGCGCTTTTTCGACGCGCTCTTTCGTTGCCCATTCGGTATAACCCTGCGGCGGCATAAAGTAACACGGTTTGTACTTTTTTACGTCCATAATCTCTGCTCCTTATATAAAAAAATTCTCCCGTCTGTTCAGAGACGAAAGAAATCGCGGTACCACTCCAATTCTCGAACGCAACGTTCGGACGCTTTTACGAATACTAACATATTCTCCCGCTGTAACGGTCGGTTTCCGTCGCCGCTTACTCTCTTAAAAAGATTTCGGGGCGCTACTCGTCGGGGAGTTCCGTAGGTTTCCGCGTCCGCCTTGCACCCAAGCGGCGGCTCTCTGAATCGCGGAGTTCGTTACGTACTGTTCCGAGTCAACGTATTTGTATATTGTATAGATTTTATCATAACTTTCGCGCGGTGTCAACAAAAACACAGCCGATTTTCGTTTGATTTTTTATTATATAAATGATATACTCTATAATGTAAAACTATTCGTATATATGCGAATATGCGCGTATATACCGTTCGGAGAGTAAAAAATGAAAAATCAAACCGTATTGGTAATAGATTTCGGCGGGCAGTACAATCAGCTCATTGCGCGCAGAGTACGCGAACATAACATTTATTGCGAAGTTATTTCGTACAAAACGCCGATAGAGAAAATCCGCGCCGCAAACCCGAAAGGCATTATATTCACGGGCGGTCCGAAATCGGTGTATCTGAGCGACTCTCCCCGAATGGATAAGGAGATTTTCGAGCTTGGGATTCCGATTCTCGGCATTTGCTACGGCGCGCAGTTTTTGGTCTACGGACTCGGCGGCGAGATAGGCGCGGCGAGCGCGGAAGCCGCGGCGGAGTTCGGCAGAACGGATTGCGCTTTCGATACGGGTTCGCCTATATTCAAGGGCTTAAAGAAAAAATCGGTCGTGTGGATGAGCCATAACGACTATATAAAGAAGTTGCCCGCAGGGTTCCGTTCCGTCGCTCACAGCGACAAATGTCCTTACGGCGCAATCGAAAACGCGGAGAAAAAGTTTTACGGCACGCAGTTTCACCCAGAAGTCAATCATACGGAGCAGGGCTTCGATATGCTCGGCAATTTCCTTTTCAAGGTTTGCGGTTGCTCGGGCGATTGGACGATGGAAAGCTATGCCGAAACGGCTACGCGCGAGTTGCGCGCAAAAATAGGCGGCGGAAAAGCGCTTCTCGCGCTCTCGGGCGGAGTCGACAGCTCGGTCGCGTGCAAACTGCTCGCCAACGCTATCGGAAGTCAGCTGACCTGCATTTTCGTCGACCACGGTCTTATGCGCAAGAACGAAGGCGACGAAGTGGAAGCGGCTTTTGCGGACAGCGGCGTTAATTTCGTGCGCGTGAACGCGGGCGAGCGTTTCCTTTCGAAGCTCGCGGGCGTTTCAGAACCCGAGAAAAAGCGCAAGATAATCGGCGAAGAATTTATAAGGGTTTTCGAAGAAGAAGCCAAGAAATTGGGTAAAGTGGACTATCTTGTTCAGGGCACCATTTATCCCGACGTTATCGAGAGCGGCGTGGGCGACGCGGCTGTTATCAAGTCGCACCATAACGTGGGCGGATTGCCCGATTGCGTGGATTTCAAGGAGATTGTCGAGCCTTTAAGACTTCTGTTCAAAGACGAAGTGCGTGCGCTCGGTATCGCTTTGGGACTTAGCGACAAACTCGTATGGCGTCAGCCGTTCCCCGGTCCGGGGCTTGCAATCCGCATAATAGGGGAAATCACGCCCGATAAAGTTGCGATTTTGCAGGACGCGGACGCTATTTTCCGCGAAGAAATCGCCGCGGCTAAACTCGACAGAGAAATAAACCAGTACTTTGCGGTGCTTACGAATATGCGCTCCGTCGGCGTAATGGGCGACGGCAGAACCTACGACTACACGCTCGCGCTTCGCGGAGTTACGACCACCGACTTTATGACTGCGGACTTCTCGCGCATTCCTTACGACGTGTTGGAGAGAATTTCCACGCGCATAGTAAACGAAGTAAAACATATCAACCGCATAGTATACGATATAACGAGCAAGCCGCCCGCTACCATCGAATGGGAATGACCGTCAAAGCGGCGCAAACCCGCATGAATACAGGGTTTTTGACCTGTCACTTTGCCTTGTGATACTGGATTGATACTATTCGTTTCAACCCGGTCACACAAGAGAATGATTGCAAAGGGCAAGCGAACCGCCCTGCTGAACGACAAATTCAGCAGGGCGGTTTTGCTTGCCCTATTTTTCTTTTCTCCAGGGTACATAGTATTTCGATTCTTTCCCGTCATCGCAGGTGCTCGGCCAGTTGATTTTCCATTCAAAGTATTCTTCCCTGGTAATCTCCCCGGCGTGTAGCTCCTGCTGGCGCAAGAGCCATTCCCTCATAAACTCATCCACAAGGCCATAGTTGAAGTAGATACCCACAGGAGGTTGAGCGGGCCAGTCGTCCGTGTCATTGTAGCGGACGGCGGTATCATCGGAGGCCCCCGTCTTGCCGGGGTTGCGGACAAGCTGAAACAGGCGGATGGAGCCAGGGCTGTCCTCGTCCAGCCAGAAGAACGTCCGCATGAAGTCCTCGGCACAGCCGGGTTGAACCGTATAGAAGTTCTGACGGTCTACCCGCAGGGCCTGGGCAATCTTGTCCAGCAGCTCCCTCTTTGGCACACGGTAATTCGTTTCGTACTGGGCAATACGGTTATCCGCTCCCTTTTCCTCAAAGCCGATAGCCAGCCCCAATTCCTTTTGCGTCATACCTCGAAATATGCGGATTTTCTTGATTTTTTCTCCTACTGTCATATGTTCCACCGCCTTTGAAAATAGTATAGCGCAAATAAGCGAAATATGCAAGAAGAAAATTAACAAAATTGCGAAATAAACTCTTGACATTAACAACCATGCGAATGTATAATAAGGATGTCAGCATTAACAATTTTGCGAACTAACAATAAGGAGGTGTTGTATTTGAGCAAAGAGCTGTTTGTACGTGCCGAGGAAGTGGCCGGGGCGCTGGGTATCTCCAAGCCCTACGCCTACAAGCTGGTGCGGGAGATGAACGAGGAGCTGAAGCAGAAGGGTTTCCTCACCATCCCCGGACGGGTGAGCAGGCGCTACTTCGAGGAAAAGTTCTATGGACTGCGGGAAAATCAGTAAGGAGGGAAGAAAATGCCAGCGTACAAAGACAAGGCCAAGGGAACATGGTATGCGTCCTTTTACTTTGAGAACTGGACAGGGAAAAAGGAAAAGAAGATGAAGCGGGGCTTCAAGACCAAGCGGGAGGCGCTGGAATGGGAACGGACGTTCCTGCAACAGCAGACCGCCGACCTGGATATGACCTTTGAGAGCTTCGTGGCGCTCTACGCCGCAGACATGAAAGGCCGTATCAAGGAGAACACCTGGGGGACGAAAGAGCATATCCTCTACAAGAAGCTGGTGCCTTATTTCGGAAAGCGGAAAATGAGCGAAATCCACTCCAAAGAGGTCATGGCGTGGCAGAGCGAAATGCTGAACTACCGGGACAAGAACGGCAAGCCCTACTCCCCCGTGTATCTGAAAACGCTCCACAATCAGTTGAGCGCCGTTTTCAATCATGCGGTGAAGCATTACAACCTGAAAGCCAATCCCGCCGCCCAAGTGGGCAACATGGGCAAGGCCAAGGGCCGGGAAATGCTGTTCTGGACGAAAGCGGAGTATCTGAAATTCGCTGACGCTATGATGGACAAGCCCCTCTCCTACTACGCCTTTGAAATGCTCTACTGGTGCGGTATTCGGGAGGGGGAGCTGCTGGCCCTCACCCCTGGGGACTTCGACTTTGAGAAGCAGACGGTTTCTATCTCGAAATCCTACCAGCGTATCAAGGGCCAGGACGTTATCACCGACCCCAAGACGGCCAAGAGCAACCGGGTCATTCAAATGCCCGCTTTTCTCTGCGAGGAAATGGAGGACTACATCAAAAGCCTATACGCCGTGGAGCCGACAGACCGCATTTTTGCGGTGACGAAATCCTATCTTCACCGGGAGATGGACAGGGGGCGAAAGAGGCGGGGGTCAAGCGGATCAGGATTCACGATTTGAGACACAGCCACATTTCCCTGCTGATTGACATGGGCTTTACGGCCCTGGCAATCGCTGACCGGGTGGGACACGAAAGCATTGACATCACCTACCGCTACGCTCACCTGTTCCCCACCCGGCAGGCGGAGATGGCGGACAAGCTGAACATGGAGCGAAAGGGGGCTTAAATCATGTCTGCCAAAAATCTCGACAACCACAACCGATGGAGAAATCGTCAGGTGGCGTTCAGACTGTCCCCGGAGGAGGCCGATTTGCTGGACACCTATGTACGCCTGTCCGGGCTGACCAAGCAGGACTACATCACCCGGCGGCTACTGAACCGGGACATTGTAGTGCAGGGCAATCCCAGGGTCTACAAGGCCCTGCGTGACCAGCTCGCCGCCGTCCTGGGGGAACTGCGGCGCATGGAGGCGGGAGGCGGGGTGGATGATGAACTTCTCGCCACTATCCGCCTTATCACCTTGACGCTGGACGGCATGAAGGAGGATTGATAGATTGATGGATTCCAGAGAGACGAAAAGGACTGTCCCATATCCGTCTGTTGGCGCAGACGGGGAACAGCCCATTTCACAAATATGTACCACGAACAGTATATCAGAAGCGGCTACCGAAAACAACCCCCAGGATGAAAGTATGGAGGATATTCTTCGGGAGCTTCAGCGGACAAGCGACCCGGCCTACCTCTACACCGTTTCCATGAACGAGCTTTACCAGAATGTCTACCAGAGCAGACCGCCAATCATTGACGGTCTGCTCTACCCTGGGACATACCTCTTTGCGGGAGCGCCCAAGGTGGGCAAGTCGTTCCTGATGGCCCAGCTTGCCTATCATGTGAGCATGGGCCTCCCCCTGTGGGGCTACCCCGTCCACAAGGGCACCGTCCTCTATCTGGCGTTGGAGGACGACCACCGCCGCTTGCAGGGGCGGCTGTATCGGATGTTCGGCATGGACGGCACCAACGACCTGCTCTTTGCAATCTACGCCAAACAGCTCGGCCTGGGCCTGGAGGAACAGCTAAAGAAGTTCGTCCGCCAACACCCAGATACCAAGCTGATTATCATTGACACCCTCCAGAAAGTCCGGGAGGTCGGCGGGGACAAGTACAGCTATGCCAACGATTACGAGGTGGTGGGCAAGCTGAAACGCCTTGCCGATGATTGCGGCATCTGCCTCCTGCTGGTACACCACACCCGGAAGCAACAGGCCGATGATAAGTTTGATATGATTTCCGGCACCAACGGCCTGTTGGGAGCGGCGGACGGGGCCTTTCTTCTTCAAAAGGAGAAGCGGACGGACGGCAGCGCCATCTTGGACGTGGCAGGGCGTGACCAGCAAGACCAGCGGATGTATCTCACCAAGGACAGGGAGCGGCTTGTGTGGGAACTGGAACGGCTGGAAACGGAGCCGTGGGTGGAACCGCCCGACCCGGTATTGGAGGCCGTTGCCGCCCTTGTGACGGCGGACAGGCCCACCTGGGGCGGCACCGCCACGGAGCTGGCGGCGGCTATCCAGACCGACATGAAGCCCAACGCCCTGGCGATGCGGCTGAATGTCCGGGCCGGGAGACTGGCGGCGGAGTATCATATCCGTTATGAGAACAGCAGGAGCCATGCCGGGAGAAGTATCACCCTCACCTTGGAACCGCCCCAGGCGTGACGACCGTGACGGCTGTGACGGCTTTTTTGAGAGCGGGGGCGGTGTGAAAAACATCGTCACGGTCGTCACGGCCGTCACGGGGAGCGGGGCCAAAAGTCAAGGGGCCATACCTGGGGGTGGAGATTGCCACAAGGCAATACAACCCGAACCCCTTGACTTTTGGCCCACGGAGAACACTGGCCGGGTGGGGGGAAAGGCTGTGCCTTTCCCCCCTGCCCAACGGCGAGTGTCAAAGTTTAGGCGGGGTGCAGGGTGCCCTTTTCAAAGGGCGGCCCTGCTGGGGGAGCCGTCCGCAGACGGCGGGGGCAACGTCCCCACTCCACCCCGTAGGGCGCAAATGCGCTTTTGATGGCCGCAAGGCCGTCAAAAGTGCTTTTGCGTTACTTTCGCAGAAAGTAACAAAGGCCGCCGCTGGCGCGGCGAAAGGAGTGTTGATTTGAAAAGGACGATTAGTGCGATGGTGGGGCAAGGTTCGGTGAACCACAACAGCAGGGCGTTCAACGCCAAGAACACCGACCCGGAACGCTCCCATCTGAATATAACCTACTGCCACGAAAATATCAAGGCAGTTTTCCATGAGCTGTTTGACGAGGCCCTCAAGCGGTACAACGACAAGCAGACCAGGGCAGACCGCAAGATTGAGGACTACTATGAGAAGATACGTTCCAGTAAGCAGGAAAAGCCGTTCCATGAAATCATTCTGCAAGTGGGCAACAAGGACGACATGAGCGCCGAGGGCGAGGACGGCCAGCTTGCGGCGGCGGTGCTGGACGAGTACATGAGAGGCTTCCAGGAGCGCAACCCCCAGCTTCGGGTGTTCTCCGCTCACCTCCACATGGACGAGGCCACGCCCCATCTGCACATCGACTTCGTACCGTTCACCACCGGGAGCAAGCGGGGTCTGGACACCAGGGTATCGCTGAAACAGGCGTTAGCGGCCCAGGGTTTCAAGGGCGGCACCAGGGGCGACACGGAGTGGAGCCAGTGGGTACGATCTGAAAAGGAACAGCTTGCCGCCGTGATGGAGCGCCACGGGATAGAGTGGGAGGACAAGGGCACCCACGACAAGCACCTGTCTGTGCTGGACTACAAGAAAGAACAGCGGGCCAAGGAGATTGCCGAGCTGGAGGCGGTCAAGGCCAAGAAGCAGGAGCAGGTGGAGCGGCAGGAACAGCGGCTAAAGGAGCTGGCCCCGGCTGTGAGGAACATAGAGCAGTTGGCGGCACAGTTCTCCGATGACCCGGAGCGGATATTGCCGGAACTTGGGCCGCTGGAAAGCGCCAAGTCCTACCGGGAGAAGAAAGCCAAACCCCTGTTGGCGCAGATCGTCAAGGTGCTGCGCTCTTTGTACCGGGCCTATGTCGAGTTGAAAGGGAAGTATGAGCGTTTGCAGGGGGACTATGGACGGGCCAGGGAGGGCAACGAGCGATTGTCTGACCGCTTGCAGGAAGCGAAGTTGGAGAACAAGGCCCTGCGGGGGACAGTAGCCGACTTTGAGCGGGTTAAGCGGGCGTTCGGCCCGGCGGAAGTAGAGCGGGCCATAGAGGACGCAAAATGCCGGGAGGCGGTGGAAAAGGAGCAGAGGAAAGCAAAACGGAAGTTCAGCCGAGGGGCGAGGTAACATGTAAACATGAAATAGGA
>WSNJ01000033.1 GCA_013316045.1 Clostridia bacterium
ACCTTAAACATATTTTGCTATTTACAAGTTTTATATTTTGATTTATCATATTAGTGAAAAGGAAAATTCCATTTCGGAAAACGGGGAACTTAAATATATGGAAAATGAAGTTAAATTCGGCATTATCGGCTTAGGCAATATGGGAACGCAACATATGCGTTATTTCCACAACGGAAAGATTGCGCGCGGCAGAGTGGCGGCGGTGGCGGACCTTGTTCCGACCAAAATCGAAGCTATACGCTCGGCGTTTCCCGGGGACTACGCGACTTTCGACAGCGGCGACGCTCTTATCGACAGCGGCACCGTTGACGCCGTTATAATAGCTACTCCGCACTATTCGCACCCGTCGCTTGCGATTCGGGCGTTCGAGCGCGGAATTAACGTTATCTGCGAGAAGCCCGCGGGCGTGTACGCAAAGCAAGTGGCGGAAATGAACGCCGCGGCGGAAAAGAGCGGCAAGCTGTTTACTATGATGTTCAATCAGAGAACGAATCCGCTGTATAAGAAAATGCGCGAGTTCGTGCAGAACGGCACGGTAGGCGAGATTAAGCGCGTTAATTGGATAATTACTACCTGGTACCGCACTCAGAGTTATTACGACAGCGGTTCCTGGCGCGCGACCTGGGCGGGCGAAGGCGGCGGAGTGTTGTTCAATCAATGCCCGCATCAGATAGACCTTTTGCAATGGATTACGGGAATGATGCCCGTAAAAATGCAAGCGCGCTGTCATTTCGGCAAATGGCACGATATAGAAGTGGAAGACGACGTTTCGGCTTATATGGAATTTGAAAACGGCGCGACGGGCGTTTTCGTAACGTCTACCGCCGACACTCCCGGCACTAACCGCTTTGAAATACTCGGCACGAAAGGAAAAATGGTTTGCGAGAACGACAAGCTCACTTTGTACTCTCTTGCAAAGGACGAGCGCGAATTCTGCAAGGAATGCAAGCAGGGCTTTGCGCAACCCGAATTTACTGTAAGCGAAGTAAAGCTCGACGGCGAGTATCCCGCCCACGCGGGCATAACGGATAACTTTGCAAACGCGTTGCTCGGGGTTGAGCCGCTGTTTGTAAACGGGCTCGAAGGTATCCGCGGCGTAGAACTTATGGACGCTATGCTGTTATCGCAATGGCTCGGCAAGGAAGTAAGCGTGCCCGTAGACCCCGACCTGTATTACAAGGAGCTTAAAAAGCGCATAGCCACGTCTAAGCTGAAAACGACGCAGGACACCGTTTTCGATTTGGAAGGAACTTACGGAAACAAGAGCGGAGGCGCGAGAGTATGAAACTTGCGGCGCAGATGTTTACGGTGCGCGAATTTACCGCGTCCGAAAAGGAAGTGGCGGAAACGGTTCGCCGCATAAGAAAGATAGGCTACGACGCCGTTCAGATTTCGGGGCTTAAACACTACGAGCCGAAAAGTCTGAAAAAGATTCTCGACGAAAACGGAATGACGGTATGCGCTACGCATACTCCGTTTGACCGTATATTGAACGATACCGAAGCGGTGATAGACGAACACCGCCTTTTCGGCACGAAATACGTCGGAATAGGTTGGTACGAGCGGCAGAAGTCGTTTGAAGAATGCGACAGGACGCTTAAAAACTTTGCTGCGGCGGCGGATAAATTGGCGGCGGCGGGAATGAAACTTTTATACCACAATCACGAACACGAGTTTATCAAGATTGACGGCGTGCGCACGTTGGACTATATCCGCGACAACACCGACCCCGACAAATTCGGATTTATAGCCGATTTGTATTGGGTGCAGTTCGCGGGAGAATCGCCGCTAAGGTTTATTAAAGAGTATGCGGGCAGAATACCCGTCGTTCATTTCAAGGATATGCGCGCCGTCGAACGCGACAGCAAGTTAACGCGCATAAGCGAAATAGGAAACGGCAATATGGATTACGTTTCGGTTTGCGACGCCTGCAAGAGCGCGGGAGTAGAGTGGGCGGCTATCGAACAGGATTTCTGCGACGGCGACCCGTTCGAAAGTCTGAAAGAAAGCTATGAATACGTTAAAAACAATTTGACGTTATAAAAAACGAATGTTAAATAAATATAAATATCTCAGGAGGACAATATGGTGAAAACTAAACGTTTTGTAAGAACCTTGACAGTGGCTATCGCGTTGATGATTGCTTTCTGTTTCACGGGGGGGGGCTGTTCTAAATTCGGCGACGGCGAGAAAATCGACAATACGAAAACTCAGCTGACCGTTTCGAATTACGACGGCGGAATAGGTACGCAATGGGTACGCGAAGCGGCGGCGCGGTTTGAAGAAAAGTATGCCGAGCACGAATTCGAAGAAGGCAAAAAAGGAATTCAGATTTCTTTTATAGAACGGGAAACAAAAGGGGCTACTCTGGACATTTCGGCGGAAGAAGCGCACGTGATTTTTCAGGAAGATATACCCATAAACCAATGGAAGAATTACTTTGAAGATATAAGCGACATAGTTACCGAAACGCTTAGCGCATACGGCGAAAGCGAATCGATAGAAGATAAATTGAACGAAAATACGAGAACCGTTCTCGGTTTCGGCGAAGACGGCAAATATTACATATTGCCGCATTATCAGGGATTTAACGGAATACAGTACGACGTAACGTATTTCGACGACAACGAATTATATTTTGCGAAAAACGGCGGCTGGACTAATCTTGCGGGCGAACGCGCCGCAGGTCCCGACGGAACGCCGGGCAACGCCGACGACGGATTGCCGTCCACGCACGAAGAATTTGTTCTGCTTATGGAAAGAATAGTATTCAAGGGCGGCGCGCCGCTGCTTTGGACTGGCGGCTTCGGCGATTCGTATTTCAATAAACTTATCGAGGCATTCGCGGACGCGTACGTCGGAAAAGAGAATGCCGAGCTTTTCTATACATTCGACAGCAATGGCAGAGAAGTCGAAGTTATTACGGGCTTTAACGGAAACACGCCCGTAACGGACAGAGTTGTAATAAACGAGAAAAACGGATATTACGTTTATCAGATGGCAGGCAGATACTATGCGTTGCAGATGGCGCAGACCGTAATCGGCGGCGACGGTTATACGCACCGCGCCACTACGGGAAGCGTAACTAACGGCGGCGCGCAGGAGCTGTTCGTGTTCGGAGTCGACGAACCGTCGACTATCCCCGGATACAAACCGGCGGCTATGCTCGTCGAAGGCAACTATTGGTATAACGAAGCCGCGGCTTATCTCGAAGAACACGATAAAACTTACGACCCGCGCACATACGCTTATATGCCGCTTCCGACTAAGGTTAACGGCACGGTTGCCGCAGGAACGAAGCACACTATGAGAGACAGCCTTATGTCTTACGGCTTTGTCAAAAAGGGCATTGAGAACGAGAACGTAAAGCAAGCGGCTAAAATGTTCTTGCAGTTCTGCTATACCGACGCGGAGCTCGAAGCATTTACTATTAAAACGGGTATGACGCGCAACATTGATTACGACGTTGATACGAGCAAGCTCAACTCCTACGCAAAGAGCGTCTGGGATTACCGTAAGGACGCGGATATTACGGAGCTTCACGACTTGCACGATATTTATATCTCCAACGAAACGGCGTTCGGTCAGTTTTCCTGGTCGGCGAACGTAAACGGAAGTACCGTCCGCTATCCGCGCCCCGCTCTGATTGCGGGAACGAGCGCAAAGGATTATTTTACGGGTATGTGGGTTTCCGCGGATAACTGGGAAACGAATTACCGTCAATATTTCAGCGTCGGGGACTGATAAGGTAAAAACGTTTACGTACGGGAGTTATATAAATGATGACGAATAATAAGGCTTTGCCCGTAGGCGGTAAAAAGCGGTTTTCGCCGCACAGACGCAATCGGATGCTGTTTTATATATGCGTGTTGGCTTTGCCCGTATTGCAAGTTTGCGTGTTTTACGTGTATATGCACCTGAATTCGATTATACTTGCTTTCAGAAAATACGACGCGGTCAGCAATACTTTTTCGTGGGTCGGCTTCGAGAATTTCGGGAAAGCCTGCTCGCACCTCTTTTCCGCCGTTTTCCTTAAAACAACGGTCTTGAATTCGATTGTTCTGTACTTGTTTACGTTGCTTGTAGGCATAACTTTTTCGCTGATTTTTTCCAACTATATATATAAGAAAATGCCGTGCGCCGGCGTGTTTAAGGTGGTTCTGTTTCTGCCGCAGATAGTTTCTACCGTCGTAATGGTAATTCTGTTCAGATATTTTTCGGAGCACGCGTTGCCGATTGTGATAAACAAGATTACGGGGAAACTCATTCCGAATCCGCTTACGGACTCCGAAACGGCGTTCGGGTTCGTGCTGTTTTACACGCTGTTTATAGGATTCGGACCGCAGATGCTGCTTTATACGGGTGCGATGAGCGGTATATCGCAGGAGATGGTCGAAGCCGCAAAGGTAGACGGCATTACGCCTTTGAAAGAATTTATACATATTACGGTTCCTTCCATATACAACACGCTCGTTACTTTCGTAGTGGTGGGCATTGCCGCGATAGCCACAAATCAGATGAATCTGTACAGCTTTTACGGCACGGGCGCGCCGCTCAACGGGCAGACGATAGGTTACTATCTGTTTATGTCGATAAAGACTGCCGATACTTCGGCGGCTCCGTATTTGGAGTATCCGTACCTTTCGGCATTCGGCGTTATACTTACTTTATTCGTAGTTCCGCTTACGCTTGCAATCAGAAAATTGCTTGAAAAGTTCGGACCGCGGACGGACAGATAAGGAGAATCGGCGTATGACGAAAGCTAAAAACAATAACCGCATAAAAGAAAAGCCGTCGGCGTTTTATTACGTTCCGCTCGTGTTGCTCGTGCTGTACGTTCTGATTATGCTGTTTATGGTAGTATGGGCGTTCATTACTACGATGAAAGCGCAGAGCGATTTCAGAAACAACGTGATAGGGTTGCCCCAAAATTGGGTGTTTTCAAACTTCCTGACGGCAATAAACTTTACGGTACCCGTTTATAAAACGGTTAACGGAGCAACGCTGTCGCGCGGAGTGGCTATGCCCGAACAGCTGCTGTATTCGATTCTGTACGCAGGCGGCGGCGCGCTGTTGCAAGCCGTTATTCCCTGCGTTGTGGCTTACGTTACGAGCAAATTCGAATACAAATTCAGCAAAGTCGTCAACGTGTTCGTAGTCGTTACTATGGTTATACCCGTAGTAGGGCAACAGCCGTCGGAATTACAGCTTATGAGAACGCTCGGCGTTTACGATACGATACTCGGCACCTGGATACAGAAGTTTCACTTTCTCGGTATGTACTATCTCGTATTTTACGCGGCGTTCCGAAGCGTGCCGAACGATTTCGCCGAAGCGGCTTACATTGACGGAGCGTCCGAATTCGAGGTAATGGTTAAGATAATGTTGCCGCTTGTAAGCACTACGATATTCACGGTGGGACTTATCAAGTTTATAGAATACTGGAACGATTACCAGACGCCGCTGTTGTTTATGCCGTCGTTTCCGACGATAGCGCACGGCATATTCAGACTCAGCGTTTCGACCGATTCGCGCGTGGCTACGATTCCCGTGCGGCTTGCGGGGTGCTTTATAATGGCTGTGCCTATGGCGATACTGTTCTGTATTTTCCGTAACAGAATAATAGGAAATTTATCAATGGGAGGAGTAAAAGGTTGATGAGAGAGAAAGCGATTGAAAAAGCGGGAAAGATAAAAATTTTGGGCTGTATTGCCTTGATGATAATGGTTGCCGTCGCGCTTGCGTTTCCGTGCAATGCACCGATAGGTTCAAAGGCGGAAGAAATCGTTATCGAAGGCTCGGATATAAGCTCGCGCTACGTTATAGGGGAAACGTTTGTTATGCCAAAGAACGTAACGCTTAAAAAAGGCGGCAAGTCTTACGGCGCAAGCGTGATGCTCAGCGACCCTAAAGGGCGCGGCTACGTGAGCGAAACGGTAACGCTCGCTCAGGCGGGGAAGTATTCGCTCGAATACCGCGCGCTTGACGACGGCGGCAAACTGCTTGCCGCAACGGAAACGTTCGACTGCTACGATACGCTTTATTCCGTATCGGGGAAATCGACGGCGGGTTATTCCACGGTGGAAACCTACGACCCCAAAAACGGACTCGACGCCGTGGACGTGAACGAGAGCGGCGTTCTGCTGTCGCTTTTGTCGGGCGATACGTTTACGCTTAATAAGCCGATTGAAGTTTCGGCTCTTACCGAAAGCAATGCGGCGATAGATTTGTTCGTTCTGCCCGAAGCTATGTGCACGCCCGACGCGGGTCAGATAGACGTTACGCTTACGGACGTTGCCGACAGCTCGAATAAGGTTACCGTTTCGGTCAAAAAGGTAGCCGCAAAGGAAACGGGCGCGGTATGGGCGGAACGCTCGTCGTATATTTCGGCGGGTGCGACGGGACAGCTTTCGAGCGGTCTGGAAAGTATGGCGGACGGAACTTTCAAGTACGAGGGAGGCAATTACAAATTGCACAAAGGCGACGAATACGGCGCGCCCGTTACGTTTGCTCTGCCGGGCGGCTGGTACGACCCGAACACTCAGAAATATACCGTTCGCGTGGGGAGCGAATCCCTTCGCATAGCGTTCGACTCGGCAACGAACAGAGTTTATGCAAACGGAACTCTTGTAATCGACCTTGACGACGCGCAGATATTCGGCGCGGACGTATGGAGCGGTTTCAAAGGGAAACAGGTTATCCTTTCGCTCGGCTGTTCTTCGTACAATTCGACGGCGGCAAATATAATGATTACCCGTCTTGCGGGCGCGGAAACGGATAAGAACGAATTTTTCGATACGACGGCTCCCGAGGTTACGGTCGACGCGGACGATACGGCGAAAATGCCCGACGCGAAAGTCGGCGTTCCGTATCCGGTCGGCTCTGCTACCGCCGTAGACAATCTTGACGGCGCCGTTGAAGTTTATACGCACGTTTGGTATAATTACGGCTCTCCGCAGGCGACGCTCGAAAACGTAACGGACGGAACTTTTACGCCGCGTTTTGCGGGCGAATATACGATAGAGTATTCCGCTTACGACAAGGAAGGCAACGTAGGACGCGTTTGTCTTGCCGTTACGGCGCGGGACAATATAGACGAGTTGACTATCACTCTTTCGGCGCACGCTACGAGCGGAAAGGCGGGAGAAGAAATAACGGTAGCCGAACCCGTATTCGGCGGCGGCACGGGTAGAATAATATGCAACGTCCGTGCTGTCTTGAAATCGGATTCGTCCGTTTCTTATACGGTCGGCGAAAGCGGTAAATTCGTTCCGCTTTATGCAGGTACTTACGTCGTGGAATACACGGCTTCCGACTACGTTTTCACGGCGCGCGAATCATACGAACTCGAAGTGGCTGCCGCGACGGAAGCGTATATGGACGATAACGGAGTTCTGCCGCGTTACATTATAGCCGGCGCGAAATACGTTCTTCCCGAAAAGTACGGCTATACCTTTACAGACGGCAAGCCCGTGGAATCGCTGTGCACGGTGAGCGTAGATAACGGCACCGTTACAAACGGAGTGCTTACCGTTACGGGTGCGGAATCGGTTACCGTAACTTATTCGTTGGGCGGCGTGAACAAGAGCTTCCCCGCGATACCCGTAATAGACGTAGGGTACGGCAAAAAGGGCGAGTTCAGACCGCAGGACTATTTCCTTCACGACGGTTTCGACGTTGTGCCTAACTCGTCGGATATAGCTTACGTAATGCGGTCGGCTTCCGCGGAAAAGGCTACTCTGCCGTTTATAAACGCGGTTCAGGCTAAGCAGTTTTTGCTTCAATTTGCGGTAAACGCGAGCGAAAGCAACTTCGGTTCTCTTACCGTGTTGCTGTCGGACAGCGCGGACGCGTCCGTTTGTCAGAAACTCACGTACAGGGGAAACAGGCTTACGCTCAATGACGGCGCAAGCTACGTTTTGCCGTCGTCGCCTTTCGGAAGCTCGGACGGATTCGAAATAAGCTATACCGAAAGCACGAACGAACTCAGATTTACGCAATCGCTCGGACTTTATCCGCAGACGGACGCGAGCGGCAACGCTTTTGCGGGCTTTCCGAGCGGCAAGGTTTACGTTACGATTATATTGGACGAAATAAGTCAAGGCGAGAAAGCCGGAATAAGAATCAAGACGATTAACAATCAGGTGTTCGGCGCAACGCTCGTTTCGAGCGGCGAGTATATGCCTCCGCAGATACTTTATACGGCGCGCAAGGGCGAACGCACGGTGGGCGATTCGGTTACTCTTTCGTCGGCGTTCGCGGCGTCGGTTCTCGACCCTTACGTCGAATACTCGCTCAGCGTTCTGCTCGGCGGAAATCCCGTTGCCGACGTAAACGGACTGACTTTGCGCGAAGTAGACCCCACGCGCGAATATACGGTTAAGTTCGACGAATTCGGAAGCTACCGCATAACGTATTCGGTGCGCGACGGAAGCGGCAAGACCGTAACTTCGGGGCATCAGTACATCATAAGAGTAGGCGACGTTCTTCCGCCCGAAATTACGATAGGTTCGGCGCAGACGAGCGGCAAGCGCGGCGATACGGTAACGGTTGCTACCGTGAGCGTTTCCGACGACACTTCGGCGCAGGACAAAATAAAAGTCGTAACGTATCTGCAAGCTCCGTCGGGTAAAATCACGAATATAACGGGACAGTCGACGTTTGTCGCAAGCTCGGCGGGAACGTATACCGTTCATTACCGCGCCGAAGACGAAGGCGGCAACATAAGCATTGCAAGCTACTCGATAACGATTGAATAAGGGGGGGGGAGTGCCTGAAATGAAAAAAAGAATTTTTAGGATAGCCGTATTGATTATCTGCTTTGCGCTGTGCTTTGCGCAGTTTGCGGGCTGTAAAAAAGACAATAAGCCCGACGGCGGCGATACGGGCGACAAAGACGATTCGTATTACGAAGACGGAACGCACGATTTCGATATAGAAAAGACGGACGGCTTTATTTTGCAGAACGGAAAAAGCGATTACAAAATCGTCGTATCCGCAAGCGCGTCGCAACTCGAACTTACGGCGGCGGACGAATTGCAGTCGTTCTTCTACGAAGCTACGGGCGTGCGGCTCGACCGCGTAAACGATACGGGGCTTACGCATTCCGCAAGCAACAAATATCTGTCCATAGGTAAAAACGCGCTGTCCGAATCGGCGGGCGTAAAAACGGACGGGTTGAATCTCGGGCTTTCGGGCGTGTACGTTGCAACGGCGGACAATACCGTGTTTATGCTCGGCGAAAAAGACTACGGCACGCTGTTCTCCGTTTACGAATTTCTGCATCAGACGCTTAATTTCGAAACTTATTCGGATAACGCGATTAGGCTCGATAAAAACGTTAGGGAGATTTCGCTCTACAATTACAGGATAGTGGATATTCCCGATTTCGAATACCGCACTCCGGGACACGGTTTCGTTTCCAACGACGCGACTCTGAGAAACAGACTGCGTATGACGGAAATCCGCGAGTTCGTTAAAGGGCAGGGCGGAATTTATCACAACAGTTTCAAGTACGTTACGGCGGACGACCGCAAGGAGCATCCGCTTTGGTCGGGCGGCGACCAGCTTTGCTATACGGCGCACGGAAACGGCGGCGAATACGATTCTCTCGTTTCGCACGTTACCGAAATAATGAAAACGCTCGTAAAGGCTAACCCCGGAATAGAAATATTCAGCTTTACTCACGAAGACACGCAGACCTGGTGCTCGTGCGACGCGTGCAAGAAAATGATTGCCGAGTATAACGGCGCGGGCTCGGTAACGATAGCGGCTTTTCTGCAAGACGTGCGCGATAACGTTATGGAATGGTTCGCTACCGACGACGGAAAGCCTTACGAGAGAAATTTCAGAATAACGTTTTTCGCGTATCACGGGACTAACCGTCCGCCCACGGCTGTTGCCGCAGACGGCACGCACAGTCTTATAAACGGATTTAAGTTAAACGGCGTAATTCCGTATTTTGCGGAAACGAACGCCGACTATACCAAGCCCTTGACCGAGGGCGAAATCAACAAGCAATACGCTTCTAACCTTGCGGGTTGGACGATTCTTTCGGACGAGATACTGTTTTGGACTTACGACACTAATTTTACGGAATATTTAACGCCGTACAATTCGTTTAATTCGTTTGCCGAAACTTACCGCTATGCCGCAAAAATGGGCGCGATGTCTATGTTCGACCAATGTCAGAGCAACAACGCAATGAGTACTTCGTGGGAACGCCTTAAAGCGTATCTCAACGCAAAACTTTCCTGGAACGTTAACGCGGACGTTACGGCGCTCACGGAAGAATTTTTCGAAAACTATTACGGACCTGCGGCTAAAACTATGCTTGATTTGTTTACGCAGTTCAGAGTTCAGGGAACGTATCAGAACGAAAACGGTTACACGGGTTCGCGCAGTATTTTCCACGCGGCTCTCGGAACTAACGGAAGAACGTACTGGCCTAAAAACTGGGTAAAGGCGCAAATCGACGGTATGACCAAGGCTCTTGAAGAAATCGAGTCGGTTAAGGAAACGGATATCGTTGCGTATAACGCGTATTCGTTCAATATAAAGCTCGAACGTATTTCGCCGCTTTATATAATGTATTCGCTTTACGACGGTCAGCTTACCGAAGAAGACAGCGCAAATTATAAAAAGTCGCTTAAAGACGACCTTATTTTAACGGGCGTAAGCAAAGTAAAGGAAACGGGCGATATTTCCGAAGTAATAGAGAAACTTTAACCGCCGTTATAAGGCGTTATAAGAATAAGGAGGACAATAATGAAAACGAAAAAATTTACCGTTCTTGCGCTTGCGATTATACTTGCGCTGTCGCTCGGTCTGTATGCGTGCGACAAGAACAAACCGACCGACAATCCGCCTGCGGGCGACGCGGTGGCAAGCATAGAGCTTCCCGCGACTATGACTACTTCGCAGTTTGCGGAGTTCACGCTTACGGCAACGCCGAAGAACGCGGCGGGCGAAGCGCTTACGGGCAAAACGATTGAGTGGTCGGTGGATAAAACCGATTTGCTTAGCGTTTCGCAAACGGGAAGAATAATCGCTCTGAAAACGGGCGACGCCGTAGTTACCGCTTCGTGCGAATCTATTTCGGCGAACTGCGCCGTAAGGATAAACGAAGCGTCGGAGCTTCCCGTGCTCGATTTGGGCGCGCTCGATACGGTTCCGCTTCTTTTGGGCGGCGAGTTCACGCTTACGCCGCGCGTTCTGTACAACGGCGAAGCGCAACAAGGCGCGGAATTTACGTTTGAAAGCGGCGACGAAAGCGTTGCTACCGTAGACGACGGCGGAAAGATAAAAGCCGTAGCGTACGGGGAAACGGACGTAACCGTAACGGGTTCGTGGCGTAATGCGGGCGCGGGATTGCTTTCGGGTAAAGTTAAGGTGCTTGTTCACGACGGTTACGCGGCAGGAATAACGGGCGGAGATACCGTTTACACCGCAAACCTTAAAATCGACGAACTGAACGTGGAATTTTCGGACGTTTTACAGCTTACGGCGGCTATTTCGCAGATGGGTTCTCCCGTAACGCCCGCCGCGGGTTCGGTTAAATGGACTTCCGAAAAGCCCGAGATTGCGTCGGTTGACGATAACGGACTTGTTACCGCATTGCGCGAAGGCGAAACGAAAATATCGTATACGTACGAAAAGCCCGACGGCGCGGGAACGCTGAGTTCTTCTTTTAAGACGGTAAAAGTCGTATTCCCCGAAATCGACCTTACGCAGGACGGCGAAGAAGTTCTTGTAGACAGAGCTTTGCGCAACGGCGGCAAGATAGCTTTTACGCAGAACGTTTTCCCCACTCAGGGGCAGACTCTTTCGGCGGCTTACGACGTTACGGGCAGTGCGGCAAGCGATTTGCAGTACTCGAACGGCGCGATAACCGACAACATTATTACGGGCGAGCGCGTATGGCTGTTCCGCGGCGAAAGCTATGCTGTTAAAAGAAGCGTTATCGTTGCTTCCAAGGTAATCGAAACGGCGGACGACCTGTTCGGAATCAAATCGACGGAAACGGGAAAGACGAACGATTATCTCGGCTTGCAGTCTTACGAAACGGTAACGCCGCACACGGGGTCGGGCGGTTCGACTTTCCGAGAGTACGGCGGTTACTTTGTTCTGAACGCGGATATAGATATTTCGGCTTCGTCGATGGCTTCGGCTCTTTACCGCCCGCAATGCAGTTCGACTTTTAAGGGCGCGGAATCGGGCGATATTCTTGCAGGCTACGGCTTTAACGGAGTTTTCGACGGCAGGGGACATACAATCAACGGCTTCAAACCCCACCGCGGCGGTATTTTCGGCGACGTTGCGAAAGGCGCGGTAATAAAGAATTTCGCGCTTACAAACGTTGTTATCAGCAGTACAGGCGACGTGCAGGCTAACATATCCGTGCTTTCCCACGCAATGGGCGGCGCAACGGTAAGCAACGTATTTATCGAAGTGGACGACGCAACGAAAAATTCGTCTTCCGTAGTGTGCGACCTTATGTTTACGGGCAATACGTTTGAAAATCTGATTATAGTTTCGGCTATGAGCAACACGGCAAGCGCGGCGTTTGCAAGGTGGGTTCCGAATTTCGGTCTGCTTGCAAGCAACGTTCACGTAGCTTCGACGGGCACGTGCGAAAATTTCGTGGCTGATTTCGGTAAAAAGGCGTATACTTCGGCGAATTTCGGCGAGCTCGGGCTCAGCGGCGTATCGTTTACAGACGGACTGCCCGCGCAGAAAGTCGATATGAGCGGTTTTGACGGCAATTTGTGGTTACAGGACGGACTTCTTCCCGTTATTAAGAGCGCGGTACGGTTTGTCGGCACGGAAGAATTCCCGCAAGCTCCTACGGCTATCGAAGCGGGTTCGACGGTAACGGCTCAAAGCGGCTTTATGTTCGAAGTTACCGTAGCCGACGAATACAAAGACCGCCTTACGGTTACGGGTACTTCCGTTTCGCTTTCGGCGGACAACGCGACGGAATTTACGTTTACTCTCGTGCAGAAGAACGCTCTGACGGGTCAGGCAGATACCCCCGTAACGGTTACGGCGGCGGCTAAGGCGGGAGAACAGGTAACGGTAAGCGAGCAACTCGACTACGGCGTTAAAACCGATGTGAGCGACGCGGGCTTTACTATAAGCAATGCGCAATTCACGACCGTTTCGCGCGTGAGTATGAAAAAGAAAGGAACGGACGGTTCCGTTGCGCTGAGTAGCGGCGATTGGTCGCAGACGGGCAACGCGCTTACGATAGCTAAGTCGTATCTCGAAACGGTTGACGCCGCCGATTACGAAGTGCAGGTTGTTTGCGGCAATAAGGCGTTTAATTATACGAACGTTACGGTTGCAACCCGCGCTATCGGCACTTGGGACGAGTTTAAGAAAATGGTAAGCGACGACCCTGTTGCAAGCGGAAGCTACTTTGCAAATTCGGGTTATTACGTACTTACGAATAACATACTTCCCGAAGAAGGACAGTATAACGTTATGGCGGCGGGTACGGCTAAACAATTCAATACTTATCTCAGTGGGCAAACACAATATACGGATTTGGGTAATAAGAATACCGATTACGGTTTCAGAGGTATATTCGACGGTAGGGGTTATACTATTGACAGAGTACAACTTTTAACGGGGTCTACAAATAAACCGAGTGTCTTCGGTGATATAGGCAACGGCGGAGTTGTTAAAAATGTTGCATTTACAAACTTTACCGCTTCCGGAAGTATTTATGCTTCATTATTCTATATAGCTTCCGGTGCGACTTTCGAAAATATTTTTGTGCATTGCTTATATAACCTTAGCGGAAACAATCCTTACGGTGGGCTTGCATACGGCATAAGTAATACGTGTTCTTTTGAAAATATCGTTATATACGGAAAACAATATTCTTCGGGTACTCAATTATCAAGAGGATTGCTTGCCGGCGATATAAATAAAGTTAATAACACAACTACTAATCCCGCTATAAATAATGTATTCTGTATAGCAGCGGAAAACAGTGCGACAAAGGTAGTTGTCGGAACTAATAATAATTCGACTGATGTGTCTGCCGTAGTTCTTGCAGAATACGACGGCTCGGATTTTGTCGGCGAAACGCCCGATTTTACCGCTCTTAGCGACGCGTTCGATAAAACTTCCGCGTTCGTTCCCGTCCTTAAAAGCACGGCGGAGCTTATTGCTTCGGGTTCGGTAAATCTCGGCACGTTTATCGGTTGACTTTTATATTCGTTTTATGATAGTATAATAACATAATACAAGCAAAGCGCGGCGGCAGCGGAAGTTGCCGCCGTACTTATGCGGTTAAAAGGACAAATGAATTTATGCAAACTGTAAAAGGCAAAGTAACTATACCCACGGACGAAAGTTTTGTAGACGGGACGAAAGAGATTGCCGCAAAGTGGGGAGCGGACGCGGTGCGCGACTGCGACGGCACGGTACTCCCTAAGAACGCAAAAGATTTGGGCAAGGTGTACAACACCTATTTTATTGTCCGCGGCGATAACGATTGGGCGAGAAAGCACCCCGAAGAAGCTCAGAGAATCTTTCTTTTGAGCGAAAGAGTTCTCGCAACGGAAAATTCCGTCGATATTCCGTTTATGAACGGCTTTCTGCGCGACGAGTTCGACCCCGACTATACCAATGCAGACAGGTGGGAAGTATACGACCGTACGGTCGGCGAAAAGGTTTCGGATTGGACGGTAGATAAGAAAACCCACGTTATAACCGTAAAAAATGCTGAAAAGATGCACGAGTATACCGTGTCTTTTATGGCGCGTATAACCTGGCACCCCGTGCAGGTTTATAATTACATAACGAATAATTGGACTTGCGAAAAGCAACTTACGTACGACCCAGCGTATCCGAACACGAAAGAGTATATCAAGCGTCATATGCGCGAGTGGTGCGAAGAAAATAAGGATACGAGCGTCGTAAGATTTACTACGTTCCTTTATCAGTTTACGCTTATTTTCAACGAGCAGGGCAAGGAAAAATACGTCGATTGGTTCGGCTACGCTCAAACGGCTAACCCCGTGCTTATGGACGAGTTTGAAAAGGAAACGGGCATTAAGCTGTGCGCCGAAGATTTTGTAGACTGCGGACATTATAACAACCCTTTCCGCAGCCCCGCGGAGAAAATGAAAAAGTATTCGGACTTTGTGCAGAAGTTTGTTTCGGATACCGTGCGCGAACTTGTGGATATATGCCACGAGTACGGCAAAGAAGCTATGATGTTTTTGGGCGACGACTGGATAGGTTCGGAGCCTTACGGCAAATATTTCGGTAATATGAATCTCGACGCGGTTGTAGGTTCGGTCGGCGGCGGCGTAACGGTGAGAATGCTTTCGGAAATTCCGCACGTAAAGTATACGGAAGGACGGTTTCTGCCGTACTTCTTCCCCGATACCTTTTTCGACGGAAACGAGAACAACGCGGTTGCCGAGTTGAACAGAAATTGGCTGACGGCTCGCCGCGCGCATATGCGTAAGCCGCTCGACAGAATGGGCTTCGGCGGTTATCTTTCGCTCGCCGCTAAGTTCCCGAAATTCGTAAGCAGAGTTACCGATATTTGCGACGAGTTCAGAGCTATTTGCGACGCAGTGGGCAAAAACAAGCCGTTCACGACGGTTAAGGTCGGCATTCTGAACGCGTGGGGAAGTTTGCGCAGTTGGCAAAGCCATATGGTTGCGCACGAGCTGTGGTATCAGCAGATTTATTCGTATCAGGGAATTTTAGAAGCGCTCAGCGGTTTGCCTGCGGAAGTGGAATTTTTGTCGTTCGACGACGTGCGCGACGGCGTGCCTAAGGGTATCGACGTTATAATTAACGCTGGCGACGCGTACACGGCTTTTTCGGGCGGCAGAGAGTGGCTCGACGTAAAGTTGCAGACAAGCATAAGAGAATTCGTGTACGGCGGCGGCGGATTTATCGGCGTGGGCGAACCTACTGCCGTAAGCGCGAACGGACGCTATTTTCAGCTCGCTGACGTTTTGGGGGTCGACGAAGAAATCGGCTTTACGCTGTCCGCGGATAAATACAATATTCAAAAAGTCAAGCACGAACTTACCGACGGCTTGAAAGAAATCGACTACGGCGAAGATAAAAAGAATATCTACGCGTTGCCTGAATCCAAGGTTCTCGATATTGCTTTTTCGGACAGATTCAAGCGTAACGTAAACGTCGGCGAAGTCAAGATTGCCGTAAACGAGTTCGGCAAGGGCAGGAGCTTTTATATCACGGGAATTCCGTACAGCTTCGAGAACAGCCGTCTGCTGTACAAGGCGTTGATGTGGTGCGCGAATAAGGACTTGCATTGCGCTTACTCGACGAATATAAACACCGAGTGTAACTACTACCCGTCAAGCAAAAAATATGCCGTAGTAAATAACTCCGCCGCCGAGCAGACGACCGATTTCTACGACGTTAACGGCAAGAAACAAACTCTTGCTCTGCAACCTATGGAAATCCGCTGGATAACCGCGAAATAAAGCGGAAAAAGAAAAGTAATTAAATCTCGATAATTAAGCCGTCGTGGGCGGGGATGAACCCGAGTGCGGCGGCTTTTTCGGTTAAGTCGGCGTGAGTGGAATGGCAGTTGTGCGAAAAGTGGGTTATTACGTATTTCGTGTTGTCGCGGACGATGCCGAATTTTTGCATTCTTTCGCGTTCGGAAGCGTTATCGAGCGCGCCCATATGTCTGCCTGTGCCTACGCGGGCAAAGCCGTGCGTGCAGTCGAACGAAACAAGGTCGATTTTCTCGTTGCGCCGAGCTAAAAATTCGTAGACGGAATCGGGCAGAATGCCGCTGTCGTTGAATTGCAGATAAGTTTTGCCGTCTTGCTTTATAAGATATATAAGGCAATCTTCGCCCTTTGTGTGCGCGGCGGGGAGCGCGGTTATTTCGTAATCGCCCGCGGAAAACGTCTGATAAGGGCTGACTGCGCATATGTTCATAGTTTGTTTTGCGTCGTCTTTAAGCTCGTGGGATATGAGTTTTTGCACCAAGGCGGTAACGGTTTCGTTTCCGTATATTTTGAGTATCGGCTCGGTTGCGTTGTGCGAATAAGGTTTGCCGCGGTAAATAAATTCAAACGGGTGGCAGTGGTCGGGGTGAGAGTGCGTGAATAACACGTATTTTACTGCGGAAAAATCAATGCCGTATTTTAGAACGTGCGCATACGCGTCGGGCGGAAAGTCTATGAGTAAATCGTCGTTTACAAGTATCTGACTGCGGGTGCGGACGTTTTTGCCGCCGAGCCGACGGGATAGGTCGCAAGTTTCGCAGTTGCAGAATACGGCGGGTATTCCTTCCGCCGCCGCGGTTCCCAAAAATCCGATTTTCATAAGCCGTTTGCCGCCTTTTGGATATTTCTACCCGATTATATCTTAAATTTACGCGATTAGTCAACCTTTGCGGCGAAAAATACAATAAATTATAAAATATATTTGAAAAATTTGTATAAATCGGTTGACTTTTATGTACTGTTTGTGGTAAGATATATAAGCTGTCCCCAAAAAGGACAGGCTTGCGACTGTCGTCGCGCGGCAAATTTGCACATTGACAACTGCATATAAGAGAAAGAAAAGAAAGGATATAGATTAAGAAAGAAAATCCTAGAAAGAAATATTCAAGAAACGAGTAAAGAGTAAGGTAGTAGAAGTGTAAAACATATGCGAAAGCGATTTACGTCGAGAGTATTAAAGGGTTTTGAGCGGGCGAGAGAGAGCTGAGCGGAGAAAGAGCGCATAGAGCGGTGAGAGCCGAGCGGTGCGGTCTTGGGAAGCGAAAGCACGGTGGCCAAGCAGAGAAAGAGCGTAACGGGCGGTGAGAGCCGAGCGGTGCGGTCATAGGAAGCGAAAGCACTGTTCAAGCCTAC
>WSNJ01000034.1 GCA_013316045.1 Clostridia bacterium
AGTATAAAATGTTCGACGTGAATGCGTATGATTTGTTCGACGGTAAGTTAAGTAGCGAAAATATACTCAAAAAAGTTTATTACGATTACAACGGTAAGAGAAAAGATGTCTCAATTCAAAACGGTGCGTTTGTTCCTGCCGAAGCGGGTGCATATACGCTGTATTACGAGATTGCGGACAAAGCCGGAAACGTCGGACGTAAAACTGTCGAAGTTACGGCAAAGACGAAACTTTCGGAGCTGATGCTGTCGGTAGACGCCGATTATGACGAAATCGTTTACGTAGGCGAAACTGTCGCTTTGCAGGATAAATACGTTGCGGCGGGCGGTTCCGGAAGCTATGAATATTCAATGTACGTTGAAAATCTCGGAACGGGAAAAAAGATTTATCCGAAGTCGAAAAACGTTGTTTTCGAGACGGCCGGATATTACGATATAGTTTACTCGGTTACCGATTATATAGGCAGACAAAAGCTTGTAAAATACACGGTAAAAGCGGAAATCGGAGAAAAGCCGCTTATAACTCTTTCATCGATGCCGAGCGTTTACATAGTCGGTAAAGACCTTATTCTTCCCGATTTTTCGGCAAAGGATTTCTATTCTTTCGGACAGTCGGCGGTAGAGGCAAACAAGGAATATCTCGTTTCGACTGACGGTTGGAATACTTACAAGAGTTACAAGGTCGGCGATGTGTTGAATTTTGCCGAGATGGGCACGGTGAATTACAAACTGCGTGCGTCGAGCGTTGTGAACGGTGAATTCGTTACCGAAAGCGACAGCTTCGAGCTTACTGTAATCAAGCCGCTCAGCATAGGCGAATATTTCTACGATAAAAGCGGGAAAGTAGCTCTCGACTATTCGGATACCGAAAATCCTATGTATACGACGAGCAGTGCATCGGAACTTGTTTTTGCTAACGCTTTGGCGGCGTCAACGTTTAATTTCAATTTTGTTTTGACTAAGGGACGTTGCAATTTTACGGCGTTTGAGCTTAATTTCAGAGATACGGAAAAAGACGACGCGGCAACTGTTCTCATTTCCAAAAAAGACGAAAAAGTGTGTAACATTTATCTAAACGGCAACTTTGTCGCAGAGCTTAACGCAAGGTTTGCGGAAGACGAAAGATTCAGCATTTACGTTTCTGACAATTTGCTTTATATAAATTCCGCATACGTGTGCCGTTTGTTGGGCAAAGCAAGTTCGGATATTCTGTCAAACGGAAAAACTTATTTCTCATTCGCGTTCAAAAACGTGAAAGGAACTTCCGCCGTAAAGGTTACGAGACTCAACAACCAGACATATATGGGATTACCTTTTGACGGACAAAGTAATTTTGATTCCGCCGCGCCCATCATAATAATCAAAAACGGCATAAAGACAATATACAACATAGGCGACGAAGTCGTAGTGCCTGCCGCAGTCGGCGCGGACGTGCTCGACCCAGCCGCCGAGATTAGCGTAGAGATTTTATGCGACGGAAAGACCGTTTACTCAAAATCGGGAATATCGCAGGACTATTCGTTTATTGCAAATAAACCCGCCGATTATTTCGTGGTTTATACGGCAAAAGACAGTAGCGGAAATATGTCGCGTCTTAACTACACTGTTCACGTCTGCAACAGAACAAAACCCACGCTTACGGTGAACGGAACCGTATCAAGCAGTGCGAAAGTCGGAGAAGCAATAAATCTCCCCGCGGCTTCGGCTAAGGATTATTTCGGCAACGATTTGAGCGTGGCAGTACTCGTTACCGCGCCCGACGGAAAAGTCGAAACGTGCAAAGACGGAAAGGTCAAAATAGAAAAGAAAGGTGCATATCGCATTAAATTCGTTTGCGTAGATGCCGACTACAATTATACCGCGCGTGAATACGTAGTAAGGGGGATTTGATAATGAAAAACACAAAATTCGCTTTGTTTACAGTTCTTATACTGAGTTTTGTCATAACTATTTCGGCTTTGCTCGGCGGTTGCAATAAAACTCCGTCCGATAGCGACGATGATAAAAATCAAGGGGAAAATACGGTTATATATACCGACAGTTATCTTTTTGAAAACGGTTCCAGCGAATATAAGATAATATTGCCCGAAAATGCGTCGGAAGCCGAAAAGTATGCGGCGCAGGAGCTTAACGGTATTTTCCGCAATTCGACGGGATATTCTTTGCAGACCGTCGAGAGCGGCGAGACAAGCGGTAAATTCATTTCGATAGGAAATACCGAAGCGTTTAAGTCGATAGGCGTGAATCTCAAAGATAACGATATGGGGCGCGGCGGATTCGTGCTGAAAACAATCGGCGACAATTTGTATATAAATTCAGACACTCAATCGGGTAAGATAAACGGCGTTTATTCGTTTGCCGAAAAAAATCTCGGATATATGTATTACGCGTCCGACGAGATAAAGTATACGAGCTTTGACAGAGTGCGCCTTATAAAATTCGACACGGTTGTAAAACCGTCTTTCGACGGAAGAAACACGCACTCTTACTATACGGTCAGCAATCCGCAGAATGCTTCAAGGCTCAAAGCGAACAGTGTGTTCAATTCGTGGAGCGAAAGTTTCGGCGAAGCGTCTATATGGTCGTCTTTGCACGATATGTCAAACGTGTTTCAGCTTTTGTATGTAAAAGACTATTATCACGAACATAAAGATTGGTTCTACGTATCGCCGACTTATGCCGATAAAAGCGCGGAATTCAAATCTATGAGCGATTCGGATTTCTATGTAATAGCGCAAAAATATTCACAGATTTGTTATACGAAGGGCTACTACGACGACACCGACGGCGGTATGTTCGATACGTATTGCAACAATCTTATCGAGTATATTAAGAGCGAACCGGATGCGGAGTTGTTTATGCTCGGAATGGGAGATAACGACCTTGTATGTAATTGCGAAACCTGCAAAAGAGATATAGACAAATATAAGGTCAGCGGAATTACGATGCGCTTTACGAATAAAGTTGCGCGCAGAGTAAACGAGTGGCTTAAAAACGAAAGCGGCACACCGGACAGAAAAATATATTTCGTTATATTCGCGTACATTACGGCAATGGAGCCGCCAGTAATTTACGTTGACAGACAAGTTCAGCCGATAGACGAAAGCGTGGTCGCAGACAGCAACGTTTGCGTCCGTATAGCTCCGCTCGTAAACTCGAATTTTTATTGGGGCTTGGACGACAAGGAGCATAATACTTATATGTCGAACAGTATAGACGGTTGGAAGCAGATAACGAGTAATTTCACTATCTGGGATTACAGAGTGTACTACCACTATCTGTTCGTGCCTTATCCGATTTGGAACGTAGCAAAGTACAACCTGGAACTTTATAAGAGTATGAACGTAATTGACGTATATCATCAGGGTTACGCCGAAACGCCGACGCCGTTCGGAAAACTCGACGACTATGTGCGTTCGCGTCTTTTGTTCGATTTGAATGAAGACGTAAACGAAATTACGGATGATTTTATAGACAACTATTATAAGGACGCAAGCGAATACATTCACGAATATTGGGATATGCTTAAATATCATTACGAGATGTATATTGTTCCCGCAGGATACAGCGGAAGCGTCTACACGGACATTTTGGTCAAAAAGTTCTGGCCGCTTGAAACGCTTATAAAAATAAAGGATATTTTTGACAATGCGTATAAGGCTATCGAAAACCTGCCTGACGAAAGAAAAGCAGTAGTTAAGCAAAGAGTCGATTTTGAAAGCCGTTTCTACCGCTACGCTTTGTTGGAGCTGTACAGCGACAGATTCACGAAAAACGAACTTTCCGTAATGATAGACGAATTCAAGACGGCAAACGCCGTAGAGCCGATAAGCCGTTATGCCGTCCGCGAAATGACAGAAGACAAGATAGAAGAGTGGGAAACGCTCATAAGATAGACCGGAGAGTAAGCACAAATTTATGAAAGGAAAATGCTCGGTATGAAAATCAAACAATTTGACGAATTCGGTATACTTCTGGGGTGCGCGGCGAACGCAGTGCCGAACGTAAAAACTCTGAAAAGTTTTGCGGACGTAATGCAAAAACTCGGATATAATTCGCTTTATCTCGAAACGGCGGACACGTACAAAATCGAAAACGAGCCGTATTTCGGTTATATGCGCGGAGGCTATACGAAAGAAGAAATACGCGAGATGGACGCTTATTGCAAAAATCTCGGTATAGAACTTGTGCCGTGCATTCAGACTTTGGCGCATTTGCATTTTCTGAAATATTATGAGGATTACCGGGATGCGATAGACGTAAACGACATTTTGCTCGTAGATGAAGAGAGAACTTACGTTTTAATAGAAAATATGTTCCGCGCAATTTCGGAAATGTATTCGACTCGCAGAATAAACATAGGTATGGATGAGGCGTATCTGCTCGGGGCAGGTAAATATCTTTATAAGCACGGCTACAAGGAACGCGTTACAATACTTTTGGAACATTTGCAAAAAGTCATAAAGATAGCCGAAAAGTACGGTTTTTCCTGTGAGATTTGGTCAGACGTGTTCTTCAATGCGTTGTCTAAGGGCAGAGCCTACGAAACGGAAAAAGACGAAAGGTATGACGTTCCCGAAGATTGGCGCGAAAGGCTTCCCGAAAATCTGACGCTTGTATATTGGGAATATTTCGTTTCCGAGCCGAAGCAGTGCGAAGATATGATTGCTATGCACAGGGAAATTTCTCCTAATATAAAGTATGCGGGTACGTTTTTCCGTTGGTACGGTCTGACGCCGAATAACGCGTATACAAATAAGGTAATGAAAAAAGCTCTCATCGGTTGTGAAAATGCGGGCGTGAAGAACGTTATATTCACGTTGTGGGCAGATTACGGCGGCGGTTCGAGCTTGTTCGCAACGCTTCCGAGTATGTGGTATCTGAGCCGCTTTGCCGCTAACGGGCTGAAAGACGACGGGATAGATTTTTCGGAATTCGAAAGACTTTTCGGCATAGATTACAAAACTTTTGCTTTGCTTGATACGGTCAATTTGCCGTATACCGATTTTGCTACGAAAGCGGTCAGCGACAAAAGACTCAACAATAAGAGCTTTTTCTATATGTACAACGATATAATGTACGGCACGCTCGACAGCCTTTTAAGCGACGGCATAAGTGTAGCATTTAAAAATGTTGCGAAAGAACTCGGAAAAATCAAGGCGGGCAAGTATGCTTATGTGTTTGATACGCTTTGTTCGCTTGCCGATTTTCTGTCGGTCAAAGCCGAACTCGGCAAACGACTTTACGGTGCTTATAAGGTAAAAGATAAAGCCGAGCTACGCAAAATTTCGGAAGATTTAAGCGCGGCGAAAGAAAAACTTGAAACGCTTCTGAATTGCTACGAAGCACAATATCTTACGGAAAACAAACCTTTCGGATTTGAGAATGTTTGCATAAGAGTCGGCGGACTTAAAGAGCGGCTTTCTTACGCAAAGCGTACGCTTGACAATTATCTGTCGGGCAAGCTCGAAAAAATAGCCGAACTCGAAGAAAAGCATTTGCCGTTTGGTTATCAGACTGACGTAGGCGAAGACAACTATAACGTAACGCGCTATGACCTTATTGCGGCGCACGGATTTATTTAATATTATGAAAAGCGGATATTTCGATTACGAAAAGCAGGGCGGCTACACTATAACTAATCCCAATCTCGATACGCCGTACGAGTACAATCTTTTGGGCAAAGACTTGCTTATTTGCTTGGACCAGAACGGTTTTAGCAAAATACAGGCTCATCCGCCGGAAGATTTGGTTCTTATACGACGCGAGAACGGCGAAAAGTATTCCAAGTGGCTGACTTTTATAATAAGTGGCGGCAAAAAGTATTGCAATTTCTTCCGTCCGGGGAACGAAAAGCCGCTGTCTTGCGAAATAAAATTTTTGCCCGAAAAAGCCGTTTATAAGTATGATTTCGAAAATTTTTCAGTTGAAACTACTGTGTTTGCGGTTTTGGAAGGCTACGACGCCGTATGCGAAGTTAACGTTGCAAATACGTCTGACAAAAAACAGGACTTTGACGTTTTTCCGCAAATATTCCCGTTTGTGAATATGCCTAACGTTTCTGCTTGGGATATTCCTTATTGGTATCTGCGCACGTCGCTGACGCACGACGAAAAAAGAAACCTTACGTTCTATTCGCGGCTTATGAATGCGGGTGGAAATGCCGAAAAGCGGAGAAACGTATGTTGCAATTTCGGCGGCGACGGAGCCGTGTCGGCGGAATATTTTATGGAAAGATATATCGGTGCGGGTGATTTCTTCAATCCCGATTCGCTGTACTTGGACAAGTCGGCGTACCGCTTCGGTGAAGATTACCGCTTCGGTGAAGATTACCGCTTCGGTGATATGGGCGAAAACAATTCCGTTGCGGGATTTCAACCCGTGTATGCCGCGCATTATATGTTTTCGTTGAATCCGAACGAAACGAAAAGTTTTACGCAGGTTTTTTCGATGCTTTCCAACAACGGGGGAGAGATTTCAACATATACGCAGGTCGAAGAAAAGAAGCGCTTGCTTGTAAAGAACGCTCGCGACGGCGAAATCGGAAAGCTCGAAAATTTCTACGAAAAACTGTTTTCGCTTAACCGCATAGACAGCGATGACCGAGAATTCGATAATTACGTTAATGCGTTTCTGCCGCTCCAAATGCGCTGGGTCATAGCTCTTGACAGAGGGTGGGCAACGGGTATGCGCGGAACGCGCGACGCGGCGAACGATTTTATGGGTGCATTTATATACGGTATTGCCGACGCGAGAAAAATGCTTCTGCATTTATTCGATTGTCAACGTTCGGACGGTTGGTTTCCGCGTCAGACGGGAAACAGCAAAAATGGTGTGCACGATTTAAGGGGTTACGTGGACGGCGGCGTGTTTGTACTCGAATTCCTGTACGAGTACTTATGCTATACGAAAGATTTCGGTATTTTACAAGAGAAAGTCGGCTATCTTGACGGCGAAAGAAAAGAGAGCGTCGCAGAACATATGATAAAGACGCTTAGGTATTATGCCGCGGAAGAAAACGTAGGCGAGGACAACTTACTCAAAATACGCGAGGGTGATTGGTTTGACGGCGTAAATCAGGCGGGACTGCTCGGAAAGGGGCAAAGCGTTACCGTAAGCTGTCAGTACTGTATGGCTGTTAAATACGTTGAAGAGATTTTCCGTCATACGCGAGTCAATGCCGATTTATCGGAATTTGTTTCGGTTGCCGAAAAGGTTGCAGTCGCCGTGCGCGAAAAAGCGTTTAACGGTTCGGGATTTTTCTGCGGAATTAAGAACGATGTTGGGCAGTGGGTGTTTTCGGATAACGACCCCGACGGTAAGAGCAGAATGTTTGCCGTTCCGAATGCGTTTGCCGTAATAAGCGGAGTCGCGACCGACGGGCAAGCCGAAAAAGTATTTGAGAATTTCGCACATATGAAAACCGATACGGGATACAAGCTCTTTGCTACGCCTTTTGTAAAAAAGCTCAATCTCGTAGGACGCGTTGCGAGCGGCGACGTTATTGCGGGATTGCTCGGTAACTATACTGTATACAATCACGGTAGTCAGGGATTTTCGGTGCGGGCGCTTGCAAGCCGAAAAAAAGCGGACTTTGCGGACGACGTTCTTATGTGGTCGTTACCTTTCGACGAAACGCGGCACCCGGAGAATAAAACGAAAGCTCCGCCTTATGCGATAGTCAACTGCTATCAGGATGTTGCGCCGTGCAGACACAGAACGGGCTTCTTGTTCCTTACGGGAACGGTAGCTATGCTGGTACGCAATATCTACAATTATATCTACGGTATCAGACCGACGCTCGGCGGACTTGCGTTCAATCCGTGTCTGACGGCAAAGCGGTTGAATTCCGAAATAAAATACAACTATAACGGCAAAACGCTTTACTTAAAATACCGCGCGGGCAAGAATACGTGCGCTACGGTAGACGGTAAAAATGCGGAATATATTAAAGACGTATTAACTGGAAAGCCGCTTGCGTTTATAAAAGACGAATTATTGACAAACGGCAGCAAAATAATTATAACGGTAGAGAAACAATGAAGAATTATGATTTGATAGTTGTGGGCGGAGGACTTTCGGGAGTTGCGGCGGCAATTGCAGCGGCGCGAGATGGGCTGGACGTTTTACTGATAGAAAAGAACCAACATTTGGGCGGAGCGGCAAGCAACAATCTGATAAATCCGTTTATGAAGTATTGTATTCAGGGCGAAAGCGGACTTACGCGGCTTAACAACGGTTTGTTCGGCAAGCTCGTAGATACTATGCGCGAGATGGGCGGAATAAACGAAAGCGATAAACTGAACGTTATTTTCAACGTGGAATATCTGAAATTCATACTTGAAAATTGGTGCGCGGAAAGCGGCGTAAACGTTATGTACGGAACTGCTGTCATAAGCGCGGATTGCTTTAACGGTGAGATTAAAAGCATAAAAATTTTTAACCGCGACGGTGTCGGCGAAGTGTCGGCGAAATTTTACATAGACTGTTCGGGCGACGCAAATTTGGCTGTAATGGCCGGTGTGCCGTTTATGCTCGGAAGAAAAGCGGATAATTTATGCCAACCTATGACGCTCTGCTTTTGGATTTCCAATGTGGATACGGAAAAGTTCAAAGAAGAAAGGGCGCTTATAAATCCAAAGTATAAAGAATTTCAGAAAAAAGGGTTTATAACCAACAGTCGCGAAAACGTTTTGATTTTTCACCATATCGCGCCTGAAATTCTTCATTTCAATACAACGAGAGTTGTGGGACTTAACCCTACAAACGCAGAAGACGTTACAAAAGCTCAGTTTGCGGCTCGCAAGCAAATATTCGAAATGTACGAATTTCTCAAAAATAACTTCGAGTGTTTCAAAGACTCGGTTTTGCTTATGTCCGCGCCTGAAATAGGCGTGCGTGAGAGTCGCAAGATAGTCGGAGAATATTTATACACGCAAGACGATATAATCAATTTTACCAAGTTCGAAGATTCCGTTGCTTGCGGTTGTTACGAAATAGATATACATAATCCGAGCGGAACCGGTACGCATCTTATTTATCTCGACAGAACAAAATATTATACTATACCGTACCGTTCGCTTATTCCGAAAGGTGTGAAAAATATGCTTGTTGCAGGCAGGTGCATTTCGTCAACGCACGAAGCGCAGTCGGCGTACAGGATAATGCCGATTATATGCAACATAGGCGAAAGCGCGGGCTGTGCGGTTGCGTGCGCTACAAAGAGCCGCGTTGAACTCAGGGAAGTAAATATGGGTGATTTACACGCCATACTTGACAAATACGGCGTGAAATATAATTGATAATGAAAAAATACGAATTAAAACTTTACGCAGAAAACGGGCAAGTCAAGGCGGTCAATCCCTTGGCTTTAAGCGAAGCAAATAAAGGCAAGGTTACTTTGCTTACGGTAAACGCATCGCTTGAAAATATAAGTTTCGACGCATTCCGTGCGGCGGAAATATTTCTGAGCGAAGAAAACGCCGATTTCTGTGCTTTGCAATTATTCTGTAATTATTGGTGTCAGCCTTGCTTCGGCTCGGACTTTAAGAACGTGCCTAACAGAACGCAAGCGCTTTTGACTGAAAGAAACGGCGTATATAAATTTATTCTCGCAATGTGTTCTACCGAATATAAAACTTTTCTTGAAGGCGGCGATAACGGACTTAAATGCGTTATGTATTCGCAGAAGAACGGTCTGAACAATATAGACGGGCAAGTCGCTCTTATAAGCGCGGAAGGAAGCGACCCGAAAGAGATAATCCGCGCGTGCTTGTCGACCGCTCTCGAAATTACGGTCGGCGAGATTCGTATGCGCGAAGAGCGGTATTATCCGCCCGTTCTTGATTATCTGGGATGGTGTACTTGGGACGCGCTTCATATACACGTAAGCGAGAACGGTATACTCAAAAAGATACGCGAATTCAAGGAAAAGAATATCCCCGTTAAATACGTTATAATAGACGATATGTGGGCGGATTGTACAAACCTGAACGATATTCCGCTTGATACGAATTTCGATAATATGGTTTATACAATGCACCGCTCGTCGATGAACGATTTTGTTGCGGATAAAAGGCGGTTCCCGAAAGGCTTAGCGCATTCGGTAAAACTTATCCACGCAGAGAATTTGCTTGTCGGCGTATGGTATCCGTTGCAAGGCTATTGGTACGGCGTGAACGAGGGTGGTGCGCTTTACGAAAAACTGAAAGACTGTTTTATAACGCTTTCGGACGGCAGAATCGTTGTTGCGCCCGAGTACGAAAAGGCAAAGAAAGTTTACGATTATTTTAATTGTTATCTGAAAGAGTGCGGCGTGGACTTTATCAAAGTAGACTGTCAGGCAAGTTACGAAAGATATTATAAAGAGATTGCTACGATAGGCAATGCTGCGCAAAACCTGCAAAGAGCGGTCGAGGACAGTGCAAACGAATTTTTCGCCGGCAACGTAATAAACTGTATGGGTATGGCGACTGAATGTATTTTCAACAGAAAGAAAACCGCCGTCAGCAGAGTGTCTAACGATTTTATGCCTGAAAACGCCGAGTGGTTTTCGAAGCATATATTGCAATGCGCGTACAATTCGCTTATCTACGGCGAGATTTACGTAGGCGACTGGGATATGTGGTGGACAGACGACGGTCAGGCGGCAAAAAACAGTTTGCTGAGAGCTATAAGTGGCGGACCCGTATATGTAAGCGATAGAATTGACAGAAGCAACCGCAATGTGATTATGCCGCTTGTAACCGACGACGGGAAAATATTAAAAGCCGACGGCGCTTGCGTTCCCGTAAAAGAGTGCCTTACAAGTGATGCGCGTACAAGCGGTAAACCGTTTGCCGTTTACAACAGAGCCGATTCGTCGGTATTGCTTGCCGTTTTCAATATAGACGCGGCTGATAAACCCGTGTCTGGCAGGATAGATTTGAAACAGTTCGGTTTTAATGAAAATGTCATCGTTTACGATTATTTCGCAAACAGCCGCGCAAATGTGGATAAAGACGGGCTTATCGATATACGGCTCGGTGGCAGTAACGAATACAAATATTACGTAATAACTCCTGTATCCGAAGACAGAATGTGCGCGGAAAAACCCGAAAAATTCGTATTTGTGAAAAATCGGGATTAAGCCGATAAGTTAAAAAAATATAAAAATCGCGGTGGTTTGTTTGCTGTCGAGATTTTTGTATGGTATAATATAAGCGGGAAAACACTTAATGCAGGACGGAGAATGCGCAAATGCTAATGACGGAAAAGCGGAAACTTAACCGCATATATTACGTGCTTAACACGATAAGAAAATATCCCGATTCGTCGAAATCCGAAATAAAGAAACTCAGCGGCTTGTCTATGGAAGTCGTTTTGAACTATATCGATTATTTAACGGCGGAAGGACTTATTTACCAATCCGGCAAGAGCGGCGACGGCGTGGGGAGAAAAGCCGAAAATTACAGGATAAATCCAAACGGTTGCCGTTTTATAGGCGTAAAGTTTACGGCAAATAAGGTTTCGGGAATTTTGGTTGATTTTGCGTGGAATGTTATAGGCAATTACGAGAAAAAGTATGACAGAACGAAAATAACGGCAGACGAGCTTATTTCGTCCGTTTTCGACTGTATAGATACGCTTATCAATGAAAATACCGCAGATAATATATCGGGCATAGGTATTTCGGCGCCCGGACTTGTCGATTTCGAAAATGGGGTGCTTAAAAGATATTGCGATTTGACCGAAACGAATCCCGTCCCGATAAAGAAAATCGTGGAAGAAAAATACGGCATCGACACTTACGTCGACGGAACCGCAAAAACAAAGACGATAGCGTATCAGCTCAATAATAAAAACAGCGTAAACAATTACGTTTATGTGCTTATAGGCGCGGGATGTTCTCTGTCGCTCGTTCACAGCGATAAACTGTATTCGGGTGAGAACAATTTCGACGGCGAAATAGGGCATATACACATAAGCGGTAAAAACGAATTATGCAGCTGCGGAAAGCGTGGTTGTCTTGAAACTGTGATAGGTAATAACTACATAGTGGATAAGCTGAAAGCACGCGGCAAGAACGTTTCGGATATATCGGATTTCGTCGAGTTGACTCACAAAGGCGACAAGGTTGCCTTAGAAGTGCTTTCCGAAGTTGTGGATGCTACGGCATATGTGCTTTCCACCGTTATAACCGTTTGCGCCCCCAAGCAAGCTGTTATCTGCGGCGACTATGTGGATGCGGAATCGTATGAGAGTATGCTTAAAGAAAAGATAAAAGAGTATTGCTTGGAAGATATTGTTTCCTATGTTCGGTTCGAATTGATAAAGAACGAAAAGTCCGATAACGCATTTGACGCGGCGCAACTGAGTTACTATAAGAAATTTTATTACGCCAAACGCACTTAATAAAAAGTTCCTGATTTTCGGGAACTTTTTTAATTTTACTATTGACTTTGTGTGTATATAGGTGTATAATAATTATATAAAATCGGAGTCGATAAAATATCGTAAGAGGCAGATATGGCGGATAGCGAAAAACGAAAAAATGTAATGCTTATTGTGTTTTGTTGGCTTGTTTATACGCTTGCTTATCTCGGAAAATACAGCTATAACGCAAATATAAATCAGGTAATGGAATACTACGGCGTAAATCACGCGGAAGCGGGGCTTGTGTCTACATTTTTCTTTTTCGCTTACGGTTCGGGGCAGATTCTGCACGGATTTTTAAGTAGAAAATATCCTGCCAAGTACACGGTTTTTTTCAGTTTGTTGATTTCAGCCGCTGCAAACGCAGGTATAGCTTTTATCAAGAACTTTTCGGTCATAAAATTTCTGTGGGGCATAAATGGGTTCTGTCTTGCCGTACTTTGGCCTGTTATAGTCAAGCTCTTGTCGGAAAATCTCAACCCGACGCGATTCAATACAGCTACCGTAGTTATGGGTACGACTACGGCAATCGGTATGATATTGTCTTACGGATTAAGCGCGCTGTTTATACACCTGAATAATTTCAGGATAATTTTCTACGTTACGGGATTGGTTTTGCCGGGCATCGCCGTAGCTTGGTTTTTTGCATATCCGTTTATGACGGAAAAGAAAACTATCGCTCCCGCATCGTCGGGCGAAGTACCTGCCGTGTCAGACGAAAATGTCAAGGTCAAAGAAGACAATCTGATTCGGTACATTGTAGGACTCGGAATATTTATGATAGTCGCCAACATAGTAAAAGACGGACTCGGAATTTGGTTGCCGTCGATTCTTATAGAGCAGTTCGGCTTTAACGAATCCCTTTCAGTTATATTGTCGCTTGTGTTGCCGTTATTCGGAATTTTCGGTTGCTTCTTGATAGTAAAGCTAAGCAACCGCATTAAAAATTATATAATTTTATGCACATTGTTGCTTATCGGCATATTTTTAATGGTTGTGGTAGGTTGGTTGGGAATTCGTTGTAATGCGTATATTGCGTTGATTGCAGGCGGCGGCTTTGCGTCTTGCATTATTTACGGACTTAATAACATAATATCGAGCAAATATCCGTTGCAGCTAAAAAACAAACGGAACGTCGGAATAGTGGCGGGCATTTTGAACGGGCTCAGTTATGTCGGCAGTATGATAAGTTCATACTGTTTAGGCGGAGTTGCTGACAACAGCGGTTGGAACGGCGTGTTCATAACCTTTATGATTTTAAGTGTATGTACGATAGCCGTATTCTGTATTGTTTTTGTTGTGATTTGCGTAATAAAACATAAAAAGCGGGGGGGATGAAAGATGAAAACTTACAGTGAACTGAAAGAGTATATAATAAACAGAAAACACAGAAAACTAAGGCGAAAAATACAGGTAAATCTTGCCGAAGAATTTCATACGGCAGGATATACGCCGTCAGAGCGTATGACGCGCAGATTCGAGCTGATGTGCCGTGAGGAAAAACCTGTTGTTTTTGAATGCGAGCGCATAGCTTTTATCCGTACGGTCCAAAATCTTCCCGAAATATTTACAGCCGACGAATGGAATGAGATAAAGAAAAATCATTATATTCACGAACTTGGGTTTGTTTCGAACGTATGTCCCGATTACGGAAAAATTTTAGAGAAGGGACTTTCGGGACTCAAAGAGAATGCGGACTCGTATTCCGTTCGTTGTTTAGACGCGCTTATTTCGCTTGTCGGAAAATATGTTACGGAAGCCGAGCGGGTCGGCAACACGGACGTTGCGAAAAGACTTAAATCTCTTACAGAGCGCGGCGCGGAAAATTTCACGGAAGCGTTGCAGCTTTTCCGCATAATTCACTTTGCGTTGTGGCTGGAAGGGAATTATCATATAACCGTCGGCAGTTTCGACCGCTATATGTATTCTTATTATATAAAAGATATTAAAAACGGAATTCTGAGCAAGACGGAAGCCGAAAGCCTTGTCGAAGAATTTTTCCTGTCTTTTAACCGAGACAGCGACTTGTATCCCGGAGTTCAGCAGGGAGATAACGGGCAGAGTCTTGTTCTCGGCGGATTAGATGAAAACGGCAACGAAACATTCAACGAGCTTTCGCAATATTGTCTTAAAGCCAGCGGAAATCTTATGCTTATAGACCCGAAAATAAATATACGGGTTCATAATAGTACGCCGCTCGAAATTTACGAGGCGGGAACCGAACTGACGGCAAAGGGGCTCGGATTTCCTCAATACACAAACGACGATATTGCGATTCCCGCGCTTGAAAAGCTCGGTTATACGCACAAGGACGCATATGATTACGTAACGGCGGCGTGTTGGGAACTTATTATACCGAAATACGGTTGCGACGTGGCGAACATTTCCGCACTGTCGTTTGCAAAGGTTATAGACAAATGTTTGCATAACGATTTGTCGACCTGCAAAAATGCAGACGAGTTTTTTGTTTGCGTGAAAAACGAAATAAGGCGCGAGTGTGATAGTATAGCGGACGGATTGAAAAATCTTTGGTTTGTGCCGTCGCCGCTTATGAACGTTTGTATGGGGTGCAATATTTCAAACGGTGGAAAATACAATAATTTCGGAATACACGGTACCGGTATTGCAACTGCGGCGGACAGTCTGACGGCAATAGAAGAACTTGTGTTCGGAGAGAAAATTTCCGCGTCGGAGCTTATAGAAGCAGTGGATGACGATTTCGGCTCTACGCCTGAATTGTTGCACCGTTTAAGGTATGAAACGCCTAAGGTCGGGCAGATGAGCGAAAAAGCCGATAGCTATCTTGTGGGGCTGCTCGGGGCGTTTTCCGACGCGTTGGAGAACAAAACGAATTGCAGGGGCGGACGGTTCAGAGCCGGTACGGGTTCGGCTATGTACTATTTGTGGCATACAGACGAAATAGGAGCTTCGCCGGACGGCAGAAGAGCAGGCGAGCCGCTCGGCACGAATTTTTCCGTCAGTTTGTTTGCGAATATCGGAGGACCGTTGTCGATTGTGTCGTCTATGGTAAAACCCGACTTTTCGCGCGCTATGAATGGCGGTCCCGTTACGCTTGAATTTTCTTCGGATATGTGGCGCGGAAAAGACGTCAAAACGAAATTCGCAAAATTCATTCGGTCGTTTGTACTGCTCGGCGGACATCAGATTCAGCTTAATTCGGTCAATCTCGAAACGCTTAAAGACGCGCAGGTTCACCCCGAATCATACGGGCGGCTTGTCGTAAGAATATGGGGTTGGAGTGCATATTTCATTGAACTCGACAAAGAGTATCAGGACCACGTTATCGCCCGTCAAGAATACAGGATATGACAGGACGTATATTCAACATAAGCGAACTTACCGTTCACGACGGTGAAGGAGCAAGAGTAACCGTTTTTATGAAAGGCTGTCCGCTCAGGTGCGAATGGTGCCACAATCCGGAAGGCTTATCGTTTGAAAAACAGCTTACGTATAAGCGCAAAAAATGTGTCGAATGCGGGTTGTGCAGAAAGGAATGCGAACACGGGGAATGCAAGCCTTTTGGGCGATGCTTACACGTATGCCCGAATAATTGCCTTGACGTTTGCGGAAAAGACTATACGTTGCGGGAGCTTGTCGGTATTCTGAACGGTTACGGGAAAATCACCGAGATTCTCGGCGGCGGCGTTACGTTCTCGGGCGGTGAGCCGCTTATGCAATGGGAGTTTATTTCGGAGATTATCGATAACTTGCACGGTATGAATACGGCTGTGGAAACTTGCGGATATGTGGACGGAAAAATATTCCGTCAAGCCGTCGATAAGCTCGATTTTATAATAATGGATATAAAGTTGTTTGACAGGGAGTTGCATAGAAAGTACACGGGAGTGTATAATGATATTATAAAATGCAACTTCCGCATTTTGCAAAACAGCGGCAAGCCGTATTTAATCCGCACTCCGCTTATAAAAGGCAAGACGGACGGCGCGGACAATCTTGAAAAGATTAAGGATTTTATAGGAGATTCCGATTGGGAACTGGTTCCCGAAAATAAACTCGCAAAATCGAAATACAATATGTTGGAGATATGATTATGTCAGAAGAAGATTTTTTGAAATGTTATCCGTCCGTTTTCGTTGTGGAAGACAATTACGTTATAGGCGTTACGACAAAGTGCAACGGACTGTGTAAAATAGTGATAGGCGGTAAATCTTTCTACGAAAAAAATTCGGGCGTTTTGGCTACGAATAAAAATTATTTCAAGATTTTCATTCCGCAACGCGTGCTTGACGGCGAGAAAAGCTATACGGTCGTTTTTCGCAAGCTCATAGAACGCAAGAGTTATTTCAGCAAGCTTGAAGCGGAAGAGAGCCTGACTTTTGATTTTAAGTCGCTTGTAAAAACGGACGGCATAAATATTTATCATATCGCCGACGTTCACAATCAAACGGTGCTTGCGGAAAAGTGCGCAAACTATTTCGGAGACGAACTCGATTTGCTTATAGCCAACGGAGATTTGACAGAAGTAAACGAACTTAAAAACTATTACGATTTGCTGAAACTTACCGGTTCTATCACAAAAGGCTCTGTTCCTATACTGTTCAGTCGGGGCAATCACGACACTCGCGGAAGATTGGCGGAAAACTGCAACGACTTTTATCCGTCATACCGCGGTAAAAACTATTACCGTTTTTCGGTCGGTTGTCTTGACGGCGTTATTCTCGATTGCGGTGAGGACAAGCTCGACTATTGCGACGAATACGGCGGAGTGAATATTTTCGAGTCTTACAGAAGAGAAGAAACCGAATATTTGAGAAATCTTGAACTTAGGCAAGATAAAATTCATTTTGCCGTATCGCATATTTGCCCCGTACAGGCGACAAACGATAAAAGCCCGACGTTCGATATAGAAAGAGACGTATACACGGAGTGGAACAAAGAGCTTGAACGGCTCGGCATAAAATTTATGCTTTGCGGACATTTACACGAGGCATATATACTTCCGCCGCATTCCGAAGAAAGTATAATAAATCAGAATTACCCCGTAATAGTGGGGTCTGAAACCGAGAAAGAAAACCGTAGGTTGCGTGTTCGAATCGCGTCTCCCCTGCCACAGTCTGTTGCGCG
>WSNJ01000127.1 GCA_013316045.1 Clostridia bacterium
GTCTTTAACTATACAATATTCAGAGAGATAAATCGAAATTTATCTTACTTTCTTTTAGAATATTTTTCCTTTGCGTACTCATAAGCTTCTTGAATTAACGGCTTTAATCTTTCAAAGGTAGTATCGGACGGATTGAGCGCACACACCCAACTCATCCAAGCATAAACGGGGTGCGGTAGTATTTTATCCGTTTGCGTAAAGTCATACGGCATATCTACAATCCCGCCTTTTGACGGACGCGCAGGAACAGTACCGAACATATTTATAAAAGTATTTTTACGAACACCTATATTTACACGATAAATATTCTCTCTGTTCAAATCCGAACCTTTATCGTTATCGCCGTCTTTTTCTTTGACGGTCAAAATATAAATTCCACGTTTAAGCGCGTTATTCGGATTATAGAAAATTCCGCTTTCGCCCCAACTACTTACCAAAACCGTATCGTGCAAAAGTTTGAATATAACTGCATTTACAGGAATATCGAGTACGAGCAGAACGGGGAGAATCAGGCTCGATAAATATTCTTTCGCAAACGACATAGGCATTCCCATAAATATATTTGCGCAATAGATTATAATCAGACAGCATACCGTTATCCAGATTCTGAAAATCATCGAATTTTTGAAGTCGTAATCGAATCGCTTAGTCTTATGCGGGTCGGTAAACGTCATTATTGCCGCCGTTATGGGAAAGGCGAGCGCGACCAGAATCGAAATCACATACGTCCATACGTCGAATTTGTTGCTTATTTTCAGCCCCACTTTGACGAGCAGGAAAGAGAAAATAACTTCCAAAACCATAATGCCGAACAGTATCGCATATTGAACGAGCATCAGCTTATTTGAAAAATAATGATACTGTGTATTATAATTTGCCGCCGCCTTGTCGTCGTGAATGCGAGTTCTCACGGTGTCGCCCGTGCTTCTGAGCGCCGCGTCCGAAATCGTAGTAAGACCTTGGTCGAGAACGTTTTTCGGATTCGTCTGATTTGTGTATGTCGAAGTAAACGCCGTTTCTTCTTCCGTACTTGCGGAGTTTTCCTCTTCTATGCGCGCTATGTTCTGCGCCATTTCGTCCGAAAGGGGAATGTATGCGGCGTCAGGCAACTGTTGCGTTTCCGCGTTTTGTTCTATGTTACCGTCCACAAGCTGACCCAAAACGTTTCTGTACTCGCGTTCCAACAAACGTTTATCGTCGTCGTATTCGTTTATGCGCGCGCGGTAGCTGATAAAATTATTAGCCGTAGCCGCATCCTGCGGGGCTTCGGGTTGCGGCGGTTCGCTCGGAGCGGGTTCCGAATAAATCTCGTCGCGCTCGGGAAAGTAGTATGCGCTGTCCGCTGTCTGCTCGGGAGCTTGCTCGGTAATTTCTTCCCGATATTCTTCCGCGGGCTGTTCTTCGTAATATTGCTCGGTTTCTCCTTCCGCTTCGTCCGATTCGGTTTCGTCGGAATATTGAGTATAGTCCTTAAAATAGTTGTCCGAACTCGTCTTTTCTTTTGCGATATATTCTTCCGAAGCGAGCTTGTCCGTATAGCTGTCTTCTTGGCTCTGATTTTCGAAAAGACGGGAAAGTATCGACGAAGTATCTATTTGCTCAAACGTTTGTTCGGCCGCTTTCGTTGCTTCTTCTTCCGTTTCGGTTACGGCTTCGTCGTTTACGGTTTCTTCGTTTTCATCGGGTGTCGTTTCTTCTTCCGCTTCGGCGGGTTCGTACTCGTAATCTTCGTTTTCGGGAATCCGAGCTTTCGACAAATCGTACTCTCTGTCGGAGATAAGTTTATCGATAACGGTGCGCGAGTATTCCCATTCGGTTTGATTTTTAATAAACAACTCGCGTCCCATATCCGTAAGAGTATAATACTTGCGTCTTCCGCCGCTCGACTTTGCGCCCCAATACGCGCGAATAAAGCCCTGAACTTCCAAACGTTTGAGGCAACTGTAAAGAGTGGGTTGTTTCAGCTTATATTGACCGCTGCTTTTTTGTTCGATTTCTTTTACAATATCGTAACCGTAGCGGTCTCCGTCGAAAAGCGCTTTCAATATTATGGTATTGATATTACCGCGAATTAAATCGCTGTTTATGGTGTTTTGCATACTCACCGCCGAAAATATTGTTAAAAGCAGTATGTATTATACAGATATGCCTGTAAAAATACTATATATAGA
>WSNJ01000035.1:0-6202 GCA_013316045.1 Clostridia bacterium
TTTATGCAAAATAAACTCCCCGTCGAAAATGCTCGCTTGCCTTCTCTTTCGCGCGACTTCGGGTTCGAATGAATAAAGGGCGAATTCATCGCGAAACAGTGCGTAAATAAACTCCTTACTTAAAAAAATGAAAAACATATCCGAAAAGAAAATTGAATTGCTTGCCCCCGCGGGGAATTTCGAGCGGCTTGAAACTGCGTTGTATTTCGGTGCGGACGCCGTTTATCTTGCGGGGAAAAAGTACGGACTAAGGGCGCTTTCGGACAATTTCGACGAAAGCGAACTTAAAACTGCGGTAGAGTATGCGCACGGTCTTAACAAAAAGGTTTACGTAACGCTGAATATTTTCGCGTATGACGAAGATTTTGTCGGCTTGCCCGAGTATGCGCAATATCTTCAAAGCATAAAAGCCGACGCCGTTCTTGTATCCGACCCGGGCGTTTTTACGTGCGTTAAAAAGAGCGCGCCGAAATTGCCTATACATATCTCGACGCAAAGCAACGTTACAAACTCGCATTCCGCGGCATTTTGGGCGGATATGGGAGCGGAGCGCATAGTGCTTGCAAGAGAACTCGGTCTTGATAAAATAGCCGCCATAAGAGCCGCGTTGCCGAGCGGAGTTTCGCTCGAAGCGTTCGTACACGGTGCAATGTGCGTGTCGTATTCGGGGCGGTGCCTGCTGAGTAATTACTTTACGGGCAGGGTATCGAATCACGGCGAGTGCGCACAGCCTTGCAGGTGGGAATATTCCGTAACGGAAACATCGCGCGGGAACAATCCGCTTTTATTGCAGGAAGACGGGCGAGGCACCTATATTATGAACAGCCGCGACCTTAATATGATAGAGCATATAAAAGAGCTTGCCGAAGCGGGAGTAGACAGCTTTAAGATAGAAGGGCGGACAAAGACGGCGTACTACGTGGCGAACGCGGTAAACGCTTACCGCCGCGCAATCGATTTGTACGAGCAAAGCCCCGAAACTTACGTTCTGCCGCAAGAGCTGAAAGACGAGCCGTTCAAGGCGACTCACCGCAAGTATTGCACGGGATTTTATTTTCCGTCGCGTGAAACGGAGTGCGTCGAAACTTCTCAACCCGCCGCCGATTACGCTTTTTGCGGTGTTGTTTCGGGCAGTCGCGGCGACGAAGCGATTGTACAGCAACGGAATCGTTTTAAGACGGGCGATACGCTCGAAGTTCTTTCGCCGACCGATACGTTCGGCAAAACGTTCGTCGTTCCCGTTATGAAAAACGAGAGCGGCGAAGATATTACCGACGCGTTGCTCGTTCAGCAGAATCTGTATATGAATACGGGACTGAGATTGCAAAAAGGCGACATTTTGCGCAAGAAAATTATCAAGTAATTTTTCTCGGTTACATATAAATTCCGCACCGTCATAATTATTGTGGCGGTCTTTTTTTTGCGCTTTTTCGACTTGGACAGGCAAAATAATACAAATTTCGTCATATAATGTATAGCCTGCGTTTTTGGGGCAAAGGACGGACGTTATATGATTTTTGAGAGTTTTCTTACGTTTTTAAGCAAGATATTTTGTTTTACTTCGTACGTAAACAATAAGGGGTCGTTTCCGTCGCCGCTATCGCAGGAAGACGAAAGAAAATATCTCGAAGCCGCTCGGCAGGGCGATAAATCGGCGCGCGAAATGCTTATAAGGCATAATCTGAGACTTGTGGCGCACATAGTGAAAAAGTACAATAACGCGGGCGAAGCCGACGACCTTATTTCGGTTGGGAGCATAGGGCTAATAAAAGGCATAGAAACGTTCGAGTACGGCAAAGGCTCTCAGCTTGCCACATACGCCGCAAAGTGTATAGAAAACGAGATTTTAATGTATATACGCTCGAATAAAAAGCATCGCTCCAACGTAAGCCTTGGCGAAAGCGTAGGCGTAGACAAGGAAGGCAACGAAATAACGCTTATGGATATTATTCCTATAAAGGGCGACAGCGTTTTCAAGAAAGTCGAAACCGAAATTCTGTGGGAAAAGGCGCTTCAAATAGTAGACAGCGCGTTAAATAAGCGCGAGAACCTTATAATCAAATTGCGATACGGCATAGGCGACGACAAAAAAACGCATACTCAGCTCGAAGTGGCGGAAATGCTGAATATTTCGCGTTCATACGTTTCGCGCATAGAAAAGCGCGCGATAGAAAAAATTTCGCGCGCCTTTAAGCAGGGCGAATAATTCAAGGCAAATTGAGTTTACAAATCGGTTTCGTTCTGATATAATAATAGGCGAGATGAACAGACGGTTGCGCCGAGTAATCGGCGAGGAAAGTCCGAACACCGCAGGACAGGACGCCGGCTAACTACCGGTAAAGGCGACTTTAAGGAAAGTGCAACAGAAATAAACCGCCCCGATTTTCGGGGTAAGGATGGAAAGGTGGGGTAAGAGCCTACCGGCGCGGCGGCAACGCGGCGCGCTATGTAAACCCCGTCCGGTGCAAGATTCGGGAAAAATCGGTTGTCCGCCGTTTCCCTTACATCGCTCGATTCGTATGGCAACATACGAGCCAGACAGATAACCGTTTGATACAGAATTCGGCTTACAGTTCATTCTTAAAAAGAAGGCGTTTTTTGCGTCTTCTTTTTTCTTATGCGTTTAACGTATCGCTGTGAATAAGTCGGCGCTTATGTGGCAATAATTCCGTAGAAAACTATTTACGGGTGAACTTATTCAAATGCAATATTTTATCTTGGCTTTTTTCATAGTTCTTGCTTTCGTGTTTTTCTATAAGATAATTATGCCTGTTAACGAGCCTGATTTTACGCTTAAAAATCAGCTTACGGACGCTCAGCTCGATTTTGCGGTTACCGATTTGGCGCGCAGGAGCAGACAATATTCCGAAAAAGGCAAGGGACTGTCGCTCCGTCTTATTAAAAAATATATAAACAGAGCGTACAAAAATATATCGAAACGCATATCGGCGGGCGAAGAATGTTTCGAGTTCGAAAATTGGATATACGACAACTACTACGTTGCCGCGGAACGTATGAACGCGATTAAGCGCGAAATTCATAAGTTTTCCTTTTTGCCGCATTGCGGAGATTTGCCGCGCGTTTACGAGTTTGCTCAACTTCTTGTTAAAAGTTGCGACGGGTTCGTAACGGGCGAATTGCTTAGCAAATACGTAGAAGTTTACAATGCGGAAACGCCTTTTACGTTTGTTGAAATAATGGCGCTCAAACCCGCGCTCGAATTTGCGCTTCTGGAATATGCGGCGATTTTTTCGTCAAAATCGTTGCTTATAAATTCGCTTTCGCGCAAGGCGGCTTTCGACGCGGCAAAGAACAAAATAGATTTGTCGCTTATAAGATACAACGGATACGTTTATTCGCTGTATAATGCGGGAAGCGCAAAAACGCGTCGCGGCTTGGCGTCGCTATGTCTTGATAACGGAGCGGACGTTTCTTCGCGGCTTGACGGATTTTCGCTTATGACGGCGAGATACAACGGTCAGATGCAGTCCGCCGTCGGAACGCTGTTTGCGGTTTCCGAATTTATGAACGCGGAATACGTTATGGAGCTGTCCGCAACTCACGCATTGCTTGCGGGCGAAAACGGCATTTGCTATAACGAAACGACGCTCGGCACGAAGTACGCTTATATGAAACACATATATCGTATTGCGCGTAAAAAAAAGGTGAGCGAGCTTGCCGCAACGCGCGAAATTATTTCGGAAGCATTGCGCGAAAACAAGGATATTTCGTTTTGCATTTTGCCGAAAGTTCGGAGTAAGCGCGCGGCGTATCCGTTTATAGCGGCGCACATAATTTTAACGCTCGGAATGAGTTTTTCCGTGCCGCTTCTGTTCGGAGAATATTATATCGCGCTATCCGTTATTTCATTGCCGATTTTCTTTATTATAGGCGGTATGATTCTGAGCGGCGTTTGTAAAAGTCTGTTTTCAAGGCGGGAATTGCCGTCGTGCGACCTGAAACGACTCGACGCGGAGAGCGTGTCGACTCTGATAACCACGTCGCGCCTTATAGCGTCTGCGGACGAAGTGGACGACGCTTTCAAAAATATCGAAACCGTCGTAAGCGCAAATTCCGACGAGTGTTTTTCGTATTGTCTGCTGTTCGATTTGCTTGCGCACAATGAAGAATCCGACGAAAAAAAGGACTTTTCCGTTATAGAAAAATGTAAAGAAAGATATGCGGCGTCGGTATATAAAGACAGGATAACGGTACTGCTCAGGAAGCGCGAAAAGGTCGACGGAAAAGAAGTAAAATATCAGGGGTGGGAGAAAAAGCGCGGCGCGCTGATACAGTTAAACCGCCTTATTATAGAGAACGACGAAAGCCCGTTCGCGCTGATTCTCGGCAAAAAACCGACGGCTAAGTACGTTATAACGCTCGACAGCGATACGCTGTCTAATTCCTGCATTGCGCTCGTGGAGCTTATGGAGCACCCGTATAATGCGGATACTAACGTTATATCGGTAAATATGAGTTCTGCGCCCGACGAAGCGAACGATACGCTGTTTTCTAAATTCTTCCGCGGAGCGACGGGGCTCGACAGCTATCAGAATTACGCCGCCGATACGGAGTTCGATTTGTTCGCAAGCGGCAACTATACGGGAAAGGGTATTTACAGAGTTACGGGTTTTCACGAGAAAGTTTCCGAAGCGTTCCGCGACAACCGCATTTTAAGCCACGACTATATAGAGGGCGCGTTTGCGGGTTGCGCTCAATCGCGCGAAACGGCGCTCGACACTTTCCCGCAGAACTTTTCCGCATTTCTCACGCGTCAGCTAAGGTGGCTGAGAGGCGATTGGCAGTTGTTACCGTATCTTAAATGCAAAGTCAAAAACCGCGCGGGCGAAAAGGTTAAAAACCCGATTTCACCGATACACAAGTGGCACATATTTTCAAATATGGTGCATTCGCTTGCGCCCGTTTCGAGTATGTTGCTGCTGTTCTTTTCGCTTTGTATGAGCGCGCCCGCGTATATATGCTTATTGGCGTTTTTACTGCCCGAAATCTATTTTCTGCTGAGTATACGTTCGTCGGTTCTTCTTTCGCGCAACCTGTGGGCGGAAGAATTCGTGCGGCAAACGTTTAATATTCTCGTATTGCCCGTAACGGCGTTTTTCAATTTGTATTCGATAACCGTAACAATTTTCAGACTTATGTCCGGCAAAAGACTGCTCGAATGGAAAGTTTTCGCGCACGCCAAGGGCAGGGTGAGCTTCGTTCCGAATTTTATAACGGCTATAATATTCGTGGCTACCGCGGCGGTTTACGGTAAGAACTTATTTTTCTACGTGCTGGGCGCGGCGTTTGTACTCGGCTTTTTCGCCGACCTTGCAATGGATAAAACGTGTCCGCGGAAAAAGTACGTATCGCCCGAACTCAACGACAAACTGAAAGAGATATTTTATAAAACTTACTCTTATTTTACCGAAATGCTTACGCCCGAAAACAATTATCTGCCGTGCGATAATTATCAGGAATTCGGAAACGTGGGGTGGATAAGGCGGACTTCTCCCACGAACATAGGCTATGCGCTTATTGCTCATATCTGCGCATACGAAGTCGGAATCGTTTCGCTTGACGAGTGCCTCGACGCTTGCGGAAAAATCGTTTCGGGAGTAGAAAAGCTGCCCAAATGGAACGGCAATCTCTATAATTGGTACGATATAGCCGCGCTCGAAGTTCTTTCGCCGCCTTATGTTTCGGCTGTCGACTCCGGCAATTTTCTGTCGTGTCTTAACGTGCTTTCGACCTATTGCGGAGAAAACGCGGAACTCTTTGACCGAGTAAAAAAACTTATCGACGATACGCGGATAGAAAAGTTGTTCGACGAAAAGCGCGGACTTTTCCGTATAGGATACAATGCCGAAACCGGTGCATTCGACGGAAATCACTACGACCTTATCGGCAGTGAAGCGTCGTTGACGTATCTTACGGCAATCGGCTTGGGGCGCGTTAAAAAATACGCCTGGGGCAATCTTTCCCGCCGCGGAGTTCTGTATAAAAATTGCAGAATGTTTTATTCCTGGACGGGCGGCGCGTTCGAGCATCTTATGTGCCCGCAATTTTTTGCGCCGTTGCGCGGAACCGATTTATATAAGTCGCAAAGAAACGTCGCATTGGCGCACGTTAAATATGCAAGGTCGTACGGATTGCCGTTCTGGGGAATTTCCGAAAGTCAGTACGGCGCGGTTGACGGTAA
>WSNJ01000035.1:6301-10373 GCA_013316045.1 Clostridia bacterium
TACGGATTGCCGTTCTGGGGAATTTCCGAAAGTCAGTACGGCGCGGTTGACGGTAACGGACTGTATCAGTACAAGGCGTTCGGCGTTCCCGAAATCTCGCACGCGAATCAAAGCGACGTCCGCGTAGTTTCGCCCTATGCGTCGATTATGGCGCTTTCGCTCGTGCCTAAGCTCGCGCACGAAAACATTGCGGCTATGGAAAACTTCGGAATGGTCGGCAAATTCGGATTTTACGAGTCGGCGGACTTGGGAAGAAACACTGTTCAGCAGTCGTATATGACGCACCATCAGGGTATGATTCTGCTTTCGCTTTGCAACAGACTTCACGATAACGTGGTAATTAAGAGCGCGAGAAGACTGCCTTGCGTAAGAGCGGCGGAATTGCTTATAACTCAGAGCGTCGGCATAGACGGCGTAAGAAAACTCGGAATGCCGAAGGGTCGCGGGCAAAGCGGCGAAAAGAGCGTTTCGGTTTGCGGCAGGCATAAAACGCCTTATGTTAATTTGCTGTCGGGCGGCAAGTTTGCGCTTGTGTGCGACGAGAACGGGAACGGCTACTCGATGTACGGCGACAAGCTCCTGTTCCGCTACAACGACCGCGGCGACGGCGAAAAGCTGATTGCGGAAGCGGACGGACGGGAATACAATCTGCTCGGCGGAACGTTTACCGCGAATTCGGACTGTTGCGTTTACGAAAAGCGCGTGGGCGATTTTGCGGCGCGAACCGAGATATCGGTGTTGCCGTCGGGGATAGGAAGCGTAAGAAGCACCTGTCTTACGAATTTGTCCGACGCGTCCAAAGAAGTAACCGTCAAAACGCTTGCGTCGCTTGCTCTTAACTCGAAGGCAGCGGATACGGCGCACCCCGCATATACGAATATGTTTATCGAAACGGACTTCGATTATCCGTGCGGCGTTATTACCGCGCGCCGCGTGAATGCGGACGAAAAATTTATCGTTGCGTACAGGATAGACTGTGCGGGCGCGGAAATCACGTACACTTCGAGCAGACACAATTATTACGGGCGCGGAACGGAAAGACCCGATTTCGGCAGAACTCTCGACCCTGTTTTTTCGGGGCGTTTTACGGTTTGCTTAAAGCCTAAGGAAACAATCGGATTTTCGACTTATACTTATGTCGGCGAGAGTATGGACGAAATAGAAAACGCCGTAAGACTTACGCGCGTAAGCGGCTACAAGGAGCGGATTCGCGGCAACAATTTTGCGCTTGCCAAAAGCGAAGGATTGGACGCGTCTACCAAGAAAGCGGCGGCGCAGATTCTTTTCGGCGCGGCGGGAAGCGTTAAAAGCGGCGAAATCCGCTACGGCGGCAGACCGATAGTAGCGCTCGAAGTGAAAAACGAAAATTCAATAGAGCGGCTTAAAAAGCGGCTCATTCAGCTTAAAAAACTCTATAAATTCGGTATCGAATTCGACCTGTATATAATTTACAGCGAAAAGCATAACTACTTTTTATATATAAGCGAGTGGATTAACGAAACGCTCGACGAGCTTTCGTACAGAAAATATCTTAATAGCGGCAGTAGCGTTATGCTTCTTAATTCCACCGAGAACGAAAGACTTGCGAGAGCCGTTTCGGACAGTGCGGTTAACGCGGGCGGCGCTGATTTTTCGGCAATCGACGTAAACGAGCCGCAAAAGCCGCTCTTTAAGCCGTACCCGAACGCGGGACTTCCCGTACCGCCCGTAATCGTCAAACAGCTCGGAATAGGCGGATTCACGGAAGACGGAAGTTTTTTTACCGACTTATCCGATTGCGATACGCCCGCTCCTTGGAGTAATATTATAGCGACCGAAACTTTCGGAACGATTATAACGGAGAGCGGCGGAGGTTACACTTACCGCGGTAATTCGCGCGAGAACAAAATATCGCGGTGGTCGAACGACGCCGTTCTCGACGAGCCGTCGGAATTTGTCGTGCTCGGCGAAAAGGGGCTTATATGGTCCGTTACGAAAAAGCCGATAAAGTCGAGCGGAAATTACAGCGTTATGCATTCTTTCGGATATTCCGAATTTGTCTGCGATTACAACGGAATCGTCGCCGTGCAAAAGGTATATATTTCGCGCAACGAAGACGTCAAGTTTTACGATATTACGTTAAAAAACGCAGTTTCCTTGAACCGCAAAATCGACTTTATGTTTGCCTTGCGCCCCGTGCTCGGAGATTTCGGAGCGTACACGGCAAGCGCGCTGAGCGTTACCCGTCGGGGCGATGCGGTTATTATTGCAAATGCCGCAAGCGGTGCGGAGATTTGCTTGCTTTGTTCCGAAAAAATCAGCGGTTATTCGCCGTATAAAGAATCGTTTACGGATACGGACGGGCGCGTTACAAGGATAACCGAATTGAAGCAGGACGGTTCGGAACCGTTCGTTGCGCTCACTGCGAGCATTATTTTGCCAAAAGACGGCGAAAAGCGCGTAATATTCGCAGTGTCGTCGTCGCGCGACGTAGAGTTTGCGGATTGCGACTATATTCTGTCGAACGCACGCAGGTATTATTCTTCGCTGTCGCATATAGCGCCGTCGGAAATGAACGGCATAGGCGCGCTTATGAAATGGTTGCCGTATCAAACGCTTTGCAGTCGGTTTTTCGCGCGGGCGGGCTTTTATCAGGCGGGCGGCGCATACGGTTTTAGGGACCAACTTCAAGACTGTCTTACTCTTTTGTACGTCAATCCCGCGTTGGTGCGAAAGCATATTTTGCGGTGCGCCGCACATCAGTTCGAGCAGGGCGACGTTCAGCATTGGTGGCATCCGCCCGCAATCGGAGTGCGGACTACTATGTGCGACGACAAGCTGTTTCTGCCGTACCTTACGGCGCAATATATTTCGTTCACGCACGATTACGAGATAATTTCGGAGCGCGTTCCGTACCTGCAAAACCTGAAAATGCAAGCGGGCGAACATAGCGTATATGCAAGTTGCGCGCCCACGAGCCGAACCGAGAGCCTGCTCGAACATTGCTTAAAAGCGATTTACTGTTCGCTTGATTACGGCGACAACGGGCTTATAAAAATGCGCGGCGGAGATTGGAACGACGCAATGGACAAAGTCGGCGCGCGCGGCACGGGCACAAGCGTATTTATGAGTATGTTTCTGTACTTCGTTATAGATAAATTTTTGCCTTACGTAAGCGGCGGGCAAGAGCGGAGCAAGCTCGTTACCGAACGCGAGAAAATAAAAAAGGCGATTTCGGCGGCTTGGGACGGCGACAGATTTATACGCGCGTTTACCGACGACGGCAGAGCTTTGGGAAGCGTAGGAAGCGGCGAGTGCGCAATGGACCTTCTTGTGCAAAGCTGGGCGGCGCTGTCGGGAATAGCGGACCGCGACAAAACTCTTACGGCGCTATCGACTGCTTACGGCAAGCTCGTGGACAAAAAGCTCGGAATAATAAAACTTCTCGACCCGCCTTTTAAGGAAATGCGCGACGTCGGGTATATTTCGGACTATCCCGCAGGCGTGCGCGAAAACGGCGGTCAGTACACTCACGCCGCCGTGTGGTATATTCTCGCGCTTATAAAGTGCGGAAAAACAAACGAAGCGTGGGAACTGTTTAATATGATAAATCCCGCGGCGCACTCAGAAACGAGAGACGCGTCTATGCTCTACGCGCTCGAACCTTACGTTATGGCGGCTGATATATACTCGGGCGAGCACGGCGGGCGCGGCGGTTGGAGTTGGTACACGGGCGCGGCAAGCTGGTATTACGTTTGTCTTGTCGAAGGTTTTCTCGGACTTGAAATTTCGGGACATAAACTGTCCGTCGAGCCGAATCTGCCGCAGAGCGTAAAGGATTTTTCGTTCGACTACAATTTTGAACACGGCGCCGTTCACGTTTATATCGACAATTCCGAAACTGAAGGGCAGTGGCGCGCTTGTATCGGCAAAATAGTTTACGGTTCGAGCGAAATCGAATTGAGCAAAAGTATAGTCGGTAAAAAAATTACGTTTAAGCGCATAAAATAATTGCTTCCGAAATTATCGTGTGATATAATTATGGTAAGATATTCGCCCGAAATCGCTTGACAAACGTCGCGCGGGGGGGGGT
>WSNJ01000035.1:10468-17278 GCA_013316045.1 Clostridia bacterium
CGCGGGGGGGGGGTATACTTTTAATACAACTTATGCAGGAGAATAATTTGCGATGCTTAAAATCGAACATCTTACGAAATCTTATGCAAAGAGTAGCGTAAAGGCGCTTGACGACCTTAATCTCGAACTTAAAGAAGGCGAGATATTCGGCTTTTTGGGACCTAACGGCGCCGGAAAAACTACGACCATTAAGATTTTGACGGGCGTTCTGCCATTCGAAGACGGAAAGGTATCCGTTTGCGGACACGATATAAAATCCGATTCCATAGCCGCAAAAAAGAATTTCGGATTCGTCCCCGATACTCATATTATTTACGATAAACTTACGGGGCGCGAGTACGTTGACTTTATGGCGGATATTTACGGCGTAGACGTGGAAACGCGTAAAAGCCGCGCCGAAAAACTATTAAGGCGTTTCGAGCTTACCGACGCGTTCGATGCGGCAATCAAAACGTATTCGCACGGAATGAAGCAGAAAATCAGCATAATAGGCGCGCTTATTCACAATCCCAAACTTTGGGTTCTGGACGAACCTATGACGGGACTCGACCCCAATTCGTCGTTCGTTCTTAAAGAACTTATGCGCGAGCATTGCGCCGAAGGCAATACGGTGTTCTTCTCGACGCACGTGTTGGAAGTTGCGGAAAAGATTTGCGACAGAATCGGCATAATAGTAAAAGGCAAGCTCGTTATGATAGGCAGCGTCGAAGAAATAAAACACGCAAGTCATGATAAATCGCTCGAAGAAATTTTCCTGTCCGTAGCGGGAAATGAGTTCGATTCCGTTCCGCTCGGCGGCGCAACGTCGAAATAGTCGCGTGGGGGAGAGTACAACTATGTCGAACTATTTTACCGTACTTAAATTACTTATAAAAAATATGTTGTTGCCCGATAAGAGCAAGGAAGTCAAACGCGGCAAAAGAATAGGCGTTTTCGTTCTGCTCGGGGTGTCTTATCTGTTTTTGGCGGCTTTTCTCGTTTTGGTCGTTCTTCTGCTCGGCAGTTCTTTTCTGCAACTCGGGCTTGTAAACGAATTTATAACGGTTATTTGGGCGATGGCGTCGCTTGTGGTGCTGTTTTTCGGAATAGTCGGGTTGCTTAACTATCTGTATTTTTCACGCGATACGGAGTTCTTTCTCAGTTTGCCGTTAAAACCGTCTACGATATATCTTGCAAAATTTACAGTGGTTTACATTACGGAGCTTGCCGTTGCCGCGCTTATGCTTGTACCCGCGCTTATAACGACGGGCGTGATAATCAACGCAAACGCATTCTTCTATATTGCGGGGCTTATCGGAATGATTTTCGCACCGAGTCTGCCGCTTATGTTGGCGTCTGTGATAGCCGTTCCGCTAATGTATATAGTCAGCTTTTTCAAAAACAAAGGCGCGCTCAGCTCGATAGTTTTAATACTTTTGTTCGCGCTGTTTTTTACCGCATATTTTTTGACCGTATCGAAAATGAATTCCTTTATAGACGGTTCGCAAGACCCCGATATTATAGTGCAGAACGTGCAAAAGGGCATTCGCGCGGCGGCTCGGATTTTATATCCGTTGCTTGCGCTCGCACAGCTAACCACGCTCACGCCCGTGTTCGGTCTTTCCGTGGGCGTTTCCGCGCTCGTAAATTCGGCTATATTCTTCGGTAGCGTCGCGGCTCTGCTCGCCGTTTCCGTTCTGATTACGAACTTCGTATATAAGCGCGGCGCGGCAAGCCAAATGGAAAACGTAAAGAAAAAGAGCACGGGAAAAGAAAGGTTCGTTTCGGGCTCGGTGTTGAAGTCGCTCGTTAAAAAGGAGTGGCGTGAACTAATTCGCACGCCGTCTTTTGCTTATCAATGCCTGTCGTGCGTCGTTATGACGCCGCTGTTGGTCGCTATATTCTCGTTCGGCGGCGGTATCTTCGGTGGCGGAGCGGACGCAGATACGACGACTTTGGTCGCGGTCGGTCCCGCGTCTACGGCGATAATGTGGTTTCTCTCGTTCGGTTTTACGCTTATGTTCGGCGTCGGCTTTAACGTGGCGTCGTCTACCGCAATAACGCGAGAAGGACAAAATTTCTACTTCTCAAAGCAGATGCCCGTGCCGTACCGCACTCAACTGTTGGCTAAAAAAATAGTATGTATGCTTATTTCGGTTATAAGCTGCGCGGTTGCGCTCATTATACTTACAATCGCAACGAAAGATATAATCAACTTATTTATCGGTTTTATATTCTGTATTCTGTATGCTTACGGCTTTATATGCTTTTCCGTATTCTTCGACCTGCGCAAGCCCAAACTCGATTGGTCCGTTCCGAACGAAGCGGTAAAGCAGAATTTTCATATGATGGTGCCGTATCTTTTGAACCTGATAGTGTCGGTAATATTTATACTTGCGCCTATCATAACGCTTTTGTTCGTTGAATCTTATGCCGCCGCATTGGCTATTATTTGGAGCGTTATGTTTGCCGTCGGAATAGCCGTAGCGGTAATTTTCCACTTTGTACTGATTAAATATGCGGATAAATTTTACGACAGATTGTCGATATAAAGCATAAAATGTAATAAATTGACATAATTTTTACTTATGACTGTCGAATTGTATCGTATATTTGCGATATTGTTAGGTAAAACTGTTGCATAAATGAGAAATTTGTGATAGTATATTTCTATATCGGTTATTTAATTGGATTTCGATTGGGTAGCCGTGCATAGTACTGCGGTGGGAGTAAACGTTTAATGTCTAAAAAAAGCGAATTGAAACGCGCTATTACCGAGAGCGAAGAAGAAATCGAAAATCTCGAAAAAAAACGGGCGCGCAGTCAGTCGGCGCTTATTGGCGCGATTATCGAGAATCGTAAGCCGAATGACGTAGACGTTGAATATTTCAAAACGTTTACGGCTCTTATCGACGTGGAGCGCGAAAATCTGCGCAAGCTGAGAGAAGAACTCGACGGATTGAAATAAGCGTAGTATTACGCGGGGAGAGTATATATTTTGCTCACCCTAATATGTTTTTGCTTAAATGTAAATGTTGCCCCGCGCACGGAAGAGTTATAATCGAAATCGAAACGCTTTTTTGGTATTCGGTTTTTTTGCTATATGGAAGGAGTGAGGAGTAGCTATGGAACGTTTTAGGAGTATAGTTTCGGCACATAAGCGCATTATCGCAGCATTGGTGATTATGTGCTGTATAGCGTTGTCGGCTTGTTTGATGTTGCCCGTTTTTGCAAGCGGCGACGTCGGCGACGGTTCGCAAACCGAAATAACGACGCCCGTTTCGCCTCAAAAAGCGATAGCAAAGCCGTTGCACGACTATATCGAGTTGGAAGTTGAAACGCCCGACGGACTTTTCGTTTATGCGGGAATAACGACTTTGGGGCAACTTAAAAACAACCTTACGGTAACGGGTACGTATTTGCCCGACCCCGAATATCCTACGAGAACTGCGTCGGTTGTATTGTTGCCGAGCGAGTACATACTTACCGACGGTGATAAAGTAATAGATAAGTACGACGACGAAACGTTAGTCGAAAATTCTGCGGGTGGGGGTACTGATTTAACCGATTCCGACGTTATATACACCGTTGAGAGCGGGAGCGCGTCGGCGTCTACGGGAGCTATAACGCTGTCGCAAGGCGAAATTCCGTCGTATGAAAGTTTTGAAATCACTCTGAAAGACGGCATAACAGAGATAGAAGATTTATTCGGTATAGACGATTCTTACATAGAAAAAATCAAAGATTTGCTTGTCGTAAAAGGCGACGGCAATATTATAGCCAATAAAGAACTTTACACTCTTAGCGTTGCAAGCAAAGCGGACGGTAAAGTAACTTTTAAGATTTCTTATAACGGCGCAACGGCGCAGGAAGCGATTTGCGACTGTAAATTGGTTGCCGCCGCGGCTCCCGAAGTTTCGGTAAACGTAAGTCCCGAGCTTGTTTATCAAGACGGTTTTTACAGATATGAAAAAGACGGTATTTATTACTCGGCTTTTACAAAGGGAAAAACGGGCGATAACTTAAAGCAGTGGTTGCAACTTTCTCTTGTATACAAAAGCGCGACTATTACGGTTGACGGCAATAATCTTTCCGCATACGGAATAAGCCGCATCGAAGTTTCCGACGCAGGTTCGGGCGATGCGACTTATCAGGATATAGAAGTAAAAGTTTATTTCAGCAGTAATATAAACGAGAGCGTTTCCAAAACCATAAGTCTGCCGTTTGAAAACGTGGGACCTGTTAAGATAATAGTAAACAGTTTTAACGGTAACGCTATTACGCTACAACCCGACGAAAGCGGAAAAACGGTTTATACGTATTCCGAATCTATCGATTCTTCTGCGAGTCTGGATATGAGCTTGTTCGGTTTTACGTTTGTCTTGAATAACGAAACGAGCGACACTTATTCGGGCGAGAGTGCGAAATTGGCTCCGTTGACGATAGAAAATACGCTCTTGCCGCCTATCGGCGAATTTGACGCTTCGAAACCTTATTCCAAGAACGTCGTATTCAGAAGCAACGATAATACCGACGTTAATTGTACGGTCAGATTTTCGAATATTACATATAAAGGACCGCAAGCGGTATCTTTCGGTAACATTTTTTCGAACAGTCAAAAGGTTCTATCTCCGCTTGATTTAACCGGTGCTTTTGTCAATGTGTATTTTACGGACAATGAAGACGAAGAAGGAATTAAGGTGCTTCTTTCGGAATATCCGCAATATTGCGAATATAAGTTTGTTTACGACGTAAGAGGCTCGGAAATGACTTTGCAAGATTGGACGTCGGACCCGACGGTTCCGTCAAACGCTATCGAGTATAACAATAGAAATTTGAGCGTATATATTCGCTTTACGTATCAAGAAAACGGGGAAGCGCTTCCTGCCGTTACAAGTACAAAATTCGGTATTACCGTATCGAAAGCCGAGTTCGATTGGCTTGCGCTCGACACGAAGCCGATAGTTTACAGCAAAGACGGCTGCGAAAAAACGTTTACGGACCTTATCGAAAGATTGAACGCTACGCAAGACGATTCTATGCAAATAAGCGTATCTATTAGCGATGGAAGCGGAACGGTAAGCGGAACTTTTTCCAAGGGCGGTTATACAAGTATTGCGCAAAATTCCGACGTAGCAACGCTTGACGCTAACGGGAAGATGTCGTTTGCGCACGGCGGAACTTATACGGTAAGCGTATCGCTCGACAGTGAAGCATTCCAATGGATAAATAAAAGAAGTTCTACGAATAATCCGAAATTGGAAAGCGAAACGCTTTTGCAATATCAGATTATCATTCAGAAAGCGCCCATTCACGTTGAATTAAAGTACTCCGACGATATTGTTTACGGAGAATTGGAAAACGCGATAGCCGCTATAAAAAACAGCGGCGTTAAGATGAATATTTTGGGAACTCAAACAACCGTTTCGGGGCTTGGGTATACTTTCTTTTTAAGCGGCGGCGGTTTAACGCAACCCTTATCGTTTGATAAGGACGCTATTCCCGCTGTAATCGGCTACGGCTTGGGAGTGGGGAATTACTCTCTGTATGTTAAGACCGAAGATTGCCCCGATTACGAAACGACCGAAAGCGAGCCTATTACTCTTACGATAGTCGCAAAAGAAATCGAAGCTACGGGACTTGTAAAATCTTATACTTACGACAGAACCGATTATAAGACAAAACTCGATGAAATCGTAAAGATTGACGACGGTAATTTCGTTTACGGGGACGAAAACGAAACTCCCGTCAGCGTTTCGAGCGACGAAACGGAGATTAAGCACGTTAACAAGTATAAAATTAAACTTACGCTTAATAACAATAATTACAAGTGGAAAGCAAGCGCCGACTATTCGGTTGACGGAAATGTAGTAACAACCGATTTCGAAATATCAAAGCGCACGGAAAGCATAAGCGTGAGCGTTACGGTTTCGCAAAACGAAACCCCGCAAGGCAATTCGTATACCTACGGCGACGATAATATTACTATCGAGTCGGGTTACTCGGTAACTTCGGGTAACGCGCCGTTATTTGCCAACGAAAAATCGGTAACTTATCATAAGGTTGAAAACGGAGTGTTGGGTGCCGCGCTCGATACTTCGGATAGTAATTTCTTCAAAACTTTGGACGCGGGCACGTATGCGGTTAAGTACAGTTTCGAATACGGCGAAAACGGCGAAACGGACGCAGACTACGATTTGCCCGATAATTACGCTACGTTTACGGTAAACAAAAAATACGTAGATACGGTAAGTATAAAAAACGCGGACGGCGACGACAAAATTTACAGCGGTTCGGCTAAACCGCACGAATTTTCGCTTGAAAATTTCAAATCCGATATTATGGAGTATGAAGTAAATTCCGACGTAACGGACGGAATTATACGTAATGAAACTTCCGTTTCGGTCGTTCACGCGAGAACTTATACCGTAACCGTAAAATTCAAGGCGGGCGCCGAAAAGAATTACGATTGGAACGGTACGCAAGGCGAGCTTACTTATACGCTTAACAAAAAGACGGTAACGCCCGCTTGGGGAGTAACTAATTTCGCTTTCGACCCCGACTACGACCCTACTACTACCGACGAAGCAGACCGAAAATATCCGCACCCTACGGTCAGCGGCAAGATAGACGGCGACGACTTGAATTTTGTTACCGTTATATACCGTACAAGGGGAGCGGACGACGCTTTTACCGACGAGATTGCCAAAACCGTACTTAAAGAATCGGGGCAATATTATATGGTTGCCTCTCTTTCGGGTGTCGCGGTAGCCGATTACGAACTGTCGGACGAATGGACGTCGTTCATAATCGGTCGTATGAGCATTAAGT
>WSNJ01000036.1 GCA_013316045.1 Clostridia bacterium
CTCATTCACATCAAATCTAACTATATTATTTATCCAACTTTTGGGGTTCACATCATTATACCGAAAGGCTCTTTTTCAGTGTCGGAAAACCCACAAAAACCCACGAAACCCCGCAAGATTACCCGAATTTCCCCACTGCCACCCGAAAATACCCGAAATTCCCTATGTAATTTTACGTCGTAATATTGGGAGAAAGGTCGAATTTGTGATATAATCGCAAAGTAATGAAAAAAGGAAAAAACTGTAAATGATAAACGAAAACGTATTGAACGAAGAAATCGCAAACGTATTATTATCGTTCGGATTTCCGACAAAAGTTAAGGGGTACAGATATTTACGCGAATCTATTAAAATCGCAGTCGGGAACGTAAACGGGATATACAGAATCACGGAGAATATATTCGAAAAGGTTGCCGCAACGTTCGGCGCGGTTAACGCCAAAAGCGTAGAGCGGGCTTGCTCTTATGCGATAGACTTAGCGTGCAACAGCGGAAAATTCGATAAGATAAACAAATTTTGCGGGACAAACGTTTTTTGTGGCAAATACGACAAGCCGTCTACGAGTGAATTCATTTCGCTTATTTCCGATAAATTCAGAATGAGCTTAATGAGATAATAAAGCTGTTCGGCACGAAAAGTTATAAAAAAACCGTTGACAGATTTTGTATTCGGGTGTATAATATTATTGAACACTTGAAGAAACATTCAAGCGTTGTTGTGCGGTTGAATTATATTCAAAATATTTCGCAATATATACGGAAATAATATTGGCGGAGAAAACTTTTCGATGATAAAAAAATTCAACGTTACGGGTATGACTTGCGCGGCTTGCGCTCAGCACGTCGAGCGAGCGGCAAAAAAAGTCGAAGGCGTAACGAAAGTAGAAGTAAATTTATTACTTAACAAAATGACGGTCGAGTGCGACGGTGTTGCTACCGAGCGGATTGTAGCGGCGGTAGAGCAAGCGGGATACGGCGCGTCGGAAATCGGAGCGGAAAAAAAGAAAGAAACTACGGTAATAAAAGACGCCGAACAGAAAAAGGCGTGGATAAGATTGTGGGTAAGCGTTGGATTTCTGATTCCGCTTATGTACGTTTCGATGGGGCATATGATAGGACTGCCGTTGCCGTCGGCGTTTCACGGAACGTCGGGGGCAATGATTTTCGCGCTTACGCAATTTTTGCTCTGTCTGCCCGTTATCATAATAAATTCCAAATATTTTACGGTCGGATTCAAAACGCTTTTCAAAGGCGCGCCGAATATGGATACGCTTATAGCGGTAGGTTCGGGCGCGGCTCTTTTGTACGGCGTGATAGCAATGTTCTGTATAGGTTACGGCTTGGGACACGGAAATACCGAGATAGTAGACAAATACAGAATGGATTTGTATTTTGAAAGCGCAGCCACTATTCTTACGCTTATAAACGTCGGTAAATATCTTGAAGCGCGCAGTAAGGGCAAGACGAGCGAAGCAGTTACCAAGCTTATGGATTTGAGTCCCAAAACCGCCGTGGTCATAGAATCCGACGGGACGGAGCGGACTGTGAGCGCGTCGGAGCTTAAAGCAGGCGACCTTATAGCCGTGCGCGCGGGCAGTGCGATTGCCGCCGACGGCGTGGTGGAATGGGGTGAAGCTGCGGTCGACGAGTCTGCCGTAACGGGCGAAAGTATTCCGTCCGACAAACGCGCGGGCAGTCCCGTTACGGGCGCTACAAGCGTAAAGAGCGGCTTTATAAAGGTGCGCGTGCAGAGAGTAGGCGAGGACAGCACGCTTTCGCAAATAGTAAGACTCGTGGAAGAAGCGGGCGGAAGCAAAGCTCCGATTGCCAAACTCGCCGACAGAGTGAGCAGGTTTTTCGTTCCGACGGTTATGGGTATAGCTCTTGTCGCCGCCGTTATATGGTGGTGCTTGGGTTACGGCTTTGCGTTCGGGCTTACGATAGGAATCGCCGTGCTCGTTATATCTTGCCCGTGCGCTCTCGGACTTGCAACTCCTACCGCCATAATGGTCGGAACGGGGCAGGGTGCGCGGCTCGGAATTCTGTTCAAGTCGGCGGAAGCTCTCGAAAACGCACATAAGGTTACGGCGGTCGTTCTCGACAAAACGGGAACTATAACTTACGGCAAACCGACTGTAACGGACGTTTTCAGCGTTGCGGGAAATCGTGAAGATTTTATTTCGTTAGCGGCATCGGTCGAGAAAAATTCCGACCATCCGCTTGCAAAAGCGATAGTCGAATACGCCGACGGTCAAGGCGTGAAAGCAATGCAGTCGGAAGGCTTTACGATGACGGAAGGCGGCGGAATAAGCGCAACCGTTGCCGGAAAAACTGTTAATGCGGGCAATGCGCGGCTTATGAAAAGTTGCGGCGTCGATATAACGGAAGTCAAGAATGTTTCGGACATTTGGGCAAAGAGCGGAAAAACGCCTATATTTTTTGCTCGGGACGGGAAGCTCATAGGCGCGTTTGCGCTGGCGGACACCGTAAAGCCGAGTTCGCGCGACGCAATAGAGCGGTTCAAGCGTATGGGGCTTAAAGTAATGATGCTTACGGGTGATAACGCTGACACTGCGAAAGCCGTTGCCGACGAGCTCGGTATAGAATTTACCGCGGAAGTTTTGCCTGCCGATAAAGAGCGGGTAGTAAGAGAGTTTCAAGCAAGCGGATATCGCGTTGCAATGATAGGCGACGGAATAAACGATTCGCCTGCGCTTGCGAGAGCCGATACGGGCATAGCTATCGGCGCGGGAACGGACATTGCTATCGAAACGGCGGATATAGTTCTTATGAAATCCGATCTTTCGGACGCGGCGACCGCGCTGAGTCTGAGCCGAGCGACAATACGCAACATAAAAGAAAATTTGTTTTGGGCGTTTTTCTATAACGCGTTGTGCATACCGATAGCGGCAGGCGCATTCGTGCCGCTCGGGTTCAAACTTAACCCTATGTTTGCGGCGGCGGCTATGAGCCTGAGTTCCGTTTGCGTAGTTCTTAATGCGTTGCGGCTCAGATTTTTCAAGCCCAAAGCGGCGCGCGACAACAGCAGTGCGCAATGCAGTTGTAATAATTGTAATTTAAGTCCCGAAGACGGGAAAGGAGATATTAAAATTATGGAAAGAAAAGTTGTTTTGTCGATAGAGGGTATGACTTGCAATCACTGCGTCGCTCACGTGAAAAAAGCTCTCGAAGCAATAGACGGAGTTACCGCGGACGTAAATCTCGAAGCGAAACAGGCGAAAGTTGCTTGTCCCGATTCGGTTACGGACGACGCTCTTAAAAACGCGGTGGCGGAAGAAGGGTACGAAGTGGTAGATATAAAATAAGGAAAAAACGTAAAGTCAACAAAACGGGTTCGATACATTCTTTACTTTCGTGCGCTTTTATGGTATAATAGACGCTATGCTTTAAGACAAAAAAAGGTATGGAAATAATGTATACGAATGATTTTGACAGAGAATTTTACAGTAGCGGTTTAACGGTCAGAGAATATGATATAATTCTCAGTTTCGAAGACGAATATCATATCGAAAAAGCTATCGGCGAATTGCTTGATAATCTCGGTTTCCGCATAACCGATAAGGGATATAAATATCTCGTTTACATTATACACGAAAAAGTCAGAAGCAATTCTTCGTCTACCGAAATGACTTATTGGTATAAAATGTGTGCGAAAGAATTTTCGGTATCTCGCAAGAGCGTTGAAAACGGAATTGTCAATACCATCAAATCGGCGGGTAAGAGCGGCAAGCTGAGAAAAATGAATGAATTTTTCAACGGCGAATACGTTATTTGCGAAGGCATAAGTAATTCGCTGTTTATAAATACCATTGCATACAAATTCTCGGTTGAATATAAGTACAGAAAGACAATCTGTTTCAAAGCATAGTTGATAAATATTAAAAAAAATTGCCGCTCGCTTAATGCGCAATTCCCATAGGGAATAAAAAACTAAATTTTTTAGAGTTGCACTTTCAAGCGAGGACAAAAGCTCTCGAACGATATGTTCGAGAGCTATTTACTAAAAACTATTTAGAAAGATAAATTGAAATTTATCGTTCTGTTTATATAATCTATACCAAACATCAATTTCTTCGTATTATCATCTATATCAATATAATGCATTTCTACTATAATTCAAAACAAATAAATTACATAGGTAAAACTACAAACTAGCAGGGGCGCGTATGCTTGTCTTGATATTAAAAATCGTAAACAATAACAACACCGTGTTCAAGAGAAAATTCAGCTGCTTGCCATAAAATAGAAAAAGCAAATTTTGCTAAAGACTCTGTATTATATGCCATATGTTTATGTGCTTCTTCTATTCCGTTTTCCTTGCTATATACCATATCAGCAGGATAACCTTCTGTTTTGTTCCACGAAATGATAGTATTTCTATCAGCATTCCATTCAAAAGAATTATATACTTGCAATTCTTCAAGAAGTAAACTACTTGTTGCTAAAATACTTTCCTCTGAATTTGGTAAAACATAATTAAACATTATATTCCTTTTAATAGGAAGCCACCAACCATTGCCATCAAATAAAGATAATTGAAAATCTTTCGTTTCAAGAAATTCTGATACAATAGGGTGTTTGTAAATATCAAAATTCTTAATAATTGTAGAAGGTACTTCTTTATTACTGTATTTTGAAGCAATGTAAAGTAATAAAGCATTTAAGGCATCCCAGTCCGGCTTATCTGTATAATATGGCGTAACTTCATAATCCTCATTCCATAATGGTACAGGGTTTAATTTAAGACCTTTTACTATAGCATTTTGCCATTGAGTTACTAACTCTTGAATTTCTTGTAAAGAAAGTTCATTTTCACTATTTTGTTGCGGTCTTATTGTTTGGAAATCTATTCCATTAGCCTCGGCAAATTGTTGTGATACTGTTTTCCAATTACGCGCATAATAACGAATTAATGTCCCTGCATATATATCTAGTCCCATAACAATACTTTCTCCTTAATCCCAAATCATTTAGTCTTCTAAATTACTGTTTATCGTACAATTATTATATCACGAAAAATGAAAGAACGCAACCCATTGAATTTTGCGGGAAATATAAAACATATCTATATCTCACTAGGCTACGAGTAGCCTAGTTCGTCCACGAAAAAAAGTACAGAAAAGGCACAGCTTAATGCTATGCCTAAATCTTTTTATTTGCATTTTATTAAATTCCCTATGGGAATTACGGTAACGGTCGGCAATTTTTCTTATATACGGATAATATTTTCAGTCTATATTCTTTTTGAGCGTCGATATTGCGTTCTTTTCGAGCCGCGAAACCTGCGCTTGCGAAATACCGACTTCTTCGGAAACTTCTATCTGAGTTTTGCCTTCGTAAAAACGCAGAAGCAATATTCTCCGTTCGCGCTCTGTGAGTTTTTGCATAGCTTCGGATATCGATACGCTTGTTATCCAATTATCGTCGCAGTTTTTTACGTCGGAAACCTGGTCCATTATCATAACCGTTTCGCCGCCGTCGTGATAAACGGGGTCAAACAGCGAAACCGGATTGCTTATAGCGTCCATAGCGTAAACTACGTCGCTCACGGGTAGATTCATTGCCGCCGCAACGTCGTCGAGCGTGGCTTCGTTATTTGCCGCAGATTCGATTTCCTGCCTTGTTTGTAATGCCTTATAAGCAGTATCACGTATAGAACGGCTTACTCTTATACTCGAACTGTCGCGCAAGAATCTCCGTATTTCTCCCATAATCATCGGCACTGCATAGGTTGAAAAACGCAGGTTAAGCGAAGTGTCGAAGTTATCCATTGCTTTGATAAGCCCGATACAGCCGACCTGAAAAATATCGTCGATGCTTTCTTTTTTGCCGTAAAAGCGTTGAATTATGCTCAGCACAAGTCTGAGATTAGCCATAAGGAATTCGTCTTTTGCGTTTTCGTCGCCGTTTTGCGCTCTGTCTATAAGCGCAATGGTTTCTTTATGCGAAAGCTTCGGTAAGTTCGCGGTGTTGATTCCGCAGATTTCAACTCGTCCGTTCAATATAGGTTCTCCTTTTTTTGAATTCCGTAAATTTAATTTTCGCCTTCAAAAGCGCAATTATTCTTGCGGAAGTTCAAAACAAAGCAATTTTTGTCGAAAAACGGCATATATATAGGTGAGGTATATTATGGGCGGAAATTGCGAACTGTCATATTGCGAATTGCGTGCTAAGGAAATCATCAATACTGCCGACGGTCGACGGCTCGGCAGAATAGTCGACATTGTGTTTTCGGGCGACAACGGCGAAGTAAAGGGCATAGTAGTGCCTTACGTCCGCAAGTTTTTCTTTTCGCGCAGTCAGGAAATTTTTATTCCGTGGAGTTGTATCAACAAGATAGGCGACGACGTTATTTTAGTGCATATAATTGGCGACGGATTTCCGCGCGGTCAGGTAAGGGGGCGCAAAGGGTACGACAGTTATTACTGTTGTCCGCCGCCACCGCCGCCGCAAGATTGCCCGAACGCGTGCCCGCCGCCGTGCGACGACTCTCGTTTCGATTGCGATTGTAATCGGGACTGTCCGCCGCCGAACGCTTGTCCGCCCGACGATTGCAGACCCGATTGCGACGGCAAGTGCGAAAAGTGTATGTTGTTCGATTGCGCGTACCGTTGGAAAAATCATTGTTAAAATCGGATAAACGTAATTATTATCAAAGTCTGCGAATATATATTTACTGTGCGTTTGTTGCACGAGAAGTCCGAATATTAAAAATAGCCGTAATTCGAGTTAGATTTAATAGACGAAAACATTTGTTTGGTATATAATTTATACGTGCGGGGAAAGCGATTTTCCGCTCACGGAGATTATTTATTATGAAATGTATTTTTTGCGGACATCTTGAAAGTAAAGTTCTCGATTCGCGTGCTGTGGACGACGGCGGAAGCATACGGCGCAGGCGCGAGTGCCTGAATTGCGGCAAAAGATTTACGACTTACGAAATGGTTGAAACTACGCCGATTCTCGTTATAAAGAACGACGGAACGCGCCAACAGTTCGACCCGTTCAAGATAAAGTCGGGAGTTATCAAAGCCTGCGAAAAACGACCCGTTGCGGCGGCGGATATAGACAAGCTGGTTGCCGCCGTCGAAAAACAGATTTCAAACAGCTTGGTGCAGGAGATTCCGTCCGCTCAGATAGGCGAGCTCGTTATGAAAGAGCTTAAAGAACTCGACCAAGTGGCGTACATAAGATTTGCGTCGGTGTATCGTCAGTTCAGAGACGTATCGACCTTTTTGGATTTCATCAACGGTTTCGAAAAGATTATAAAGGAAGAGTAATTCGCTTAATAAATGACGCTGATGCAAGTGCAAATCAATACGGAGTACAAAATTACGCGCGTAACGGGCGACGGAAACGCGCGCAGGCGGCTCTTGGATATGGGATTTACTCCCGAAACCGAGATATACGTTTCGGGCGTTGCGCCGTTCGGCGGGACTGTGCTTGTATCGCTCAGGGAATCTTTTATCGCGTTGCGCGAAGACGCGGCGTCGCTTATCGAGGTGGAGCGCATATGAGCGGACGCGAATACAGAATAGAGCTTGCGGGCAATCCGAACGTAGGCAAAACGAGTTTGTACAACAGACTTACGGGTTCGTTTGAACACGTCGGTAATTGGCACGGCGTAACGGTCGAAAGAGTGGAAAAGAAAATTGCGTTCGACGGCGACGGGATAGTTTTGGCTGATTTGCCCGGGCTTTACTCGCTTACGGTGTACAGCCCCGAAGAAAGCATTTCGCGCGACAGTATTCTTAACGATAAAACCGACCTTATAATCAACGTATGCGAAGTTAACAATCTTTCGCGCAATCTCTATCTTACGCTTCAATTACTCGAAATAGGCGCGCCTGTGTTGCTTGCCGTCAATATGATTGACGAATTGAAAAAGCGCGGAAAAAAGCTCGACGCCGAAAAATTGGAAAACCGCTTGCGGATTCCGATTGTGCCTGTAAGCGCGAAGTACAAAGCCGACGCAAAAAGATTGGTCGAAGAGTCGGCGCGCTATATTAAATCGGGCAAAAAACGTAAGACGGAATTAACATATCTGAATAAGTTGCCCGTAAAAGAATTTGTTTCAATTATCGGAAGAAACGCCGAAGCGGCAGGGCTTAAACACGAGTATGCGGCAATAAAACTTATGGAAAACGACGCGTACGTAACCGATTTGTTAAAGTTAAGCGACGCGCAGGTAAAGGAAATCGGAAAGTACGGAGATTTACAGCCCGTTGTGGCGGCGGCGCGGTTTAAGTTTATAGACGAAATTATGCGCGACGTAATCGTTGCCGACAATTCGTTAAAACGCATAGCGGAAAAGAGCGGCAAAGCAGGTTTCCGCGGCGGCATTGCAATAGATAAAGCAGTCCTTAACAAGTACGCGGCTATACCTATATTTTTACTCGTTATGGCGGCTGTATTTGCGATAACTTTCGGACTTGTGGGCAAGTATTTATCCGAACTTTTCGGGTTGTTTATAGAAAAGTGCTTATACGACCCGATAAGCAATTCGCTTGCGTCCGTTAGCTGTCCCGCTTGGATAACGGGCATACTGTGCGACGGAGTTATTCTCGGCGTCGGCGGAATACTCGCGTTTCTTCCGCAAATCGTGTTGCTGTTCTTTTTTCTCGCTTTGCTCGAAGACAGCGGATATATAAGCCGCGTGGCGTTTATGACTGACGGATTTTTCCGTAAGATAGGTTTGTCGGGCAGGTCGGTCTTTACTATGCTTATGGGCTTCGGCTGTTCGGCTACCGCCGTTCTTACTGCCCGCGGGCTCGAAGACGAAAAAATGCGCAAGAAAACCGTTTTGCTCACGCCGTTTATGTCGTGCAGCGCAAGGCTTCCCGTATATTCGGTTATAGCGTCGGCCTTTTTCGCAAAAGGTCAACCGTTTATTATTTTCGGAATGTATATTCTCGGCGCGGCGGTTGCGATTATGCTTGCCGTACTGTTTGAAAAATGCTTTAAGAAATTAAAGAGCGGTAAGCTGTCTTTTATAATGGAAATGCCGCCGTACAGATTCCCGACTTTCGAACGCATTTGGCAGATTATATGGAACAACGTTAAAATTTTTCTCGTGCGCGTGGGAACGGTTATATTCGCGCTTAACGTAATCGTGTACGTGCTGTCGAATTTTTCTTTTGCGCACGGTTACGTCGTGGGAACGGATTACAAAAGCATTTTCGAATACGTCGGCGAGTTTTTCGCGCCCGTGTTTGCGCCGCTCGGATTCGGGAACTGGCGCGCGGTAACTTCGCTTTTATCCGGGCTTGTGGCAAAAGAAGTGGTTATTTCGTCGATAGAAAGTCTTGGCGGAGTTTCCGCGATTTTTACGGGAGATTATGCCGCGCTTTCGGCTTTGGCGTTTATGGTTTTTACGCTGTTGTACGTGCCGTGCGTGGCTACTCTTGCCGCTATACGCAAAGAAGCGGGGCGGAAATGGATGCTGTTTTCGCTTTGCTTGCAGTTGTCGGTCGCATATCTCTGCTCGCTGGTTTTTTATTGGATAGGCAGACTTATTTTATCGAATATGGGGCTGGGGATAGGACTTGCCTTGCTTATACCAGTAATTGTTTTCTGCGTGTGCGTACTCGCGTCGGCGGCAAAGAAGAAATCTCTTTGCGGATGTAAGTGTGCGGGCTGTACGCGCGGGTGTCCTAACAAAAATAAAAACGGCGGAGAATTACGCAAATGAAAAAAAGTTTTACGGTCGGGACAGACGGGAAGAGCGTTGTGGATTTTCTTTCCGAGAATTTGGAAACCGTTTCGGTCGGGAATATACGGAAACAGTTGAAGCAAAGAGAAGTTCGCATAAACGGCGAGCGCACGTGTGAAAACGGAATTTTGAACGCGGGTGATAAGGTTGAAATTTTTATTCCGTCGTTTATGGAGAACGTTCCCGATATACGAATCGTTTATTCGGACGAGAATATAGCCGTTGCGGACAAGCCCGTAATGTGCGGCACCGAAACGACGCTCACCGAATTTATGCGTAGCAAATTCCCGTCGGCTAAGCCCGTTCACAGGCTCGATATGAATACGACGGGACTTGTTATATTCGCGCTTAACGACTCGGCATATACCGAACTTCTGAGAGTTTTCAAAGAAAGGACTATCGGAAAATATTATTCCGCGCTCGTGTGGGGTAAGTTCGAGCGTGAAAAGGACGTTCTGACGGCGTACCTTAAAAAGGACTCCGAACGCGCCGTCTGTTCGGTAAGCGCAACGCCTAAGAACGGCTACGATAAAATCATTACCGAGTACGAAACGGAAGAAGTTTTTGCGAATTATTCGCGCCTTAAAGTCAAACTCGTTACGGGCAAAACGCATCAGATTCGCGCGCATCTTGCGTTTGCGGGGCATCCGATATTAGGCGATAACAAGTACGGCTCGAACGAAATAAACCGGCTGTTTCCGTACAGGTTTCAACAGCTCCGCGCGGTAAGCGTTAAGTTTCCCGCAATGACGGGTAAGCTCGGATATCTCGGCGGAAAGGAAATCAGTCTGTAACTGCTCGCTAATTATTGACTATTGGCTTTTTTTGGTATATAATAAATGTATTCCGTAAAGTCAATACTATACGCGAGGAAGTATGCAGGTCGGTAAAGTCAAGAACAAAGCGAAAAAATTTTTGAGCGTAAACAAATATTATCCGCTTTTGCTCAACGCAGGAATGACGGGAATACTCGTCGTTATTTTGCTTTTGACTTTTGCGTTGTCGCACGTTTCCGGCTGGACGTGGCTTATGTGGTACGGGCTTATTCTGCTCGCGGCGTTTTACGTGTTCGCCGCGCCCGTCGAGTATTCCGTAACCGATTTCTATATTCGCTCTTTTAATCTGAAAAGCGCGGAGAATTTCAGACTTTTCGAAGGTTTCAAAAAAGAGAATTTCTGGCGGTCCGTTCTTATAAGACTTATCAGAACGGGTATCGGGCTCGGACTTACCGTGTTGCTAATCGTGCCCGGCGTACTGTTCCTTTTGCGTACGGCTTTTGTGTATTACGTCATAAACAACAATCCGAAAACGAAAGCGTGGGACGCGTTTAGAGAGAGCAATCAGCTTGTCAAAGGGCACACGGCTGATTTATTCAAAATCTGTCTTTCGTTTACGGGTTGGTTTCTGCTCGGAATAATTACGTTCGGACTGGCGTTCGTTTACGTTTCGTCTTACTACCATTCCGTTAAAAGTATTTTCTTCCGCGCCGTCGTTATTGGCGTAAACGACGCAACGGCTACGGCTCAGCCCAAGAGCGCGTCGAAAAGCGCGCCCAAATCGGGTGGCGGACTGAACTCTGAAATAGAAATGCTCGAAAAGCAAATCAAGGCGATGGAAAACGGCTCGAAGAGTGCGGGCGGGAAAACGGTCGCAATGAAAACTCAGCAAGTCGCGCAACCTCAACAGCCGAAAAGCGCGCCTAAATCCGATGTGGGTTCGGAGCAAATCAAAGCGACGACTGCGGAAACTACGGTTAGCGCAGAACCGCTCGTACTCGACGAAGTGGGCGAAATTACGCTCACGTCCGGCGACAGAGTGGAAGAAGTAGAAGTGCCTACTTTCGAGATGCCAGCGGAAAGCATAGTAAGCGCAAAGCCCGAAACTGCCGAAAGTTTTACTACGCGCGAAATCGAAATAATGGAAAACGAGAGCTTTGAAGATTTCAAGGCAAGGGTAGCAAGGCTCAGAAGCGATAACGCGGAAAGGAAATCTACCGTATCGTCGCCGCGCCCTGCCGCCGAGCAAACCAAGGTTCAGCCGCAACAACAGCGACCGCAACCACAGCCGCAACAATGGCAACAGTCGCAACAGGCTACGCAACAGCGGCAACAGGCGTTTCAGCAACAAAATATAAATGCAAACGCTCAGAATCATATTAAACAAGAAACACCGCCCGACGGTCAGAAAAGATTATCGCGCGAAGAAATACTCGAAAAACTCAGACGCGAAAGAAACAATGGCAGGTAAATATGAAAAAGAACAAAATCAACTACTCTTTGACGGCAAAACAGCGCAAAGAGCAAAGATTGGACGCTAGGAACAAGGAAGCGGAAAAAGCGGCAAAATACGAAAAGAAAGAAGTCGTTTCGGCAGGCGATATGGCACAGGAAACGCAAGCGGCAGAAGTTGCGGCAGAAAAGAGAATTTTCGGACTTAAACCGTCCGCGTTTGCATTAGTAACGGTATGCGTCGTTTTGGCTGTTGCGCTTATTCTTACGGCTGTATTACTGCCTGTTTTAAGTCCCGCATTTGCGTACCGAAAGGTTAACAATCCCGTTGCGGTTATTTATCTTTCCAACGGCGAAACGCTCGAATTCGAAGTTTACGAAAAAGAAGTTCCTATTGCGGCTACCAACTTTTTGTATCTTGCAAAAAACAATTATTTCAACGGGTCGATTATTTTCGACAGACAGAACAATTACATCAGATTCGGCGGTTTTTACGATACCGAGTACAATCACAGAGAAACGGACGAGGCTTTCAGTGCGAAGTTCACCGATATAACCAAATCGCCGAGCGCAAAATACAAGTTTCAATACCGTCTTTCGGCCGATACTTCGAGTTGGGCAAAATTCGGACAGACGGAAGGGTATCTTTCGTTTATACAGAATTCTTCGTCAACGGAGTTTCAGATTTGCACCGTTTCCGGTTCGCCGCTTACGGCGACAAACGGCGAGAATACGCGAACGGTCAACGCAATATCCTTTGCGCGGAATCTGAACAAAAACGTTATGGAAAAGCTGACCGAGCTTTATGCCGGTATGGAAAATACCGTTTCTCACGGCAATTACTGGAAATATCCCGCGCCCGTTGTTAAAATAGACAGAATCAAGCTCTATAATATGGATAAAGCCAAATGGAAAAACTTTAACTTCGACGAATATTTTGCGGACAAAATCAGCGGCTGGACTGGCGGCAGTATCGAATAAAAACGTATAAAATACGAAAAAATTACCTACCATATATTCGGAGGTAATTTTTTTATATGACGATAGGTCTTGTAATTCTCGGCATAATAGCCTTATTGATATTTTTCGGAGTTACGGAAAAGTTTTTCCGTAAGATAGGAATGTCCAATCCGTTGGCGTTTTTGCTCGTTTTGGCGCTTGTGGCAGGAGCGGTTGCGCCCAATATAAGAATAGGCTCGGCGTTTGAAATGAACGTAAGCGGCTTTCTTATCCCGATAGTGCTCGTAGTTATATTTTCGGTAATGATAGGCTTAAATTCCGATTTGACGCGCGCTTACCTTGCAATGATAGCCGTTGCCGGCGTGGCTGTCGCTACGGGTATGCTTATAAACGTTACTACGCTCGCAGGGCAGATTACGGCTTCGGTTATAATGGGTTTTGTCGGCGGCGCGGTGGCGTATCTGATTGCAATGACGCGCTTGTCTACTCTTATTGCGTCGATAGGCGGCATAGTAATAGGGGATATAATCGTCAGCTTGCTGAATTACTACGTAGTGCCTACCGTAGCCGTTTCGTCGGTGTCGCTCGGCACGCAAGGCACGTTCGACGCGATAATTCTCGCCGCCGTGTTCGGAATTATAATGGTGGAAGCCGTTGCGGCAATGAAGCGCACCGTAAACCGTAAACGCGTCGCAAAGAGCGCGCTTAATATGGAGATTTCCGAAGAAAACGACCTTAGCGGAAGCGAAATGAGCACCGTAGTCCGCGAAGAAGAATTCAACGATTACTTTTCCGACGATAACAACGTCTGAAAAACGGAAATCGTTTAATTGCCGCTCCGTGCAGGGCGGCTTTTTAATAAAAGTTTTTCGGTTAATTATCTCAAAATAATTGCTATTGCCAAAAGGTTATGTTATAATGAATTTCATAAATGTGAAAGCGATTACACCTTTCGGAGGTAAAAACGTTGGACGCTGAACAAAAAGTCGAAAACGGCGAAGTGGCAGAGAATCAGGGGGAAGTTCCGATAAAGGCTCCCGCGGTCGGAGAAAGCAGAAAACAGCTTATAAAAGATGTGATTTTAGACGTTATAACCGCTATGATTGCGGGCGTAATAGTTGCGCTCGGTATACATATGTTTATTTCGTATAACGGCTTCGTTCCGGGCGGCACCAACGGTCTTGCGAACATTCTCGGCACTCTTATAGGGTGGAATGCGGGTTACTTTCTGATTATCATAACGTTGCCTATATACGTTCTCGTATTCTTTTTCGTTAAAAAGCGCGTGGGCGTTATCCTTATAATTTATATGGGAACGCAGTCCGCGTCGCAGATTTTATTCGATAAATTTTCCGTATTCGTTTATCACGCAAACGAAGCTACGCTAATGATTGCGTCGCTTTGCGGCGGCGTTATTACGGGTATAGGGTTCGGACTTATGCTCAGGCGTTTCGGCGCAAGCGGCGGTACTTACGCCATTTCCGCGCTTGTCCGCAGGTGGAAACCGCAAGCGAGCGTCGTATGGCTTTCATTCGTTATGGACGCTTCCGTTATTATTATTGCGTTCTTTGCGTACTCGTTTAAGCTCGAATCTATGATTTACACGTTTATAAACCTTTTTGTCGCAAATAAGGTAGCCGAAGCGATTTTGCAAGGCGTAAAAACGGGTTATAAATACGAAATGGTTACCGACCGCCCCGACGAACTTGCCGACGAACTTATGTCGAAAATAGGGTGCAGTGTAACGCGTATCTCGGCGCAGGGAATGTATTCGCACGAAGATAGAAGTATGCTTGTTTGCGTTATACGCAAGCGTCAGATAGGCGATATTCAGAGAACGTTGAAAAGGTATCCGAAAACCGTTGTATTCATAACGCAGGTAAGCGACACAATGGGCGGCAGATTCGGCAAAAACAAGTAACCCTAAAGGAGCTGATTTATGAAATGGGGAGTAATCGGCGCGGGCGGCATTGCGGACAGACGCGCAATTCCCGCGCTTATGAAGGATTCCGAAAACAAACTCGTCGCAATTTACGACCGAACGTTTTCGGTTGCCGAAAAGCTCGGAAAAAAGTATTCCGTTCCGTTTTTCTCCAATGCCGAAACGATGTTGAAGTCAGCCGATTGCGATGCGGTTTATATCGCTACGCCCGTCTTTTGCCACAAGACCGATTCATTGCTTGCTCTGTCTTACGGTAAACACGTATTGCTCGAAAAGCCCGTTGCGCTTAACGCGAAAGACGGCGCGGAAATAGTCGACGCGTTCGTAAAGGCGGGTAAATTCGTTTCCGTCGGCTATATGCTCAGGTTTCATAATCTGCACGTTAAAGCGCGCGAAATAATCAGTTCAGGCGGCATAGGAAAAGTTAACGGAATACGCATAAGATTTTCTTGTTGGTATCCGCGCATAGAGAATGCTTGGCGTCAGAACAAAGAGCAAGGTGGCGGCGGCGTTATAATGGACTTGGGTGTTCACTGTCTTGACCTTGCCGAACAGTTGCTCGGTGAAGAGATAACGTTAGTCGAATCATTTTATGCCACGCAGACTTTCGATTATGAAGTCGAAGACGGCGCGGTTATTATTTTCAAGACGCAAAGCGGCGTTCTCGGGCATATCGACGTTAATTTCAACGTGCCCGACAATGCGTCGGAAAGCAAGCTCGAAATATACGGCGACGGCGGTTACGTTATCTGCAACGGAACTCTCGGACAGGAAGAAACGGGAGAGTTGTTGTTTTTGCGCGCGCCGCAAGACGGTTATTCCGCAATTCAAAACCGTACAACGGACGCGCCGCAAAAGTTTTCGGCTGACGGCGGAAATTTGTACTTAAAACAGTTCCGAGATTTTGCCGCGAATGCGTCGGCGGAAAAGCACGATTATTTCTTTGCCGACCGCACAGTCCGTATTCAACGGCTTGTCGATAAGATATACGCCGAAAAATAATTAAGCCGAATAATTTCAAATCGGGCGTTTCGTAAATTATTGCGCATACTACTTGTATGCGGACAATATTACACAGCGATTTGAATAATTTCTATGCGTCGGTCGAGTGTCTGAAAAATCCCGCCATAAAAGATAAACCCGTTGTGGTTGTGGGGAGCAAGGAAGACAGGCACGGAGTCGTGTTGGCGAAAAACGACATAGCTAAAAGCAAAGGCGTCAAGACGGGCGACGTGTATTGGGAAGCACTCAATAAGTGCGGACCGTCGCTTGTGGAAGTGCAGGCTGACTTTTCGTCTTATCTGAATATGTCGAAGAAAGTGCGTAAGATTTATTCGGACTATACCGACCAAATCGAAGCATACGGAATAGACGAGTGTTGGCTCGACGTTACGCGCAGTAAAATATTCGGGAGCGGCGAGCAAATAGCCGAAAAAATCCGAAACCGCGTAAAAAGCGAGCTCGGGCTTACGGTTAGCGTAGGCGTGAGCTTTAACAAGATATTCGCAAAGCTCGGCTCGGATATGAAAAAGCCCGACGCCGTAACCGTAATAACTCCCGAGAACTATAAAGAGCTTGTATGGACTTTGCCCGTGGAAGATTTGCTGTATGTGGGCAAAGCGACTAAAACAAAACTCAATAAGATAAATATAAGAACGATAGGCGAACTTGCGAACGCCGACGAAAAGTTGCTTGTTAACTTGCTCGGAAAATGGGGAGAGTATCTTTTTGCGTTTGCAAACGGCAACGACCTTTCTCCCGTCGCGGTTGTCGGCGAAGAAGAAAATATAAAGTCGATTGGCAACAGCCTTACGGTTTACAGAGATTTGACAAGCGACGAAGACGTGAAAATGATAATATATCTTTTGGCGGATTCGGTTACGGCGAGAATGCGAGAGTCGGGTCTTAACCGAATACAGACGGTTCATATTTCCGCGCGCGCTTCCGACCTTACAAGTTACGGAAAGCAGGGACGAACAAAGCGCCCGACGGGAGATATAAGCGAGATAGGCGAGCTTGCATTCAGACTGTTCCAAGAAGTTTATCCGTGGCGCGAACACGTGCGCGGAATAGGTCTGTCCGTAAGCGACTTTTATTTCGGACCGCAGCAGCTCGATATGTTCGGAGATATAGAAAAAGACGGAAAACGCCGTTCTCTCGACGCGGCAATCGACAGCCTAAGGAAAAAGTACGGGCACGACGTTATTCAGCTCGCGGAAGTGTATAAAGACCCTAAAATACGGGCTCTCGATATAAAAGGCGAGCACACGATTCACCCGTATAGTTTTTTCAGGTGATAAACAGCTGACAGTTCGCTACTCACCACCGTGATTATAAAGATTTTCCGTTTAATGCCCTAAATAAGTAATTTTTTTATTTTGTCAAAAAGGTATTGACAAAATATAAGTT
>WSNJ01000128.1 GCA_013316045.1 Clostridia bacterium
ACCTATGACCCTCTGCTTGTAAGGCAGATGCTCTCCCAGCTGAGCTAAGCTCCCACGAATCTTTTTGCGTTTCGCGCTTATATAATATATCAAACATTCCGCAAAAAATCAAGGATTTTAAGCGGGTTTTCCGTTTTTTCCCAAATGTTTTTTTTCAGTGCGAACAAAAATAGGGACAGGCGACAAGATTTGCCAAAGATTGCGCGCTTAAAAACAAGGAGATTGCATAAAATATCTTAGAGGAAAATTATGTATCAATTCAATATGAGTATCGACAGCGGAAAAGCGCATTGGTTTGAAAACGCGGAAAAGATATTCGGCAGGAAAGTCAAAGCGTGCGGCGGAATAACGGCTTCGAAAGAGAGCGACGGCAGACTTAACGTGTCCGTGGCGTGCGAAAACGAGAATAAACAAAAAATCATTGCGGTAATACGCGAATGTATTGCGGAAATCTTTCTTACGACCGTCAAACTCGATTATCTTACGACGGCGCTCAATATGCCGCTTTTGAAGTACGATGCGTATAAAATGCTTTTGCATACGTTGGTTGCGTTTGACAGAGATACGGAAAGAGAGATGATACGCGACGCGTTGGACATAGGCGACAATTTGGCTCTCGACGGTTTTTTCAATTTCAGGCTCGCGGATTTGAGAAAGCGGTGGGACGATATTGCCGAGCTTGCCGTAAGCAATTCGGTATATCTGAGAAGCGACGATACGCTGAACGAGCTTTTGAAGTTTTTAATGAGCGCTATAAGTCCGAAAGTGCGCAAATTGGAGATAGTAAAGCGAAACGGGTATTACAGCGTAAAGGGGAACAGCGACGGTGAATTCGAGTACAGAATTTGTTCGCCGGAACAGCTTATGGTATATCTTATAAATATTGCGCCGCTCGAACTTACTTTGCGCGGAAGTTTTGAAAACGACGAAATTTTCGACAGAATCACGGGCATATTCGACGTGTCTGCCGATTCGCAAATCAGCACTTGATTCTTAAAATTCCGAAAATATAACGTATTTGCTTGATTTATTTCCGCAAATATGATAAAGTTTATCTATATTAGAAATCAGGAGAATTAATTTCAGATGTTATTCAGTGCAGGAATGGGAACGCAACAAATAGTGCTTATCGTACTTGTTGTTTTGTTGGTGATTGTTTTGATTGTTATGCCTATATTTACCAACAAGAAAAGGCAACAATCCGTAAACACTTTGCATAACTCGCTTAAAGTCGGAGATAAAGTAATGACGATAGGCGGAATTATAGGTACGGTTACCGACGTAAGACAAACTTCTCCCGTGGACAAGGAGTTCACTATCGAAACGGGCGAAGACGGAAGGAAAACTACTATGGTTCTCGATATTAAGGCGCTTTATCAGATTTTGCCCGCCGCAAGCGCAACGACTGCCGTTGAGCCGACCGCAAAGACGGAAGAACCCGCTGTAACGGAAACGACCGTAGCCGACGTGTTCGAAGAACACGCTGTTGAATCCGAACCCGTTGAGGAAAAAGTCAAAGAAGAAGTTAAGGAAGAACCCGTCGCAGAAACGGAAGAAGCTAAGGCGGAAGAGCCTAAACCCGTTTCCAAGCCGCGCACTTCAACGAGAAAGCCTGTTTCCAAGAAATAAAAGTTTTTAATTTATCATAAAACGCTTGTCCTCCGAATAGTATATTTATATATTATGCGGAGGATTTTTTTATGGAAAAAGCGGCAAAACAAAACAAAAGCGCGGTGTTTGAAGTTATTAAATCGGTAATAGTAGCCGTTATCATTTCGCTCGTGGCTATATTGCTCGTAGCGTTTATGATTAAACTTTTCAATATTTCCACTACGGCTATACCGATTATAAATCAGGTTATCAAGGGACTGAGCGTGCTTATCGCTTGCCTTATTTGTATCAGGACGCCTTCGAACGGTTGGATAAAAGGCATAGTTGTAGGGCTTTTATACGTAATGTTGGCGTTCGTTATATTTTCGCTTCTTGACGGACAGTTCAAATTCGGGCTTAATATCTTGAACGACGTTGCTATCGGCGGCGTTACGGGAATGATAAGCGGCATTATAGCGGTAAGTATAAGAAAATAAATAAGAACGCTTTTCTTTCACTTGTGCAAAACACTTGATTTTATTT
>WSNJ01000129.1 GCA_013316045.1 Clostridia bacterium
GAGTTAAGGGTAAACACGCTTATATAGAACTAATCCGCAATCCCAAATGCGACGGGTGCAAAGCGTGCGCGTTTCACGGTGGGGACAAGATAATTTTGCCCGCCATAAAAGATTGCGAGTGCGAAGCGGGCGATACGGTAGTAGTTCGTATGCCCGAAAAGCAATTTCCCGCGGCGTCGCTACTGTTGTTCGGAATACCGCTTGTTTGTTTTTTGATAGGCATAGTTGCGGGACGGTTCGTCGGCGGCGAATTGATTATGGCTGTGATGGGCTTTGCGTTTGCGGCGCTCGGTTATATAATATCGGTACTTGCCGACAGGGCAATCAAGAACAACAGAGCTTACACGCCGGTTGTGGTGGAAAGAATTTATTTCGACGTAAAATACAATTCCAATGAGGAGAATTTACAATGATAGACTTAAAGCTAATAGGACAAACCGACCCCGAAGTTGCGGCGAGCTTAAAGCGCGAATTAAAGCGTCAACGCGATAATATCGAGCTTATAGCAAGCGAGAATTTCGTTTCTCCCGCCGTTATGGCTGCCGTAGGAACGCACCTTACCAACAAATATGCCGAAGGGTATCCCGCAAAGAGATACTACGGCGGTTGCGTATACGTGGACGAAGTCGAAACGCTTGCAATAGAGCGCGCGAAGAAACTTTTCGGTTGCAATTACGCAAACGTTCAACCGCACAGCGGCGCGAACGCAAATCTTGCCGTATACTTCGCTTTGCTCGAAGTGGGCGATACCGTTCTCGGTATGAATCTGGCTCACGGCGGACATCTTACGCACGGAAGTCCCGTAAATTTTTCGGGCAAGAATTATAACATAATTCCCTACGGCGTTTCCGACGAAACCGAAACGATAGATTACGACGCTTTGGAAAAGCTCGCAACCGAAAAAAAGCCCAAAATGATTATTGCGGGCGCGAGCGCATATTCGAGAATAATCGACTTTAAGCGTTTCCGAGAGATAGCCGATAAAGTAGGCGCGTACTTTATGGTAGATATTGCGCACATAGCGGGTCTTGTGGTCGCGGGTTTGCATCCGTCGCCGTTCCCGTATGCGCACGTCGTAACTACAACCACGCATAAAACTTTACGTGGACCGCGCGGCGGAATGATAATGTGCAACGATGAAGAAATCGCAAAGAAAATCAACAAGTCCGTTTTTCCCGGAACGCAGGGCGGACCGCTTATGCACGTTATCGCAGGTAAAGCCGTTGCGCTTAAAGAAGCCGAATCGGCAGAATTCAAGGCTTATCAGACGAGCGTTGTAAAGAATGCGAAAATTCTTTCCGAAGAACTTATCAAAAACGGTATCGATTTGGTTTCGGGCGGTACGGATAATCACCTTATGCTCGTTAAACTTACAAAGTACGATACTACGGGTAAGGAAATCGAGCATCTTCTCGACGAGTGCAGAATTACCGTTAATAAAAACACCATTCCCAACGACCCGCAATCGCCGTTTGTTACGAGCGGTATCCGTCTCGGAACTCCGAGCGTTACGACTCGCGGTATGAGAGATAAGGAAATGGTAACGATAGCTCGGCTTATTTCCGAAATCATAAAGAAAAAATCCGCCGCCGTCGAATCCGTAGCAAAAGAAGTAGACGCTCTTTGCAAACAATTCCCGCTCTATAAAAACGACGTAATCGAATAAAATTTCAATATTTAAGAAAGCGTGCAAGCGCATTGCGACTGTTGTTGCAATGCGCTTGTATAAATATACAAGTATGTTGAATTTTGGTGCTGAAATATGAAAAAAACGGTAAAAGTGTCGGAACATTACGATTTGCTGATAGAAAACGGAAACGACCCTATGTTAGATTGTAAGGAATTGCAAATGTATATGGATAGGTGGGACGGTTCTGTTTTTATTGACGAACTTGACCTAAATAAAAATAAAACCGTTTTGGAAATCGGTTGCGGTACGGGTAGGATAGTAAATAAAATCAAGGATTTGGTTGATAATTATTTTGGAATCGATATTTCAGCTAAAACACTTGAAAAAGCAAAACAACATTTTGAAAAATTTGATAACATACGGTTTATATATGGCGATTTTATTACTTACAAATTTGAACGGTTGTTTGACCTGATATATTCTACGTTGACC
>WSNJ01000130.1 GCA_013316045.1 Clostridia bacterium
CTTTTTTTGCCTGATTCTCTCTTTCTTTTCTCCGTTTATGCAGTTGTCAGTTGGCTTAAAGTAATAATCCTCAGTAGCTCAGCGGTAGTAGCACTCGGCTGTTAACCGAGGTGTCGCAGGTTCAAATCCTGCCTGGGGAGCCAAGTCGTACCCAACTGAACCTGTAAAAATGGTCGGTTGGGTATTTTTTTTGTAAATTTAACTTAGTTTTAGATATATAATTCAATGTTAAATCTTAACGTTGCTTTACTATTGTTAAGAATATTTTGCGTTATTTCGAAAATTTTAGTGATAGTGTAAAAAATAAAATCCCGATGGTCATCTGTTCCATCGGGATTTTTGCTGTTCGTGTAGTTGTAGTAAATCTCTATCTTGTCGTTGTAAAGTACTATTTTTCGTATGAGCGCGTCAATCATAGGTCGTGGATTTTTCTTTAACGCTGATAGTAAATATTTTGTTATATCTTCCTTTGTTATTGTCAGTTTTGTTTTGGATTTTTCTATTTGCATTTTTTCTTGCAATTCTACTTTTTTACTTTCGAGTTGGTCGAGCCGCTCTTTGGTTGAACTTGTAAATATGCCTTGTTCCATAGCGGACAGAATATTGTTAATTGCTTTCTCGGTGTCGGTCAGTTCGCTTGACAATAGGTTGAGTATAGACGTGTCATCTATTTGTTTTCTATTTGCTGCTGTAATTTTATCCGCGAGTAGGACAATGCTTTCGGGAGAAAGTGATTCATAGGTTGCGTTTATGACAATATCTTCAATTAGCTCCTTGCGTATTGGATTATTTGGACAGCTTTTGTCAATTCTTTTACCTGAGCATTTATAATATCTTTTAATTTCGCCGTTTCTTGAAGTTCCTGAATCTGAACTTATAGATTTACCGCAGTAGCCGCAAAATATTTTATTACGCAATAGATAGTAAATATTTTCTTTGTGCTTGCCGTATTTGTTATTCGCTATCTTGCTTGCTACCATAGAGAATATTTCTTCAGGAACTATTCTCGGATAAATATTCGTGAACACTTCGTCGCCGTGTCTGTAAATACCTGCATATTTTTCATTTGAGAGTAAGTAGTAAACAGTATTTCGTGCGAACGGCTTGCCGCGATTCAATATGCCTTTTTCGTGTAACTCCTCTATAATCGTTTTAATGAGTTTTCCAGCGGCGCAATCTTCAAATATTTGCCTAACTATTTTTGCCTCGTCTTCGTGAATAATGACTTTTTTGTTTACTACTCTATACCCGAATAGTACAAATCCGCCGGTAAAGTTGCCTTTACTGCGAGTTTCTCTCATACCGCGTTTTACTTTTTGGCTTAGTTCAGCACTGTAATATTCCGCCATTCCTTCGAGTAAGCTTTCCAAGATTATGCCTTCGGGACCGTCTGGAATATTTTCTTTAACGGAAATGAGCTTAATGCCGTTTGTTTTCAGCGTATGTTTATTCATAGCTATTTCGTACTTATTACGTCCGAATCTGTCAGTTTTGTAAACGAGAACGTAATCCCAAGCGCGCTTAGAACTGTCTTTAAGCATTTGCTGAAATGCGTTGCGCTTATCATTCGTACCCGTCATAGCGCGGTCAATATATGTGTCTACTATAATAATGTTATTTCGTTCGGCATATTCGTTGCAATCTCGAATTTGTCCTTCGATGGATTGTTCCGTTTGACGTTCGCTGGAATATCTTGCATAGATTACACCTGTCTTCATAAATAAAATCTCCTTTTTTTGAAAAGCAGTATAAAGCTCAAACCGGAAAGAAATTTTCAGGTTTGAAAAACTTTTCGCTACTTTCTTAAATTCGTCTTTCGACACGAAGGGGAGAGTCCGAAAATGTTTTTGATGACAGTCTTTAATTTTTTAATAAAAAAGCACCGTCAAAGAACAAGCGGAAAATATTACGCTGACGGAAATAGCAATCAAAATTTTAAGTAATATTTTCTGCCTTTGACGGCAAAAGCGTTTTCGGACAAAACGCCTTGTCGAAAGACGAATTTTTTATGCAAAATTATATTTAAGATACCTTTTGCTACCTAAGATTACTTTTGTACCGTTTATGCG
>WSNJ01000037.1 GCA_013316045.1 Clostridia bacterium
GATTATAGGTCTGTACAACATAACTTCGGGCAATATTTATTTTAAGGGCAGACGCGTCGCCGCGGGCGTAAGAAGTTACGAAGACGAAATAAGGCGTCTTAAAGCCGAACTTAAAAACGGCAATCTCGATAAGGAAGCGTACGATAAAGCGGTTTCCGCCGAAAAGGAAAAAATACGCGCCGCAAAATACGACGTGAAAAACTGCAACAGAATTTATGCGAACGAGCAGATAGAAAAACTCGCCGCCGAATACGCCGAAAGACTTTCCGACGACGAAGACGGCTCGGTTCACAAGGAATTCGAAAGCAAAGTAAAGGTTGCGAAAAAAGACAGGATTACGACGCGCATTCAGATGATTTTTCAAGACCCCGTCGCTTCGCTCAACCCGCGTATGACGGTTAGGGAAACGATTGCCGAAGGTCTTATCATTAAGGGAATACGCGATAAAAAATATCTTACCGAACGCGTTTGCGAAATGCTCGACACGGTGGGACTTCTGCCCGAACATTCCGAACGTTATCCGCACGAGTTTTCGGGCGGTCAGCGTCAGCGTATCGGCGTTGCGCGCGCCGTAATAATGGAACCCGACCTTATTATCGCCGACGAACCCGTTAGCGCTCTCGACGTTTCCATTCAGGCGCAGGTAATAAATCTGCTTAACGATTTGCGTAAGAGATTGGGGCTTACGGTGCTGTTTATAGCGCACGACCTGTCGGTTGTAAAGTATTTTTCCGACCGCATAGGCGTTATGTACTTCGGTAAAATGGTAGAGCTTGCAGACTCCGACGAGCTGTTTGCGCACCCGTTGCATCCGTATACAAAGTCGCTTTTGTCGGCTATTCCGTTGCCCGACCCCGAATACGAGAGCAAGCGTAAACGCGTAACGTACAATCCGCTCGGCGCGCACGATTACGAAACCGACAAGCCGAGTTTCCGCGAAGTTTCGGCGGGGCATTTCGTTTACTGTAACGACGCAGAGTTTGAACGTTATAGGCAAGAACTCTGTAAATGAAGCGCTTTTGGTATTTTTTCGTAACCGCCGCCGTCTGTGCGTGCATTGCCGTTGCCGTCGTTTTTTTGCGCGGAGTAACGGAAGTTGCGGACTCGCGCGGCGTAATGCGCTGTTTAAGCGACGGTTTTTTTACGGCGGGTATTCTTTCGCTTGTGTGCGGTTCTTTCGCTTTTGCGGGCAATCAGGGGCTTTTAGACGCATTTCTGTTTACGTTCCGTAAGATTTGGGTTGCGCTCCATCGAAAAGAGTACCGTGAATCTCATAAAAAGAGTTACGCCGAATACCGCGAAAAAAAACACGTAAACCAAAAGCCGCTCGCGCACTTTTTTGCAGTCGGAGGAGCGTTTGCGGCTTTGGGAGTTTTGTTTACCGTCTTGTTCTATTGTCTGTGAACGGGCGGACAGGGAGAAACGTTTGTGGATAAAGAATTATATTCGAAATATGTCAGAATCTTAAAAGAAGAATTGGTTCCCGCGATGGGTTGCACCGAACCTATTGCGATTGCATACGCCGTAGCCAAAGCGCGCGCCGTGTTGGGCGAAACTCCCGTCAAGGGCAAACTCGAAGTAAGCGGCAATATCGTCAAGAACGCAAAGAGCGTGGTAGTTCCGCACACGGGCGGACTCAAAGGGCTTAAAACGGCGTTCATAGCGGGGCTCGTTTCGGGCAGACCCGACGCTCAGCTCGAAGTTCTGTCGGAATTAACGCCGAATGATATAGAAGAAATCAAGCGCGGAGTCGAAAAATTTCCGCTCGAAATCGGCGTTCCCGAATCTGCTCATATTTTCGACATTGCCGTAACGCTCGAATCGGAAACGCACTCGTCGCAAATCAGAATAGTAAACAGTCATACTAACGTAGTCCTTGTAAAAAAAGACGGAAAAACGGTAACCGAGTGCGCGGCGGAAGAAGAACGCAAGTGCTCGGACAGGGCTTGTCTTAAAGTGAAAAGCATTTTGGAATTTGCCGATTCGGTGAATATTTCCGACGTTAAGGAAACGCTCGACAGGCAAATCGAATACAATATGGCAATAGCCGAAGAAGGACTTAAAGGAAACTACGGCGCAAACGTGGGCAAAGTGCTTCTCAAAAGTTATCAGCCCGATATAAAGACGACTGCCAAAGCCTACGCCGCGGCGGGAAGCGACGCGAGAATGAACGGTTGCGAATTGCCGGTAGTAATAAATTCGGGCAGCGGCAATCAGGGAATTACCGCTTCCGTACCCGTAATAGTTTACGCACGCGGTTTGCATATTGCGGAAGAAAAACTCTATCGCGCGCTTTGCGTTTCGAACCTTATTACCGTGCGCGTAAAAACGGGCGTCGGCACGCTGTCGGCGTATTGCGGCGCAGTTTGCGCGGGCGCGGGCGCGGGGTGCGGAATAGCGTATCTGCTCGGCGGCGGCTACGACGAGATTTCCCACACGCTCGTTAACGCGTTGGCGATAGATTCGGGGATAATTTGCGACGGCGCGAAAGCGAGTTGCGCGGCAAAGATTTCCACGGCTGTCGAGAGCGGAATATTGGGGCTTAATATGTTTTACAACGGCGGTCAGTTTTTTGCCGGCGACGGCATTGTCAAAAAAGGCGTCGAAAATACGATAGAGAGCGTTTCGCGGCTTGCATACGTGGGAATGCGCGAAACCGATAAAGAGATACTTAAAATAATGCTGGAAAGCTCCGACTGAAAATTGCGCGGTTGACAATTTCGTTCGGATATGATAAAATTTTACCGTCAAACATAAGATAGGAAATCGGGGATTTTGCGTTTAAGGGGAATTCCGTATGACAAAAAAGGTCGTAAAAATCGTTGCGGTTTCTTTGGCGGGACTTATTGGCGCGTTCGTGCTTGTCGCGGGCGTTTATTTGGCTTACGTTGCTTTGCAATATTATAGGATAGACGATAACCTGATTCTGAGCGTGGAAAATGCGCGCGAAACCGCCGTTTCCGCCGACTCCGAGTTGTCTGTTATGACTTATAACCTTGGTTTTGCGTCGTATTCGCAGGAATATTCGTTCTTTATGGACGAGGGCGTTATGAACGACGGCGAAAAAACAGTAGGAATTTACGCAAAGGGTATGAATAAAGCCGACGTGCGAAAGAACGTGGACGGTCAGATTTCGGTTGTTAAGTCCGCGGGCGTCGATTTTTACTTTTTGCAGGAAGTCGACGAGAAAGCGCACCGAAGTTATAAAATAAATATGCGTGCCGAGATTTCGACGGCTATGGACGATTATTGCTCGATTTATGCCGAAAATTTTCATACGGCTTATTTGCTTTATCCGTTTAACGACCCTATGGGAACTACGAACGCGGGAATGCTTACGCTGTCGAAGTACTGTGTAGACGGAGCGGTGCGGCGTTCGTTTCCGCTTACGGATAAATTTATAGAAAAGTTGACCGATTTGGACAGATGCTTTTCGGTTCATTATTTACCCGTTGACGGAAGCGACAAAAAGCTCGTTATGATTAACTTGCATATGTCGGCTTACGATAAGGGCGGCACAGTGCGCGCAAAACAACTTGAAATGTTGAACGCGGTTCTGAAAGAAGAGTACGAAAAAGGCAATTACGTAGTTGCGGGCGGGGACTTCAATCACTGCCTGATAGCCGATTATTTCGACAGCGACGAAGAAGCTCTTTCGCATTTTCCGAGCAATCAGCAAACGCCCGAATGGATGAAAAATTCTGTTTTGCACGCAAGCGAACTTACCGACGGATTTAACATAGCCGCGGATAAGGACGTTGCTACTTGTCGCGGCGCGGATATTCCGTACGAAAAGGGCGTGAACTATACGACCACGTTAGACGGCTTTTTGTATTCCGATAACGTGGAAGTCGTATCCGTAAATACTGTCGATACGGAATACGAATTCAGCGACCATAATCCCGTTACAATGAGATTTAAGTTGAAGGTTTAAGTCAGCGTAATGTGTTTTCCGCGGGACGAAATCAGATTTTCTTCCCGCAGGTTTTTCATTTCTCTGAGCATTGCGCTCCTGTCTACGTACAGATAGTCCGCAAGGTCGGCGAGCGAGAACGGCAACGTGAACGAGTTCGACCCCGCTTGCTTTGCCGTCATATTGAAATAAGTCAGAAGTTTTGTCCGTAGCGTGCGTTGGCTCAGCACTTCGAGATGCGTTCTCAGCTTCTGAACTTTCGCCGCCATTATTTTAAGAATGTTGTCCACGAGCGTACTGTGAAATTCGCACGCGTTTTCGCACCGCTTGATAACGTTTTTGTAGTCCATATACAAAACGTCGCACTTTGTTTCGCAGACAATCGCCAATTCGTCCGCGCCTTCTATCTGCATAAATATCTCTCCGAATACATCGCCTTGCGAAAGATGTTCCAAAATATTGCGATAGCCGTCGTAGTCGTATCGCACAAGGTCGGCTTCGCCGCTGAGTATAACTCCGAGTCTGGGTTCGCCGTATCTTCGGGTCGGAAGATTGTTTCCCGAGGCGAACTTTTTATGTTTCGCATCGAAGCAGGAAAGCATTTTTTCAAGTTCTCCGTCTTTTATACCGTCAAAAATTTTTACGTTTTCCATAATTCCTCCGTAAAAGCCAAAAAAACTATATATAGTTCGCTTTTGACATTAATATACAATATTTAGTGTTTTTTGAAAAATTTCAAACTATTTTCATTATATCACAAAAAAGTTGCAAATGCAACTTACTGAAAGCATTTTGGCTGATATAATAGTCGTACGCTCTCAAAAGTACGGAAGAAGCGAAGGAGGCTAATAGAAGAAATGCAAGTAGTAAAACGCGACGGAAGGTCGGTAGAGTTTGACAGTCGGAAGATTCGAGTCGCAATCGGTAAGGCTAATGCCGAAGTGGCGAAAAAGGAGCGCGCGAGCGAAAAGGACGTGGACTCTATTATCGACTATATCGAAAGCGAAAACAAAAAACGTATTCTCGTCGAAGACATACAGGATATAGTCGAGCAGAAACTGATGGAGCGCGGAAAATACAACTTAGCAAAAACTTATATTATATATCGCTATTCCCGTGCGCTCGTTCGTAAGGCAAATACTACGGACGAGTCTATTCTGAGCCTTATAAAAAACAGCAACCGCGACCTTATGGAAGAAAACTCGAACAAAAACGCAATCGCGGCGGCTACTCAGCGCGACCTTATTGCGGGCGAAGTAAGTAAGGACCTTACCAAACGTATCCTTTTGCCCGAAAAGATAAGCAAGGCGCACGAAGAAGGCGTTTTGCATTTTCACGACGCCGACTATTTTTTACAGCCGATTTTCAACTGTTGCTTGATAGACATCGGCAATATGCTCGACAACGGTACCGTTATGAACGGCAAACTTATCGAAAGCCCCAAGAGCTTTCAGGTTGCTTGCACGATTATGACTCAGATAATCGCCGCGGTCGCGTGCAGTCAGTACGGCGGTCAGTCCGTGGATATAAAGCATCTCGGAAAGTATCTGCGCCTTAGCAAAGAAAAGATATACCGTCATATAGTCGACACGTGTCCCAATCTCTCGCAGGAAGAAATCGCGGCGTTGTCGGCGGACCGCTTGCAGGACGAACTCAGAAGCGGCGTTCAGACTATTCAATATCAAATCAACACGCTTATGACGACGAACGGTCAATCTCCGTTCGTAACTCTGTTTTTGAATCTGGACGAGAGCAACGAATATATCGAAGAAAACGCAATGATAGTGGAAGAAGTTCTGCGCCAGCGTTTAGAAGGTATAAAGAACGAAAAGGGCGTATACATTACGCCTGCGTTCCCGAAGCTCGTTTATGTTCTTTACGAACACAACAATCTTTCGGGCGGTAAGTACGACCATATTACCGAACTTGCCGTTAAGTGCAGTGCAAAGCGTATGTATCCCGACTATATCTCGGCGAAGAAGATGCGCGAGAACTACGAAGGTAACGTATTTTCGCCTATGGGTTGCCGCAGCTTCCTTTCCACTTGGAAAGACGAGAACGGAAACTACAAATTCGAAGGGCGTTTTAATCAAGGCGTTGTTTCGATAAATCTGCCGCAGATAGGCATAGTCGCAAAGGGCGACGAGAAAGTATTCTGGAACGAATTCGACAAGCGGCTTCAACTGTGCTACGAAGCTCTTATGTGCCGCCACGAGTCGCTTATGGGCACCAAATCGGACGTTAGCCCGATTCATTGGCAATACGGCGCGATTGCAAGGCTCAAAAAAGGCGAAACAATCGACAAGCTGTTGGAAGGCGGATACTCGACGATTTCGCTCGGTTATATCGGCTTATACGAAGTTACGAAACTTATGAAAGGCGTATCGCATACCGACCCCAAGGGCGAAGAATTCGCTATGCGCGTAATGCAACATATGCGCGATAAAACCGACGAATGGAAGAAGCAGACGGGTATCGCGTTCGGCTTGTACGGAACTCCCGCCGAATCGCTTTGCTACCGTTTCGCGCGTATCGACAAGAGCCGTTTCGGCACGATAGAAGACGTAACCGACAAGGGCTACTATACGAACAGCTATCACGTGGACGTCCGTGAAAAGATAGACGGTTTCGCAAAACTCGAATTCGAAAGCAAGTTCCAGCAGATTTCGAGCGGCGGGGCTATTTCGTATATCGAAATTCCGAATATGCGCCACAATCTCGAAGCTCTCCGCGAAGTCGTAAAATTCATTTACGACAACATACAATACGCCGAGTTCAACACGAAGTCCGATTACTGTCAGGTTTGCGGTTACGACGGCGAAATAATCATTAACGAAGAAAACGAATGGGAATGCCCGCAGTGCCACAACAAGGACCACAGCAAAATGAACGTAACGCGTCGCACGTGCGGTTATTTGGGCGAGAACTTCTGGAACGTAGGCAAGACGAAAGAAATTAAGTCGCGCGTGCTTCATTTATAAGCGACTTGGGAATTTAACGAATTGAATTATGCGGATATAAAGAGAATAGACGTAGCCAACGGCGTAGGGGTGCGGGTTTCGCTGTTCGTAAGCGGTTGCACGCACAAGTGCAAAGGTTGCTTTAACAGCGAAGCGTGGGACTTTAACTACGGCAAACCGTTCACGCAACAGCAGGAAAAAGAGATTATAGGATATCTTGCGCCCGAGTATATAGCGGGTCTTACGCTACTCGGCGGCGAGCCTATGGAACACTCCAATCAGCGCGCGCTGTTGCCGTTTATCGAAAAAGTAAAAAAAGCGTACCCGAATAAAACCGTTTGGTGTTACAGCGGGTACACTTACGACAAAGATTTACTCGCGGGCGGTAGGGCGCATACGGAATGCACGGACAAGCTCCTATCGCTCATCGACGTGCTTGTCGACGGCGAGTTTGTGGAAAAACTCAAAAATCTGAGCCTAAGGTTCAAGGGCTCGGCAAATCAGCGGATAATAGACCTTAATGCGACGCGTAAATGCGGTAAAATCGTGCGTTGGGATAACGACGAGTCGTTCGACGCTTTGCTTTGATTGAAAAAGATTAGCTATAACGTTCGGAGAATTATTTACAAATGATAAAAGTAGCGGTTAAAAAACTCGATAAAAGGGCGGTATTGCCCACTTACGGAAGCGAATTTGCGGCGGGTGCGGACCTGTACGCGCTCGTAGACGGCGAACTCGTTATAAAAGCGGGCGAAACGGCGTTTGTTCATACGGGACTTGCGCTCGAAGTTCCCGAAGGATACGCGGGGCTTGTATATGCTCGCAGCGGACTTGCAAGCAAGCGCGGTCTTGCGCCTGCGAACAAAGTCGGCGTTATAGATTCGGACTACCGCGGCGAAGTAATGGTTGCGCTTCATAACCATTCGGGCGCGGCTCAGACAATCGCAAACGGCGAGCGCGTGGCTCAGCTCGTAATAACGCCGTTTCTTAAAGTCGGTTTTACCGAAACGGACGAGCTGACCGATACGGCGCGCGGAACGGGCGGTTTCGGGTCTACCGGAACAAAATAGCGACTGTTGACAACTGCGTGCCTGCGGCGCTCCGCTCGACGCTATTATTTGTCGTTTCGCTTTGCCGCTATTATTTGTCTTTTCGACTAAGCGACGAAGTCGCGCACGGAGAAATCCAATTCATAAACAAAAAAAACCTTTCGGGATTGCCGAAAGGTTTACGTATATCCGTTTTCGCCGCGCACCGTAACTTCGCCGCTCGAAACAGTCTTTTCTTCTCCGTTTTCAAATCTTACCACAAGTCCGAAGTCGTCGCTTATTTCTTTTGCGACCCCTTTTTTTTCTTCTTTGCCGCAGACGCGTACGTTTTTGCCTACCGTTACGCAATCTTTCCGATATGCGCTTAAATATTTTGCTTTATCGTCGGGGAACGCTTTCGCCATTATATCGAACTCTTTTATTATCTCGGCGGCTATTTGCGCGCGGGAGAACTTGCGACCCGTATATTCGTACAGCGAAGTCGCTTTCTCTCTGAGTTCTTCGGGGAAATCTTCCGCAGTTTCGTTTACGTTAAGCCCCGCGCCGATTACTACATATTGAATATGACCGTTTTCGCTTTCAACCGACATTTCGGTCAGTATACCGCAGATTTTTTTATTCCCGAGCAGTAAATCGTTTACCCATTTAACGACAGGGCGAATTCCGCTTACTTTTTCCACTGCGTTGCTGACGGCAACCGCTACCCACGCGGTAATAAAAGCGGCGTTCTGCGGTTCTACGTTATCGGGGCGGAGCAGGGCGGAAATGTAAATGCCCTTGCCCTTGGGGGAAACGAACTGTCTGCCGTAGCGTCCGCGTCCCGCCGTTTGCGCTTCGGCTATCATTATCTGTCCCGCCTTGGCGCCGTCGAAAGCCATAGCGCGCAAAACGTTGTTCGTGGAATCCACGCAATCTACGCAAAGCACGTTTTCAACTCTTTCGGACGGCAGATATGCGAGCAGTTCGCCGCAATTTATTTTATCGGGCGCGCTTGAAATAGCGTAACCTTTATTTGTAGACGATAAAATTTCGTAGCCGTCGTCGCGTAACGAACGTATCGCGGAATTTACGGCGGCGCGGCTTATGCCGAGCGTTTTGCCGAGCGTTTCGCCCGAAACGTAATCGTCTTGCTTTCTCAGAGCGGCAATTACGGCGTCTTTCGTATTCATATAAATATAACTTCTCCGTTAATCGTTTTATTCGTTTTTTTATTATAGCATATCTAGCCCGTAATTGTAAAGTAAGCGTGCGTTTTAACTTGACAATTTGTGCGCACGGTGATATAGTAATTGTAAACTTAATTTTATTAAAGGTTTACAATACGAATGAAAACGAAAGATTTGGCTCTTATAGCTTTGTTTGCGGCTCTTGTCGCGGCGGGAGCGTTTATCCGCATTCCCATACCCGTAGTGCCGTTTACCTTGCAATTTCTGTTTACGACGCTCGCGGGGCTGTTGCTCGGCGGACGGCGCGGCGCAATAAGCGTTTTGTGTTACGTTCTGATAGGGCTTGCGGGACTGCCGATATTCAGCGAAGGCGGCGGAATTTTTTACGTATTGCATCCGACTTTCGGATATCTTATCGGGTTTATAATAGGCGCGTTCGTTACGGGAGTTATAGCCGGTAAAAAAGATAATCCGTCGCTTTGGCGCTTGCTTCTCGCTTGCTTTGCGGGGCTTGCCGTCGTTTATGCGTGCGGAATGATTTACTATTATTTTATTTGCAATTTCTATACGGGTTCTCCGATAGGTGTAGGCGCATTGTTCCTGTACTGTTTCGTCCTTGCGGTGCCGGGCGATATATTTCTCTGCATTCTGTCGGCAATACTTGCAAAAAAACTGTATCCGATACTTATAAAAATCGGCGTAAAGGCGGCGAGAGAAACAAAATAATGATTACGCTTGAACAGATAAAAGAAAAAGCCTTTTCGGGCAAACAAATCTCGCGCGAAGAATCATTGTTTTTGCTCGGCGTGCCTTTGGAAGAATTATGCGCCGCCGCCGACGAAATACGCGAAAAGGTTTGCGGTAACGGTTTCGACTTGTGCGCGATAGTGAACGGTAAAAGCGGCAAATGCGGCGAAGACTGTAAGTTTTGCGCTCAGTCCGCGCGTCATCATACCTGTTCGGAAGAATATCCGCTTATGGGAAAAGACGAGTTGGTTTGCGCCGCCGAAAACAGCGCGAAAAGCGGCGTTCCGCGATTTTCGGTCGTAACTTCGGGCAGGCGGCTAAACGACGCGGAAATAGAAAGTTTGTGCGAAAGCGTGCGCGCTATAAAAGAGAAAGTCGACGTTTCGGTTTGCGTGTCGGCGGGACTGCTTGACGGGGCGGCATACGGAAAATTACGTTCCGCCGGGGCTACGCGCGCGCATTGCAATCTCGAAACTTCCGAGCGTTACTTTCCGCACGTCTGTACAACGCACACGTTCGCGGAAAAAGTCGCAACGCTCAACGCCGCGCGGCAGGCGGGACTCGAAGTTTGCAGCGGCGGAATAATGGGGCTCGGCGAAACGTGGGAAGACAGAATTTCGCTCGCTTTCGCACTGCGCGAGCTTAACGTAAAATCCGTTCCCGTGAATTTTCTCAATCCTATAAAAGGTACGCCGTTCGAGAAAAACACATTGCTTTCCGACGACGAAAAACTCCGCGTTGTTGCGGTGTACAGATTTATTTTACCCGACGCGTATGTAAGGCTTGCGGGCGGACGGGGACTTATAGCGGACAAGGGCGCAGGTTGCTTTAAGGCGGGCGCAAACGCCGCTATAACGGGCGATATGCTGACGACGGCGGGCATAAGCGCGCATACCGATATAAAAACACTCGAAAATCTCGGTTTTTCGGCGTGCGTTTTCAGGGGGCTTGCGGAATGAGCAAAGGGCTTTTTATAGTCGGCACGGGAACGGACGTAGGCAAAACTTACGTAACCGCGCTTATAGTCAAGTCGCTTGAAAACTTCGGCGAAAATGCGGCGTACTACAAAGCCGCTATGAGCGGAAACGAGCGCGGCGCCGACGGCGGACTTATTGCGGGCGACGCCGAAAAAGTCAAGAGCGTTTCGGGCATATCGCAACCCGTTTCGACGATGTGTCCTTATGTGTACGAGAACGCTTATTCTCCGCATCTCGCGGCTTTGACGGAAGGAAATCCCGTAGAGCTCGAAACGGTTATGCTCGGCTATAACGCTCTCGAAAGCAAATACGATTACATAACCGCGGAAGGGAGCGGCGGCATAGTCTGCCCTTTAAGGTGCGACGGAAGGCGGGAAATTTATCTTACCGACGTTATTAAAGAACTCGGGTTGCCGTGCCTGCTCGTCGCCGACGCGGGGCTCGGGACGATAAACGCCGTAACGCTTACCGTGCGCTATATGCAATCGCTCGGTTTGGAAACGGCGGGCGTGGTATTCAACCGCTTTGTAGCAGGAGACCCGATTTGCCAGAACAACGTTATTATGTGCGAAAAGCTGACGGGCATAAGGACTGTCGCAAAGATAGAGCCGAACGCAAAACAATTCCCCGCAGACGTTCGCGGACTGTATAAGGAGAGAAAAAACATATGATATGGTATCCTTACGCGCAAATGAAAACTCTTTCTCCGCCGCTGAAAGTAAACGGCGCGGAGGGCGTATATCTGTATACAGAACGCGGAAAACTAATAGATTCCGTTTCGTCGTGGTGGAGCGTGATACACGGCTACAATCACCCTGCGTTAAATGCGGCAATCGAGCGTCAGGTTAAAAATTTCGCGCACGTTATGCTCGGCGGACTTACTCACGAACCCGTCGAAAAATTGTCGGATAAACTCGCGTCTTGGTTACCGAAAGACCTTGACTATTGCTTTTTTTCCGATTCGGGCAGCGTTGCCGTGGAAGTCGCGCTGAAAATGGCGTTGCAGTTTAACGTGAACCGCGGCAGTTCGCGCAAGAAGATACTTGCGTTGAAAAACTCGTATCACGGCGATACTTTCAAGGCAATGGAAGTCGGCGACGACGAAGACTATCATTTCGCTTTCCCGAATAAACAGGGCGTTATTCATATACCTACGCAGGTCGAAGCTCTCGCGGAAGCGTTTGAAAAGCACGGAAAAGAGCTGTCCTGTATGATAGCGGAGCCGTTGCTTCAAGGAGCGGGCGGTATGAAAACGTACGGCGCAGAGTTTTTGCGTTCGGCTCGGGAGCTTTGCGACAGATACGACGTTCTGCTGATTTTCGACGAAGTTGCCACGGGGTTCGGACGCACGGGCAACCGCTTTGTTTCGGACCTTGTATGCCCCGATATTCTCGTGCTCGGAAAGGCGCTTACGGGCGGATATATAGGGCATTCCGTTACCGTTGCGAACAAGAGAGTATACGACGGTTTTTACGGCGACGACGACAGGCTTGCGCTTATGCACGGTCCTACGTTTATGGGTAACGCGCTTGCGTGTTCCGTAGCGCTCGAATCGATAAGACTGTTCGAAGAAGAAAATTATTTGCGGAAGATAAGCCGCATAGAGCGGATAAGCAAAGAAGAACTCGGCGGCCTGCGCGACGAACGGATAAAAGAAGTCCGCGTTTTGGGCGGTATTGCGTGCATAGAAGTAACGGACGGAAAAACTCTCGTCGGCTTTAACGACTTTGCGGCGGAGCGCGGCGTGTTTAACCGTCCGTTCGGAACCTGCCTGTATTCAGCCGTTCCGTACATAATAAAAGATGACGAACTAAGGCGCGTTCTGAGCGTTATGAAAGAGTGGTTTAATAGGCGTTAATCCGCACGAAAACTATATGTAAAAAGTTGACAAAAAAGCCGTTCGGTGGTATCATATAAGCATACATAATTAACAACACAAAAGGAGATTTAAGTATTATGAAAAGATGTGCTGTTTGCGGCGAAATTGTTGAAGACAACGTAGACGTTTGCCCCGTTTGCAAAGCAAAGAAATTCGTTCCCGTAGAAGAATCGAAATTTGCTTGCGAGCATCACGTAGGCGACGGAAAAGTAGAAGATAAAGAAGTTATGGACGGACTCCACGCCAATTTCACGGGCGAATGCACCGAAGTAGGTATGTATCTTGCTATGTCGCGCGTAGCTGAACGCGAAGGCTATCCCGAAATCGCGGAAGCATACAAGCGCTACGCATTCGAAGAAGCAGAACACGCAGCAAAATTCGCAGAACTTCTCGGCGAAGTGGTTACCGCTTCCACGAAGAAGAATCTCGAACTCCGTGCGGCGGCGGAAGCGGGCGCTTGCGAAGGTAAGATGATGCTTGCAACGCGCGCAAAAGAACTCGGATACGACGCTATTCACGACACCGTTCACGAAATGGCAAAAGACGAAGCTCGCCACGGCGCAGGCTTTAAGGGTCTTTTGAAAAGATACTTCAAGTAAGACTTTTTGCCTGATAAAGAATTTAATTTTATCGAAAGAGTAGGACGTTAAGCCTACTCTTTTATATTTTCTTGACACGCGCGGATAAAAGCGGTAAAATATCCGTATGAAGAAAAGGCATTATACGTGCGAAAATTGCGGGGCGGAGCTTATAATCGACGCGAGAGCCGACAGCGGAAAATGCGAGTATTGCGGTTCGGTTTACTACATAGATAAGCAAAAGCCCGCGGAAGTTCATCACTATTTCGGCAATATCAGGATAACGCCGCCGAGAGTTGTTCTCGCGGTAACGCTTGCGGCTGTTCTGGCGGCGGCGATAGTTATTTTATCGCTGTACTTTTCGGGCGTGTTTGACGAAAAGAAGCCGCCCGTAGCGGATAAGTTCGAGCACGAAAGCGCGTATCTGTTCGAGGGAACGTATCTCGTTGGCGAAGATATGGATGCGGGCGAATTTGCTGCGTTCAAAGCTCCGTCGGCGGCGCGCGGTGAAATTCTCGTTCTTACCGACCCGAACGCGAGCGCGGGGACGAGCGCGTGTTTGGCGCAATACTTGTTCAGAAACAACGAATATTTTACCGTTGAAGCGGGAGTTTATATTAAGGTAAAGGACTGCAACGTTTTCCGCGTAGGCGATAAAAAAGTCGACGCGCAATCCGACGGCAGTTTCGAGGGCGTAATGGTATTGCGCGGCGGAACGGATATTCCCGTCGGTAATTTTGTTATATCCAATCAAGACGCTACTACCGGTCAATACACGAAGATGATAAAGTGTGTTATAGGCGGCAAAACTTACGAAAAGCAACTCGGTTCCCGCACGCATTTGAACGTGGGGAACGGCGATTACGTTTACCTTGTTTACGGCAAACTCTATGCGGAAAAAGACGCTCCCGCACCTGTTCCGGGCGAAGACGGCGAGTATGTTTCGGGTCAGTACAAAGCGGGCTTCGATATTCCCGTCGGAAGATACAGAATAAACGGGAATTACGGTCGCTTCGTTCACAATACTTCGGGGTTTGCGTTCTTCGATACGGGTGAATTGACAGACCCGTCGACTATGAGCCGCTATATAGATTTACGGGAAGGCGATTATATTTATTTTACGCAACTGACTATCGTTAAAGAGGACGACGAGCAATGAAACTTATCAAGTTGCAATGTCCGAACTGCGGCGCGACGCTCAGCGTAGACGAAAACGCCGAAAAAGCGATTTGCGAGTATTGCGGCGCGGTTGTTCAAGTAGAGAGCGAAAAAGCGCAGGTTACCGTTAAGCGGAAAGCGTTCAGTCGCAGAGCGTTTGTTATTTTCGGCGCGGTTGCGGCTATTGTCGTTATAGCCGCCGTTGCCGTCGTTTTGTCGGTAACGGGTCGCGGCGCGGTCGGTTCCAACGTATATAAAACGGCGGGCGTGTATCTTGTGGGCGAAGATATACCCGCAGGCGAATATATTCTCTATCCGCACGTATCGGATAACGACGGCGACGTAACGCCCGTACTCGAAGTGAGAAAGACGAAAGATACGGCGGTAAATTCTTCCGATTTTCTGTACCGAAAAGAATTTTATATGCGCCAATACGTAAATCTCAACGACGGCGAGTATATAGCTTTCGACTACGCGGTTATGTATCTGCCCGAAAAGGCTAAGCTGAAACAACTCGGCAGCGGCGGATATGCGGCGGCGCAACTCAAAATCGGCGCGGATATTCCCGCAGGCGAGTACGTTATAGTCGGACAGAATAAGCAAACTCAGTATTATATAACGAGCAAACCCGAAGCGCAAATCGGCACTTCCGCCGCTCTGAACGCGCCCGAAATGCTGTCGTTCGATTATTGCGAAAACAGAGTTTACTTAAAAGTCAAAGACGGCGAGTATCTGACTTTCGCGGGCGGCAGGCTCTACCGCCCGGGCGAAGCTCCGAAATTATCCGAAACGGCGGACGGAAAACTTCCCGCTGGGCAGTACAAGGTCGGCGTAGATATAGACTCGGGCAAGTACAGAGTTTATCCCGCGCCGAACAGAAAGTCGCAAGCGTGGGTTTGTCTTAACAAGAACGCAGTGAGCACGGGAGAAGTCAAGTCGTGGGAACAAGAGATTATAGATGCGGGCGGCGAAACGCTTTGCTTTATAAGGCTCGAAGATTATGAAGACTCCGCGGAGACAGAAATTCCCGATTCGGACGACGAAATGTATATAACGTTTTGGTACTGTTTCGCCGAAAAAATTTCCGATTGAAAAAGATTATAAAAAAAACGAAAAATATTTCAAAAACTTACTAAAAACGATTGACATTATATATGGGGTATGGTATACTGATTAAGCTTTGAGGGAAACAAATCCTTCATCGTGCCATTGTGGTGAAGATAGCGTAGGGGACCCACCCGTTCTCATTCCGAACACGGAAGTTAAGCCCTATTGCGCCGATGGTACTTGTCTGGCAACGGACCGGGAGAGTAGGAAATTGCCACATTCCAATAAAAAACCGTTTGGTATAAGCCAAGCGGTTTTTTCTTTTTCCTTTATAAATCGTCTGCGTCTTGCACGGCTTCTTCGTCTTCTTCCAAGCAAGTGCCCGTATAGCTCCCGTTAGGGTCGGCATTGCTTTTGAAAACTTCTTCGAGATTTTCTTGGTACGCTTCGTTCATAAGTTCGTCCATTTGTTCGCCTCCGCATTATTTTACTATTGTTATTATGCTCGGGCAAACGGAAAACTATTCTTAAATATCACAACATCGGAGCGAAAAGTCGGAGCAGGGCGCGACCTATTTTCGTAAATATTCTTACGTCGGTTGCTTCTTCGTAGCTTACGGAGTGGCACTTTGTAATAGTTTCCAAATAGTCGTTTTTCATATCTTCGATTGACGGCGTGTCGTATAGAACAGCGCCGACTTCGTAGTGCAGAAAGAACGAACGATAATCGAAATTACACGAGCCAATATATGCCGTGTGGTCGTCGGAAACTACGCTTTTCGCGTGAACAAATCCGGGAGTGTACTCGTAAATCTTAACTCCCGCTTTAAGCAGGGGGACGTAGAACGAGCGCGACATAGTGAAAATAAGTTTTTTATCGGGAATATGCGGCATAGTTATTCTTACGTCTATGCCGCTTTTTGCCGCTAAGCTCAGCGCGGTAACGGTTTCGTCGTCGAGAATCAGATACGGAGTGTTTATATAAACGTATTGTTGCGCCTTGTTTATAATGTGCAGAAACGAGTTCTTTATAAGCTGAGTTCTCGTGTCGGGACCGCTGCAAAGCGGTTGAACGTATCCGTCGTCCGAAGAATCGTGTTCCCGGCTGTCGGGAACGAATTTATAAGGGTCGGGTTCGATTCCCGCCAAAATCTGCCAAAACCGCAAAAACATTACGGTAAAGCTCCACGCGGCGGGACCCGTGAACTTCATTCCCGTGTCTTTCCAATGACCGTAAGGGTGAGTTACGTTTATATACTCGTCGGCGATATTCAGTCCGCCCGTGAATGCGGTAACGCCGTCTATAACTACTATTTTGCGG
>WSNJ01000038.1:0-7497 GCA_013316045.1 Clostridia bacterium
GAAAAAGCATATAAAAAGGGGTATAATTATATAAAGATAATACGCGTACGCGCGAGATTATTTCCGACCGTACCTAAATTAACGGAAACTGCGGGGCAAAACTATGTATTCAAAAGTAGGCGCGAAAGACGCCGACCTTCTTGTTATAGGAAAGAGAAAAATAAGTCGCAAAAGGAAGCTTTTCATTTGCGTGCTTTTTGTTGCAACGGTGCTTACGGGTATGTCCGTATTCGAAAAAATGAACGCGCCCGCGCCGTTGCCCGTTGACACGAGCGTAAAAATAGTCGCAACGATGCCCAAGCCCGAAAGCGGAGCGCCTACGGACTACTCGGCATACGAGAACTTCTGCATTGCCGCGGGCGTGCTTAACGACGCGTCGTATTTTCGGGCGGACACCGACGGAACGATTATAGCGAGCGTATTCGGCGCTCCGTACAATCAGAAGCTCGAAGGGCACCGCGTGCAAAAGGACGGCAGACTTTTCCACGAAGTCAATTCCACTTCCACAATGAAATCTGTCGGAGAGCAGCGCTTTTTTGCCGACGACGCCATTCTTATGCGTACAGCCAAGTATAAAAAGGGCGTGCCTAATTGGGGAAGCATAGGGCTTGTTCAAAACGACGACTTTTCCGCAAAATACGGAATTATCCCCCGCGAAATCTGCCTTTACGTTGTAAACGAAGACACTGTTCTCGAATCGGGGTTTGTTTCGGAAGACAGCGGACTTACGACCTACTATATGGTGCTCGACCCCGTTACCGCGCCCGAACGCTATAAGCGGCAGGTCGGCGCGCTCGGCGGCGCAAACGACTACCCCGTTTTCAAGTCGATAAAGCTGACTTTCACAATCGACTCCGATTGGGTAATTCAATACCACACGGTAGAAGAAACCTACGATATTTCGATAGCGGGCTTAGGCGCTATGACGTGCCGCGCCGCTATGACCGAAACTTTTTCGGATATCGGCGCAGACCTTGATTTTCCCGAAGAAGCGCAAGACTTTTTGACGCTCGCGCCGGATTCGGTCGGCGGTCTTGACGACGCGCCCGTAATGGGAGCGTCCGACTACCTTGCGGAAGCGTTCGGCGGATATCTCGGCGGCGATACGATAAAGTTTGCGGCAAACGTAAACGCACTCGGTTTGAACCTGCCGCTGAAAGGCTATATAGACATTGCGAATATGGATATACGCGTAGGGGTCGGAGATATTCTCTACGCGGCATACCGAAACGACGCGGTTTACGTTAAATCGGGCGACGGAAAAGTAAAAATCCCCGTATCTTCGCTTACGCCCGTAATAGAAGAATTAAAGCCGATTTTAAGCGACGCAGGCGTAGACCTAAGTCAGATTTCGTCGCTTTTGGAAGGCGACCTTATCGGCACGCTGTTCGGCGAAAGCGACATCGAAGAAAACGGCGACGACGTTCATATACTTATGCCGTTCTCGCTTATGAACATAGGCTTCGACATAGATATGCACCTGAAAAAAGCGGGCGGCAAGTTCTATCCGTACGCGATAAACGCCACGCTCGACCTTAAAGAGCTCGGGTTGGATAAATTCGTAAAACCCGCCGACGGCGAGTACAAAGTAAAAGTCGGCTTGAACTTTACGAGCGAAGAACTGCCCGCGCCCGACGACGACTACCCTACTCTCGACCTGTCGTTTATAAAAGACTTTATCGCGCCCGTTAAGAATATGATTTCGGCGAACGCGTATTCGTTCGGCGGCGAAATCAACGTGAGCGGCACGAAGATTGAGATTGCAAACGCGCAATTAGTCCGCGGCGAAAGCGTAACGCTGAAAGCGCAAATCAAAGTTATGGGCATAACGGCGGATATAAAATTCGCAGACAATACCGTATACGTTTCCGTAGGTAACGTAAATCTGAAAGCGGCGGCAGAAGATTTTCCCGCGCTCATAGACGAAATTATCCCGCTCATACCCGACGGCGACAAGATTATCTCCGCCGTCGAAGAAACACTCGCTTCGGTCAAAAACGTTTCTGTCCCGAACATTCTCGAAACCGCGCTTAAATTCCTGCCTACGCTGACTTACGGCGAAGGAACTCTCGGCGTAGATATAGGCGGCGTAAAGGCGAACGTAACGCCCGCGCAAAACGGAATTTCCCTGAACCTGCCCGAATTCGCGGTAAAGAACACGACCGTTTCGGCAAATCTTTCGCTTACGGCAATAGCTGAAAAAACCGACCCCGTAACCGTAGGAAACGCCGACGCTTACGTATCGCTTACCGACGTAATTCCTTACGTAAAACCGATTATGACGCTTTTGTCGTCCGAATCGTTCAGAGCAAGCGTTTCGGGAACCGTCGAAAGCGCCGATTTAAGCAAGTATCTCGACTCGACCGTAATCGACGGCGAACTTGCCGTCAATATCGGAAAGAAAGGCGGACTCGCGTTGCAGGCGGCGCTTACTGCGTTCACTCACAAGTTGGAACTTGCGTTTAACGGCGAAACGGCTTACGTATCGCTTAACGACCTTATCAACCTGTCGCTTAACGTAAACAATTTCGGCGATATTCTGAGCAATATAAACGAAGCTCTCCCCGACGGCAAAAAAGTCGACGTCGCCGCCGTAAACGGCTATTTAGACAAAATTATAAATCTCGACTTGGGTTCGCTCGTCGAGTTCGACGAAAAAACGATATCGACCGTAATCGGAAGTATACGCTCGCTCGAATACAAGGACGGCGCACTTACGGTAATGCTGTCATTCGGCGATATAACGGTAACGGCAAGCATAGTTTCGCCGAGCGGCGGCGCGGAAGCCCTTACGGTAAACTTAGGCGTAAACTTTGCGCCCGCGGACGCAAGCCCTATCGATATAAATCTCGCGCTTACGCTCTACGACTTCTCGGACGAAACGCTCGTCGTAAACGTTGCCGACTCCGAAAAATACGTGGCGTCGAAAGCTATCGCGGACTTTATAAAACCCGTAATAAATACGATACGGCAGGAAAAATTCGATATTTCGTTCTCGGCGGCGGTTGACGGCACGGACGAAAGCGGCGCGGCTACAAGCACGGTTATAAGCGGCGAACTCAAAATAATCCCCACTTCCGAGATAACGAACGCGTCGTTCCCCGAAATGTACGTGGCTCTCAGCTTGGGCGATAAGACAAACCCGACCGCGCACAACCTTAAACTGCTTATAGAAAAAGACGCGGCAAACGGCGAAATAGAAATCTACGCCAACTACAACGGTATGAAAATTCACTTGGGCTATACCGCCGCGCTGAAAATAGTCGGCGCAGTCTGCGATATGCTCAAAATCAAAGTGCCGATGATAGATAATCTCACAAGCGGCGTGTACACGAAAGGCGAATTGCAGACGGATATATTCGACGACGCGACGATTGCGGGCTTAACCGAAAAAATCGAAGCGATTAACGGTATATTCCAAGTAGTCGACGGCGGAAAATCGGCGTTCGACGAGCTTATAGAAAAAGTACTGTTCGGCGCGCTCAACGAAGCTCTCAGAAGCGTATCTCTTTCGATGGAAAGCGGCGAACTGAAAATCACCGTCGAAAATTCGTTGCTCGAACGCATTATGTCGATAGTGAGCGGCAACGGCGAAACACGGTTCTCCCCCGCCGAAAACAATCTCGGGACAGCCGAAATTTCGTTAAAGCACAGCGAAACGCTTCTTTCGTCGCTGAACGTAACCAACCTTGCGGTAAACGGAAGTACGATTGCTTTGAGCGTAGAACTTAACGACGCGACCGATATGACTTTGCCGAAAAGCTCCGATACGGACTTTGACGGCGCTATGGACTTCGACAGTCTGTACGACCTAATCGCAAGCGTAATAAACACCGCAAACGCGAGAACGTTCCCCATAAGCGGACAAATCGCACTCAGCGGAATTGCGAGCGCGACTATATACTTCGACCTGAACGTTGCGATAGTAGACAACCCGAACTACGACCCTACCGCAAACAACCCCGAACCGAAAACAAAAGTTCTCGTAGGACTTAAAACGTACAGCAATCTTTCGACGGTAAGCCTTGCGGGTATAGCGATAGACAAAGCCGATTCGTACCTTTATTTCGACGGCGAAAACATCTACGTTCAACGCGACGACTATAAATCGAGTTGGTTCAAATGGGTTTACTCGTCGAGCAAATATTGCAAACTCACGACGGAAGAATTCGGAAAATACGCTATGGACGTTATCTTCGATATAATTCCGTTGAGCAATACCGTTAAAAATCAGATTTCCACCGACGGCTCGAACGGCGGCACAATGAACTACGCAAATATACTAACCGCCTTTTCGAAATCGGGCGACACGACTTCGCTGACCGTAAACCTTAAAGAGCTTGCGGGTAGCAGTGCGCTCGGAAATCTCGACGTTAACCTTACCGAAAAGAGCGTCGACGAAAAAACGTATGTGCACAAGGTTGACGGCAACACTTCGATTGCCGCAGGCATTATCAAAGCGAAATTCAACGCAACGCTCAAAAACGTAGACGAAAGCAACCTGACGCGCGGACTCGACGATATAGCGTTCGGTTACCTGAACGGTTCGGCACAGAGCGCCGTAAGCATACGCTTCGATTCGCCCGAAGACCGACACAATATGTCGTCTTACAACGATTTTCTGAACAGAATAGCGTCGCTCCCGTGGAAGAGCGCGGAAGAAGTTTACGGAGCTGAATAAGTTTACTTTTTATCGCTCTTGCCGTTTTTGTGCGACGCTTCGTAGCACAGAACGGTAGCCGCCACGCCTACGTTAAGCGAATCGCAATGTCCGAGTTGCGGCAAAGCAATCATAGTATATTCGCCGTCGTACCACTCGCGCGTAATTCCGTAGCGTTCGCTGCCCATAATAAGCGCGGTCTTTTTCCCGAACGGCTCGTCGTAATAATACCTTTCGGCGCGCGTGTCGGCAAGATACACGGTAAAACCGCGGCTGTACAGCCACTCGCGGCATAAAGACACTTCCGAAAACTCGAATATAGGAACGCTCAGCACCGCGCCCATACTGCCCTTTACGAGCTTAGGGTGCGTGAGCCGTGCGCGTTTGTTGCAGATAAATACGGCGTCTATCCCCGCGCTGTCGCACGTTCTCAGCATCGTGCCGATATTGCCGGGAATTTCTATGCCGTCGAGAACGAGAATAATGCTCCTGTCGTTTACGGCGAATTTTTCAAGGTCGTAAGTCGGCAGAGCCGCAATCGCCAAAAGCCCGTCGGGCTTGTCCCGCTCGGAAATCTTCATAAAAGTTTTCAGCGATACGCTGTACCTGTCTTTCGTAAAAGCCGTCATCTTTTCCAGCACGGCAAACGCGTCTTCGGTTACTATGCACTCGGCGCACACCACAAGGCTCTGCACGGGAGTGGAAAACTCTATGACTTTGCGGTGTGCCCATATTCCTTCGGCTATAAACAGCTTGTTCGGGTTCGGCTTTGTGTTCGATATTATCGACTTGATTTGCTTGATTTTCGGATTCGCTTCGCCTATCGGCAAAAAGCCGTTCGCGGATAAAAATTCTTCGACTTTTTCTTTCATATTATAATTATACCGTCTTTGCCCGATTTTTGCAAACGAAAAGAGCGCCCGAATTTCTTCGCCGCGCTCTTTTTTCCTACCGACATTATAACGAAGTTTTAACGACCTTTCCGCTGTCTGCCGCCTTAGCCGCCGCTTCCATAACGCGCATTACCCTTAGAGCTTGACTCTCGGTTACGAGAACGGGAGCGCCGTTTACGATAGCGTCGTAAAAGTTGTCGTAAATTCCGCTCGGGTTCGGCGTGATTTCGGGAAGCGCAAGCGTTTCGGTTTCGCTCGACAGCTTATACGCCATAGTTTTCGTAAAACCGTTGCCCGCAACCATTCCCGCGGGAGCCGCGTCCCCGAGCGGTTTAGGCTTAACTATCTTACCCTTCAAATCCCAAGTCGTTATTTCGGCAGTTCCGCCGTAGCCGTAAACACGCCACCGCGGCATAGGGATAAACGTATTGGTTTCGACTACGATATTATATTCCAACCCGTTGTCGAACGTAAGTTCCAAATTGAAAGCGTCGTCTACCTTGTAGCCCGTAGCGTAAGAATACGTGCAGTAAACGGACTTAATCTTGCTGTCGGTCATAAGCAACGCTTGGTCGATAAGGTGAACGCCCCAATCGAGCATCATTCCGCCGCCGTGTTCTTTCAGCTTGCGCCAACCGCCGGGGATACCGTTTCCGCCGACCACGCGCGACTCTATGCGGTAAACGCCGCAAAGCGTATCGTCCGCGATTATCTTTTTAACCGTTAAAAAGTCGTTGTCGAAGCGCCTGTTCTGATTTATAGCAAATACGCCTTTTCCGCGCACTGTTTTCGCTACCTTTTCCAGCTCATTACTGCTCATCATAACGGGCTTTTCGCAAAGAACGCCTACCCCGTTCGACGCAAAATAAGTAACGTACTCGGCGTGCACGTCGTTGGGAACGGCAACGATTACGGCTCTTACGCCGTCCTGCACTATTTCTTCGCGCGAAGAATAAACTTTAAGCCCTTTCTCCGCCGCAACCTTGCCCCTTTCGGGGTCGATGTCGTAAATTCCCACAACGTCGAATTTCTCGGACGAGGCAAGCCTGTCGATATGATAACCGCCCATTCCGCCGTAGCCGACTACCGCAGTTTTCAGTTTTTCCATAATCATTCGTTACCTTTATAAAGATAAATTTTTAAGAGATTTGCTACCAACAATGGTTTACCACGGCGGCGGAGAGCGGTGCGGATTTCCGCAACAGTTGCCGCGCAAACGAGCGAGTGTACATAGACGTACTCGACCGAGTTTGCGCGGCAAGCGTAGCGGAAAGACGTGCCGTTATACGCCGCCGTTTAGTTGAAGTAGTAAGGCTTTCCCGTCTTCGCCGACTCGTAAATTCCTTCCAAAATTCTCGTAACGGCTGCGGCTTCTTCCGCGGTAACGTAGAGTTTGCCTTTGCCGCGCACGGCGTTTATAAACGTTCTCGCTTCCAAATCGGGAGCGTCGTTCGATTCGCCGCTGTAAAAATCAACGCCCGTAGCCTTGAAATTCGGGCTTTCCACGTACTGAGTGTTGTTCTTAACGCCGTTGAGTTTAAGTCCCTGACCGTCGCGGCACATTTCCGCGCCCGCCTTATCGCCGCACAGCGTAACCGACGCTTCGCGCACTTCTATCGTGTTGAGCGCCCAGCTCGATTCGAGAACAATCGTCGCGCCGTTCTTCATAACGATAAATCCGAACGCCGAGTCTTCCGCCGTAAACGCTTTCGGGTCCCAATCGCCCCAAGCGTTGGCAGTGTTCTTTTGCTTGTTGAGTTTGTGATAGGTCGTGCCTACGCAGTAGAGCGGCTCGTAATTCTGCATAAAGTGGAGCGCCAAGTCGAGCGCGTGAGTTCCTATATCGATAAGCGGACCGCCGCCCTGCTTTTCTTCGTCGATAAACACGCCCCAGGTCGGCACGGCTCTGCGGCGAAGCGCGTGAGCCTTTGCAAAGTAAATTTC
>WSNJ01000038.1:7595-16622 GCA_013316045.1 Clostridia bacterium
TGTTGCGCCCGCGATACATTTATTATATAATCATAGGCGATTTTTTTCAATACAACCCCGCAAAAAGTTATGACAAAAATTACGATTCTGATTTTTCGGAAATTTCGCGCTTTTTGGCTTTTACGTATTCCTGCGGCGTTGTGTTAAATCTTTCCTTAAACGACCTGTAAAAAGTTCGCATACAGTCAAAGCCGGCGCTGTATGCGGCTTCGTTAACGTCGGTTCCGCTCATTATAAGCTCGACGGCGTGGTCGGCGCGAACCGCGTTAACGTACTCTTTGAGTCCGCGCTGAAAATAAGTATTGAACAGCTTGGAAAAATAATTCGGCGAATACCCGAACCTTTTGGCAAGGAACGCGAGCGTTATATCTTCGGTATGATTTTCGGAAATATACGTAAGAGCGTCGCGCATAACGAACGTATCGACTTTCGGCGCGTTTTCGTCCCAAAACGCAAGGTTCTGCGCCGCTATACCGAGTACGGAATTTATTATGCCGCTTACCACAAGGTCGTTGCATTTCACATATTTTTTTCCGACTTCGAGCAACGTTTTGATTTCTTCGTAGGCGCAACTGCGGAAAAAGTGATTTTTAATAAGTTTTTTGCCCGTGAGCGTTTCAAATCCGCCGAGATATTTTGTCGGCGCGATAAGCACGAGCGAAGTCGCGTCGGGCGTTATTACCTTATAGCTATGCACGTCAAGACTGCCCGCAACGCCAACGTTACCGCGCCCCAACACCCTGCAATCGCCGTTTATATTAACTTCTATTTCGCCGCCCGTTACGCAGATAAGCTCCACGTGCGTATGATAATGCGGCTCGCACCCACTCGTTTCCATTATAGCGGGAACGGTTAAATTATCGCGGGTGGCTTCGTATACGGATTCCATAACTAAATTATATAACATTGCGGCAAATTTGCAAACCGTTTGAATGCAAAAATTCGTAATTTTTGTCATAAATCGCTTTTGCGTCTGTATTGTTTTCGCGCGGCGGCAGTGGTAGAATTATTATATATATATATATATTTAAGGAGTTTAAGGAAAAATGAAAAGAATCACCGTTTGGACAGAATATCATAACGACGCAAAAGAATCGGAAAAATACGCCACGCAAATTTACGGCAAAGGCGGTTACGGAGAATTGATAAAGGCTTATCCCGAGGGAATGGGCTTTGCATTGGCGGATATTTTCAAAGGCGACAAGGACTGCACAGTTACCGTAACGTCGGTTTACGAAAAGAACGACGGTCTGAGCGAAGAACTTTTAAGCAACACCGACGTTCTTATATATTGGGCGCACTTAATGCACGACAAAGTGCAGGACGAAACGGTCGAAAGAATAGTAAGACACGTTAATACGGGAATGGGCGTTATTCTTCTGCACTCGGCGCATCACTCCAAACTGTTCAAGCGTCTGTGCGGCACGACCTGCGACCTGACCTGGCGCGAAGCCGGCGAATACGAAAGAATCTGGACGGCGGCTCCGTATCATCCGATAGCCGCGGGAGTCGAAAACGGCTTTGTTATCCCCCACGAAGAAATGTACGGCGAACCGTTTGATATTCCCGAACCCGAAACGACCGTGTTTTTGGGTTGGTTCGAAGGCGGCGAAGTTTTCCGCTCGGGCGTAACCTATACGCGCGGCTACGGTAAAGTTTTCTACTTCCAGCCCGGACACGAAACTTTCCCCGTCTATAAGCAAAAGGAAATAATACGGATTCTCCGCAACGCCGTTAACTGGGCATTACCCGCCGCTCACCGCACCGAAACGGGCTGCCCGAACAGAAAAGAGTTTTTGAAAAGATAGAATAATAAGAAAATAAAAATCGTAAAATAAAAAACAACTGTTACGCCATAGAAAGTACGGCATAACAGTTGTTTGTTTTTAACGGTGCGGGTTATCGCCTAAGCTGAGTCTGTCGCAAACAGAATTAACCTCATCAGCACGGTCGGTCGCTACGCTTTGCGACCGTACAGCCTTGCCTGTCGCAAGCATAGCTTGCGCCGCGCTTAGGCTAAAAAAGCAATAGTATTGCTTTTTTGCGTCAAGCCGCCGCGTCGCGCCCTTAAAGGAGAAGCCTTAACATAAGAAAAGGCTTCACCTTGAATGGGAAGCTGTCAAGCACAAAGCACAGCGACTGCTTGACTGATGAGGTCAACCATTACCCCAAGGGGTTGGAGAGAGAGATTTCTCGACTGCGTGCCTTTGGCACTCCGCTCGAAATGACAAAAAAAAGGCGGAGTAAGGGGTGCGCTTGTTGCACCCAAGGGGTTGGAGACGGGTGTGAAGAACGGCAACAGTCGGTTTGCCGCCGACGGGAGTTTATTTCGCATAAATGACCAAGGCGGCAAACCGAACGTAGCCGTTATGCGCGCCCGTATACAACCCCGCGCCGTAGCTTACTGGAATTGGCTATTATACAACCCCGCATAAAACCCGCCCTGCTCCATCAGCTCGGCGTGGTTACCCTGCTCGACTATATCTCCGTCGCGCATAACGAGAATTTTATCGGCGTCCTTAATGGTCGACAAGCGGTGCGCGATTATAAAGCTCGTTCTGCCCTGCATAAGGCGGTCCATAGCTTTCTGAATCAAAATTTCGGTGCGCGTGTCTACGCTGCTCGTAGCTTCGTCGAGAATAAGCACTTTCGGGTCGTTGAGAACGGCTCTTGCAATCGTAAGAAGCTGTTTTTGACCTTGGCTTATATTATCGGCTTCTTCGTTGAGCACAAAGTTATACCCGCCCGGCAGCGTGCGTATAAAGCGGTCGGCGCAAGCGACTTTCGCCGCGGCTACAACTTCTTCGTCGGACGCGCCGAGTTTGCCGTAGCGAATGTTTTCCATTATCGTGCCGTTGAACAGCCACGTGTCTTGCAGAACCATTCCGAATTCTTCCCTAAGCCCCGCGCGCGAGAACGATGCGGTGTCGATACCGTCGAGCGTAATCTGCCCGCCGTTAATGTCGTAAAAACGCATCAACAGCTTTACCATAGTTGTTTTGCCCGCGCCCGTAGGTCCGACGATAGCCACTCTGCTGCCTGCGGAAACAGTCGACGAAAAGTCGTTTATAATGATGTTATCGGGATTGTAGCCGAATTTTACGTTCTTGAATTCCACGTTGCCTTCGACGTTCTGCGCCTTGTTATCGCCCGTTTCGATTTCGTCGGGAGCTTCCAAAAACCCGAATACTCTCTCCGCGGCGGCGGCTGTGCTTTGCAACGTATTTACTATGTTCGCGCTCTGCTGAATGGGTTGATTGAATTGGCGCAGGTAGCTTACGAAAGCCTGAATGCTACCGGGCGAAATACTGCCCTTTATGGTGAAAAGTCCGCCGAGCACGCAAACGAATACGTAGCCGACATTTCCGATAAGTTGCATTACGGGCATCATAAGACCCGACAGAAATTGGCTCCTTTTAGCCGAACGGTACAGCTTGTCGTTAAGTCCGAAGAACGTTTCTTTCGACTTCTTCTGTCCGTTGTAAAGCGAAACTACGTTATGCCCCGCATACATTTCTTCTATATGCCCGTTAACTTCGCCGAGATAGCGTTGTTGACGCATAAAGTGCTTTTGCGAATGCTTTACCACGAGCATTATAAGCCCGAGCGATACGGGTACCATAAGCACGGCTATTCCCGTCATTGCCCAACTTATGCGTATCATCATAACGAGTACGCCCACAAGCGTAACAATGCTCGTAACGAGTTGCGACAGCGATTGATTCAGCGTTGTGGAAACCATATCCACGTCGTTCGTAAGATACGACAGCACTTCGCCGTTCGAAGTCGAATCGTAAAATTTAAGCGGCAGTTTGTTTATCTTAGCGTAAATATCGCGGCGCAATCTGTACGAAATTTTCTGCGCAACGCCCGCAAGAATAAAGCCCTGCACGTAAGACAAAAACGCGGAAATCACTATTAAGATTATAACTTTTATAAGCAGGCTTACGATTTTGTCCATATTAACGCTGCCCGCAAGCGCGCCCGCAAACAGTTCGTTCATAGCGTCGCCTATGATATTGGGCACGTTAAGCGTAATCGCAACTCCCGCCACGGCAAAGCACAGCGCAACGATTATCGGCACTAACGAAACTTTAAGATACTTTACGAGTTTCTTTATGGCGAGTTTGAAATTCTTGGGTTTTTCGCCGACTACGGGACCGTGCGGACCGCCGGGACCGCGACGCGGACCTTTCGGCGGAACGTTTATTTTCTTTTCTTCACTCATAACGAAAGTTCCTCCTCCGAAAGTTGCGATTTAGCTATATCTCTGTAAACGGGGCAATTTTCGAGCAATTCTTTGTGCTTGCCCATTCCCACGATTTCGCCGTCGTCGAGCACTATTATTTTATCGGCGTTCATTATCGTTCCGACGCGCTGAGCCACTATCAGCAACGCACTGTCTTTCGCATCGTCTTTCAGAGCCGACCGAAGCGCGGCGTCCGTCTTGAAGTCGAGCGCGGAAAAGCTGTCGTCGAACACGCACACGGGCGACTTCTTTATAAGCGCGCGGGCAATCGCAAGACGCTGTTTCTGACCGCCCGAAACGTTCGTTCCGCCCTGAGCTATTTCGGAATAGAATTTTTCTTCCTTGCTCTCGATAAAGTCGGTACTCTGCGCGACTTCCGCGGCGTGATACATATCTTCGTCGGGCAAGCTCTCGTCGGAATACTTGATATTGCTCTCGATAGTCCCCGAGAACAGTACGTTTTTCTGCGGCACGAACGCAACGTTTCTGCGCAGAGATTCGAGCGAAATATCCTTAACGTTCACGCCGTCGAGCGTAACTTCGCCTTCGGTAGCGTCGTAAAGGCGCGGAATCAGCGAAATGAGCGACGTTTTGCCGCTTCCCGTGCTTCCTATAAACGCGGTTGTTTCGCCGGGGTTAGCCGTGAAAGAAATATTTTTCAGTACGTAGTCGTCGCCGCCCGAGTACTTGAAGTTCACGTTCTTGAACTCGATAACGCCTTTCGCGCGTCCGAAATCGCGGGCGTTAGGAGCGTCCTTTATCGAAATTTCGGTCGAGAGAACTTCGCCCAAACGCTTGCCCGAAACTGCCGCGCGCGGCAGGAGAATGAATACCATAGTAATCATCATAAACGACATTATTATCTGCATAGCGTACTGAATGAACGCCATCATATTCGCAACGCCGTTTACGTCCGCCGAATTTGCCGCCGTTATCCATACGACCGAAATCATAACGCCGTACATTACGAAGTTGATAATCGGAAACAGCGCGCTCATAACGCGGTTAACGAATAAGCTCGTAGCGGTTAGTTCGCCGTTCGCGCCGTCGAAACGCTTTTCTTCGTGCTCCTGCGTGTTGAACGCGCGGATAACCATCATACCGTTCAAGCCTTCGCGCGCCAGCAGGTTAACCTTATCCGTCAGCTTTTGCAATTTGATAAACTTGGGCTGAACTATCAGAAGCAGAACTATTATACTCAAAAGCAACGTGCCGACGCCTATCATTATTATCCATACGAGATTGTTCATCCCCTGCGACTTGTCTATGGCTTTGAGTATTCCGCCGACCGCCATAATAGGAGAATAAAGCGCAAGCCGCGTAAACATAATAAAGAACATCTGCACTTGCGTAACGTCGTTCGTCGAACGCGTTATAAGCGTTGATACGCTTAGCTTGTCGAACTCGGCGCCCGAAAAATCCGTAACCTTTGCGAACACGTCGCGCCTTATGTCGCGCGCTATGCCCGAACCGAGCCACGCCGCAAGGTAGCCCACCGCCACACTGCACGCCGTAACGCCGGACGCGTAAGCGAGCATTATTCCGCCGTAGTACCAGATGCGGTTAATGTTCTGCGTGAGAACGCCTTCCGCAACTATCTGCGACATATAGTCGGGAAGCGCCAAATCGCACAGCGCCTGCCCCAAAAGCAAAGCGAATATAGCTAAGATAACGGGCCACCGCTTAAAATAGTATTTTAACGTTTTACCCAAAATTCACACTCCGTAAGATAAAAAGTTTCAATAGTTATTATATAACAAATAAGCCGATTTAACAACGATTTTCGGTGATAAAACGGTGATACTTGCATTAAAATTTCATTAACCGCTACTTTATGAATTTTTTCACGTTTTTTTCTTTTTTTGCCGTGTGTTGTAGAGCCGCTTTAATGCGTCGCGGCGCTGCTTTACGGGAAAATTCATAGCTGTAATTCCATTACGTAGTCGTTCATATAATAGCCGTTTCCTATATCGGCGTCTTCTTCGCGCACGACAGTAAAGCCGACTTTTTTATAAAAGCCGAACGACGGGTTATTACGGTTTACGGTAAGGCGTAATTTTTGCAGACCGTTGCCGCGAGCAATTTCCGCGCACTTGTCAAGGCACGTTCTGCCGAGCCCTTTGCCGCGGACGGACGCGCCGAGATACAGTTTTGAAACGAAAAGCGCGTCGCTCTCGCAAGTAACGCCGAAATATCCTACCGCTTCGCCGTTTTCGTCCGAGATAAAAAAATACTCGTAGCCGCGCGACGATACGGAATCTTTTATCGCCGTAAAAGATTGAAATTTTTCAATCATATAATCTATTTGGTCGGACGGCAGAATACCCGCGTAATGCTCGCGCCAGATTTTATCCGCGAGCGTTGCGACGGTTTGCATTTCGCCGTCGAAGTTTACGATTTTTATTGTGTACATACTTTACGCCTTTTCGACAACCTGTTTTTCTATACCGAGAACGCGCGCTATGCTCTCGGAAGTCGCGCCGTCTATCTTCTTTATTTTTCCGAGCAATACGTTATATTGCTCGTCGCTTAAACTTTCGAGTTCTTCCGCGCTGACGCCCGCAAACATTTCGCGGATTTTCCCGCGAAGTTCCGCGTCGGACAGAACGCGCTTGTTTTCTTCGCCGTCGCCCGACTCGCAGAAGATTCTGAAATCTATTATACTGCCCGCAATGAGTATTACGGCGTCGGAGCTTAAAAGGTCGCTCTTTTTGAAGTACACGGGATAACTCGAAAATGCGTAGTCCAATTTGCAGTTTTCTTTAAGCGGCATTCGGTGCACCTGCCGCACAGCCCGTAAAACGCTCGCGTCGTCTTCGAGCGGAAACGAAACGAATCTTCCGTGGAACAGCGCGCCGTCCGCCGAGTTCTTCTCGTTGTAATACGCAACGTAACCCGAACAGATTCTCATTATATCGGCCGAAATGCCCTTTAAGCCTTCTTTTACGACAAGATGAATTTCGCGGTTTAACAGGCAATACGCGTAAATCTCGAAGAAATCGTCGTTCTTCTGCCGCACGAGAAAATCAAGGAACGCTTCCGCATCCTTATCGTCGCAAAATATGAACTTGTCGCTCCGCAAAAGTATGCGGTATATGCCGCTCTGACTGCGAACGCGCGCTTTTCGTGCCATTTGCCCTGTCCCCTATGATTATTATAGCACGTGTCCGAGCGTTTTGCAAGCGGAAAGAGAAGATTTTCCCGCCGCGCAAAAAAGACCGAAACAATAAAAAAGCCGCTCCCGACCCCGAAAAACGGGACGAAAGCGGCGGTAACTCTTAAAGCTACATCTCGGTTAGTATTTCAAGAAGCTCCCGCGGCGTATCGGCAACCTTTTTCGCGCCGAGAGATATAAGCAGGTCGCGCGGGCGGAAACCCCAGGACACTCCGACGAAATCGACTTCGGCGTTTTTTGCCGTGTTGAAGTCGGTATCGGCGTCGCCTACGTAAACGGCTTGTTCCTTTTGCGAGTTAAGCTCTTTCAATACCGCGTAAACTCCGTCGGGCGACGGTTTGCGCTTGATTTTTTCGCTCTCGCCCACGGCAATATCAACGTTCGCGCCGAAAAAGTCCTTGCACAAATGCTTTACGGCAACGTCGTATTTGTTGGAAACGACCGCCGTTTTGTATCCGCGCTTTTTAAGCTCCGCAAGCACTTCGCATAAGCCTGCGTACGGGCGCGTAGTATCGTTCATATGCTTTGCGTAGTACTCGGAAAAAATTCCGAAAGTCTTATCGGCATCTTCGCGCGAAGTATTTTCGGGTACGGCGCGGCTTACGAGAAGCCGTACGCCGTTGCCTACGAACGAGCATATCTCGCTCTTTGTGCGTAGCGGATAGCCCATTGTATCGAGCGCGTAATTCACGCTCGCCGCAAGGTCGGTCAGCGTATCGAGAAGCGTTCCGTCAAGGTCGAATATCACAGTGTTTTTCATAGCCTGTATATTATATCATTGCAAGCCGATAATTGCAAGCGTTAAGCCCGCTTATGCGAGAATGGGATTTATAAAGCGTATTTTGTTTCTCTGCGCCATAAATACGGCGTTCGCCATCGCGGCGGCGCGGCTTTGAAATATTTCTCGGCTCCCGACTTTCTTGCCGTTTACGTTTGCAAGAACTATGCGGTACACTCCGCCAACGTTTTCGATTGTAAAGTAATTGTTTCTGCTCATTGTCTTTCGTCCTTTTCCGTTGTATTTACATTTATAGTATAACACAATATAAAGGACAACGTTATGTCAACAATTAAAAGTTTTTCAATTTTTCCGAATTTTTTTTCAAAAGCCGTTCGGACTGTTAAAACGCGCCGCGTAATGCGCTTTATATTATATAGAATAGAAATCGCCGCCGCCCATAAGGTCGGAGAGCTTAACGCTTTCGAGATATTCGTCGATAACCCGATTCAGCCCCGTCCACAGCGATAACGTTTTACACTCGCCGCTTCTCGCACAGGCGTCCGCGCCCTCTTTCAGGCACGCCACGGGAGCGAGCGAGCCTTCGGTAAGACACAGTATGCTTTTTGCCGTATATTCTTCGGGCGGCTTTGTAAGTTTGTATCCGCCGCCCTTGCCACGAAGTCCGCTAAGTAAGTTTCCGCGCGTGAGAATAACGAGAATGCTCTCCAAATACTTTTCGGAAATTCCCTGCCGACGCGCTATATCGTTGAGCGGTATGTATCCGCCGTTTCCGTTTTCGGCTATGTCTATCATTACGCGCAAAGCGTATCTTCCGCGAGTGGAAATCATTTATTCCTGCCCCTTTTGTCAGATATATATTAT